>CAZHOX010000007.1:0-23843 GCA_964534345.1 uncultured Anaerolinea sp.
CGCACAAAGGCTTGTTGAAATGCCATCGCTTTATATGTTTCGAGGAAGATTTTTTTTCGGGTGAAGAAACGGCTGAGAATGAGATACCCCAAAGCCATTACAACGATCTGGCTGTCAATTGTCCATGTTGGAATTTTGTCTGAAACTATGAAATAGGCAGTAGTAAGAAAAAAGAAGCCTGCAAAGCGCAGCGCCAATTTTGTTTTCCCGCTTGTGGAAAGTAACTCAGGTACATGTTTGGCAAGTTCGCTAAAGCCTTTAATTTCCATATTGCCTCCAGCTTTAGTATAGTCCCGCGTATTACATTGTCAAGCGCGGCGCGGATTTTACATCAATTGCAAATCTAACTATAAGTCAGCAGGGCTGATGTTTAGATCATCCGCGGTAATTCGTACAGATTCGAGCGCTTTGAAGCTCAAGTCGGCAGATTTGAGCTTGAACTTATCTGCTACTCTGTCAAACAAGGCATGGTAGCCAGCTTTCACCATTTCTCCCCAATTCAAGCCAAGCAGATGCGTGATCTCTGCAAGGGTTTGGATGTTCTCTCCCTCGATCTCAACAAATGTCCCGTAGGGCAATTCGTCCAGCATGATATGAGCGTCTTTAAGTTCAAAGGTTGTTCGGAATTTTTCATAGAAAACAACAGGCACGTACCCCAGCAGTTCGAGGAATTGTTTTGCATCCTCGAAACTGCCAACAGTAAATTCTATTTCCTTCCGGCTCATCACGCCGCCTTCCCGCTCTTCGCTTGGGCCTTTGAAGGTCAATTTGGCATCGGCATCTTTTCGCAGGCGCAGAACTTTGAAATCTCTGCGCAGACTGCCATCGGGAAAATCAAAACGTAAATTCACCTCATGCACACGCGGCTGAATCAATTGCGCCTTCAGATCAAGAAGGCGCAATTCGACTCTTTTCAAGTCACGTACGTAAAACTTTACTTCGGTTTCCTGTCCATTGGCAGACATTAGTGCAGACTCAGCATGGATTGTTTTTGTTCAACACTTTCACCAGCCTTCACGCGCACGCGCCCAACGACTCCATCTCGCGGAGCCTTGAGTTCATTCTGCATTTTCATGGATTCAAGGATCAGCATCACCTGTCCCTTTTCCACGCTCTGACCTTCTTCAACGAGCACGCTCACCACAAGCCCGGGCATGGGAGCTTTGAGGTGGAATTCTCCACCCTCAGACATTCCTCCGCCGGCGGCTGATTTCAGGCGTTTTTCGCGCTCATCTTCAATTTTTACCTGGAACTGCCTTCCGCGTAAAAGAACCTCCCAATCTTCCTCACCTTGGTACACAAAGGATTCGTAGGATTTGCCATCCAGAATAAGGGAAAAGACAGGCTGTCCGCTTACTGATTCAAAATTTACAGCTAACAGGCGGTCACCAATGCGGATGTGATGATCATCCACGATCTCGATCTCGAATTCTTTATCTTCAATCGTTGTCACGTATTTCATAAGGTATCCTTGTGGAAAATCAAATCCTAGCGGTGCATACGTTCCCAGCGGCCGACCCACTTCCAGTTGCTGGTATCGCGTTCGTTACGGCGGACAATATGCGCAGAGCGTTCTGTTTGCTGGTGTGCCACCAATGTGGCGAGGATGGCAGCGATCTCGGCCTGCTTCTCATCGGTCTCAGAAGCGGCTTCCATCGAAAAACGTTCTTCCACAAAACGGGTATCGAATTGACCACCCATAAAGCGATGCGAGTCCATCAGTGTCTGGTGGAAGGGGATGTTCGTGCGTACACCAACGATGCGGTATTCTTCCAAAGCGCGGCGCATTCGCAAAATGGCCTGTGCGCGAGTCTCGCCCCACACGATCAGCTTGGCGATCATCGGATCGTAAAAAGGAGTGATCTCAAAACCCGGGTACACACCAGTGTCCACGCGCACCCCGGGGCCAGTGGGCAAAATGCTGTGAGTGATTCGTCCTGTGGATGGCATAAACCCGCTGAATGGGTCTTCCGCGTTCACGCGGCATTCAATGGCATGCCCCTTGAGTTGGATCTGCTCCTGCGTGTAACTCAGTTGTCGGCCGCGAGCGACGCGTAATTGCTCAGCCACGATATCCACGCCTGTCACCATCTCAGTAACGGGGTGTTCCACCTGCAAGCGGGTATTCATCTCAAGAAAATAAAAGTTGCGGTCTTTATCTACAAGAAATTCAATGGTGCCTGCGTTGACATAATCCACTGCCTGCGCAGACTTGACCGCCACGTTGCCCATCTTTTCGCGCAGTTCATCATCGAGGAATGGGGATGGCGATTCTTCCAACAGCTTTTGATGACGGCGTTGAATGGAGCATTCTCGCTCGCCGAGATGAATCACATTGCCATGCGAATCTGCCATGATCTGGAATTCGATATGGCGCGCGCCTTCGACTAATTTCTCCAAATAGACATTTCCATCGCCAAAGGCTGATTCCGCCTCGCGTCTTGCGGACTGGAGCAGGGTCGGCATTTCCTCCAGGCTTCGTACTTCTCTCATGCCTTTTCCGCCGCCACCTGCGGTGGCTTTGATCAGCAGCGGAAACCCAATAGTTGGGGCAATATTGAGCAAGTCATCATTTGTCATATTGCCCACATCTTCCGTGCCGGGCACAACAGGCACGCCTGCTTTGATAACCGTTGCACGCGCCTTGCCTTTATCTCCCATCGCCGCAATGGACGATGGCTTGGGACCGATGAACGTAATACCCATATCCGCGCATTTTGCGGCAAAGTCTTCGCGCTCTGCGAGGAACCCATACCCTGGGTGAATCGCATCTGCGCCGGCCTTTTTGGCAACATCCAAAATTTTATCTGCCCGCAAATAGGATTCGCGTGAAGGCGCAGGCCCTAATAAATAGGCTTCGTCTGCGTAACGAACATGCAGAGCGTTGCGGTCTGCCTCAGAAAAAACAGCCACAGTTTCAAGGCCCAGCTCACGACAGGCACGAATGATGCGGACTGCGATCTCTCCACGATTTGCAATTAATACTTTATTGAACATAAAGGCTCCATCCTCTGGCTCGGTGTCTTATATTTTTGCTTCCACTGTCAGCTTGCTATCTTCCACTAAATGCTCAAAAAAATTGATCTGAATATCGAGCTGCCGATTAAATAATTTATTACTGGCTGCGGTTCCCATGGAATTTGCTTCGCGATATTTTCGCAGGGTTACCAAACGGCCTTTTGCTTTTTCGATCAATGCATCATAATTCTCTGCTACATCTTTGTTTTGAAGCAGTAAACGATACGCACCGAAACGATCTATATTATCTGCATCGCTAACGATCTTAGACTCTATTGTTATCGGATGCTCAAAGTCTGCCTTGTCATCCACATGAACTGCGATGGAGAAACAAATGTTGTTCAGTCTCTCTTCAGAATAGCCAAGTGTCTCCAAAAATGGACGTGCAATTCTTGCACTGACACGGCCATGCTCCACACCATATTCTTCATCATCGAACTTGGAAATGTCGTGCAGCAGACAAGCCGCCATCACCACTTCCACATCTGCGCCTTCTTCTTCAGCAATTTGCCTGCCATATTGCACAACGCGCAAGGTGTGCTTCCAGCGATATTCATAATCAAACGCGCTGAAATTTGCTGCGCCTTTGGCTTCTGTTGCGGCGCGGCGTGCAAGGATGAATTCGCTGATTCGATGCAGACGTTCGTTCGTATCCATGAGGCTGCTTACAGCGGAATGTTGCCATGCTTTTTGGCCGGATTCGCATCGCGCTTGTTGCTGAGCATTTCCAACGCATTAATCAGGCGTGGACGGGTCTCTTTTGGCTCAATTACATCATCAATGTAGCCGCGCTGCGCTGCCACATACGGGTTGGCAAATTTCTCTTTGTATTCCGCCACCAATTCCGCTTTTTTCTGCACGGGGTCTGTTGCTGTTTCCAATTCCTTGCGGAAGATGATGCTCACCGCGCCATCCGGCCCCATGACTGCGATTTCGGCAGTCGGCCACGCTAGGTTGATATCACTGCGGATATGCTTGGATGACATCACACAATAGGCGCCACCATAGGCTTTGCGGGTGATGACAGTTAATTTCGGTACAGTCGCTTCACAATACGCATAGAGTAATTTCGCGCCAGAGCGAATAATACCGTGATGCTCCTGGAAGGTGCCAGGTAAAAAGCCGGGGACATCTTCAAAAGTGATGATCGGGAAATTGAAAGCATCGCAGAAGCGCACAAAGCGTGCTGCCTTTTCGCTGGCATCAATATCCAACACACCCGCAAGAACGGCTGGTTGGTTGGCAACAATGCCCACAGAATGACCGCCGAGACGTGCAAAGCCAACCACTACATTTTGTGCATAATTTTCGTGAATCTCGAAGAACTGACCATTGTCCACGATCATGTTGATGACTTCCTTGATGTCGTAGGGTTTGTTCGCATCATCAGGAACAATGACATTCAATCCCTCTTCCATACGCAGCGGGTCATCACCTGGAACAAAGGGTGAATCTTCCATGTTGTTCTGTGGGAGGTATCCCAACAATTTGCGGATGAGATACAGCGTATCCGCTTCGCTGTCTGCTGCAACATGGCACACGCCCGATTTTTCAGAGTGTACGTTTGCACCGCCGAGTTCTTCCTGTGTTACCTCTTCGTGCGTTACGGTCTTAACAACGTCTGGGCCAGTAACGAACATGTAAGAGGTATTGCGGGTCATAAAAATAAAATCTGTGAGGGCAGGGGAATAAACTGCGCCGCCAGCGCACGGCCCCATGATCGCAGAAATTTGCGGAATGACGCCGGAGGCCATTGTGTTGCGCAGGAAGATATCTGCATAACCGCCAAGCGCTACAACGCCTTCCTGAATGCGTGCGCCGCCTGAATCATTCAGGCCAATGATAGGCGCGCCATTCTTCATAGCCATATCCATGATCTTGCAGATTTTTTCAGCGTGAACTTCACCAAGGCTGCCGCCAAACACAGTGAAATCCTGTGAATAAACATAAACCAGGCGGCCTTCCACTGTGCCCCAGCCTGTCACAACAGAGTCACTCATAAATTTCTGTTCGTCAAGCCCAAAGTCGTGGGTACGGTGCACCACAAAAGGATCTACCTCGTGAAAGGAACCTTTGTCTAACAATAAATCAAGTCGTTCACGGGCAGTTAGGCGTCCCTTTTTGTGTTGGGCATCAATACGAGCCTGTCCGCCGCCAAGGCGTGATTTTGCTCTTTGGTCATTCAATAACTGGATTTTCGTTTTCTCGCTCATAGGCCTCTCTCGAAATTGATTTATATGCAAAATAGATGACGATCATTAATCCCAGATTTACTATAACAGCAAACAAGGCATTTGGTCGCGGATTTTGGAAAAAGAGCCGCTCGCTCCAATACCAGACCGTGTAACTGAGTGCCGCTCCGAGGAGCATTTTCCCAGCCCACGCTTTTTCCTGCCAAATACTCCAACAGAGAATACAGCCGATCACTACCCAAATTCCGCCAATGATGGCGCTGGCAGTTGGCAGCAAGCTGACAGAGAATTCTGTCAGCGCACTATTCCATTCAAGCGCTGTCCAGACACGTACAATATTCCATATTAAGGTGAATAACACCATCCATAGTACAAGGGTTACAGAAAAAGGTCTTTTCATGGCTATGGAATTGGGGTAAACATCCCTAAATGTCTGTAAATTCGCGGTTCTACCCAAACAGCAAAATCGCCAGCTGGGTCACCGTTATCGCGAACCACCAAAGTCAGTTGGACGGTCTGTCCGGCAAGAATATCCAACGGGAAATTTATTAACCGTGGGAGTTCAGAATAATTATAGGGCCATGCTGGAAATGGCTCAAGAAATTTTCCGCTGCTATCGTAGTAGCCAAGTGAGAAGGTTACATCACATTGGGAGCCAGGCATACAATACAACTGAGCACGGAAAAAATCATTGCCTTCGATCGTTCTGGGTGGGAATACGCCAAAAATGTCCAGATAATTTCCATCCTGTGCTGGGACGCTAAGAATGGCATTGGCTTTGTATGGCAGCGATAATTCAATTTCACTAAGTAAATTAACATATCCTGAAGGCTGTCCTTCCACGCCCGGGCAGGGAAGTTCCTGTCCGTTGTTGCTCCATTTGGCATTGCAGATATCCAGCGCG
Source organism: uncultured Anaerolinea sp. (assembly GCA_964534345.1). GTDB lineage: Bacteria > Chloroflexota > Anaerolineae > Anaerolineales > Villigracilaceae > Villigracilis. The sequence goes on from CAZHOX010000007.1 coordinate 6,115, forward strand.
AAGTAGTAGGCTGTGTTTGCGGCATCATCCAGTGGGGGCACTGTGTAGGTTGGGGTTGAGGGAACAACCGTCAGTGTGGGGATTGCTGTAAAAGCGGAAGCAGGCTGAAGGTCCGCAGGGTGAGGCGTGGCCCGAGATGGCACACATGCTGAAGCAAGGATAAGAATCAAAGAGGTGAAGAATCCGTATCGCAAGAATATCCTCCTAATATTTTGGCTCTTCTAATAAATAGAACAATGCCTTGCCTCCGTATTCGTTGAACCTCTGAAGATAGGGGCCGAATTGATCGTAAAAGGGTGGGAGGGATAGCATTTTGGCATTGGCAAAGATGATGGTTAAACCATGTTCGCGCAGGTAGGCAGGGCCTTCGCCACCTTGCAATGCGCGGAAATAATCGTAGCTGTTGATTAATCCGTCCATGTTAATGATAGTGCGGTCATTGATAAAGTAGCCTACATTGCCGCCACCTGTCATGCCGATGACACTGCCGGGTGGTGTGTTTTCTTCAAGATAGTTTAGTACATCCATGGGGCGGCGCGCTGGGTCGAAATAGTTGTGAGGCATGGCGTATTCAACAAAGTTGAAAAAATTATTTGCCATGAACACTCCAAGCAGGAGTGCGGCTGCCTGCATGGCAAGGCTTGCAAATTTTAGCTTTTGCAGAGGGCGAAGGAGCAAGTCAATAAAGAAACTGCCTGCAAGAATAATGAGCACCAACTCGCTGACCCAATACCATTCTTTCGCTCCGCCGTATGCAGTGGCTGTGTAGGAAAGAATTTGAATTCCGCTGCCTGCAAGAATTGGAATAAATGCCAGCTTTGAACCAATGTGAATGGTGCGGCGTTTATTTGTAAAAGCAAGGATGAGGCCCGCAATAATAAAGAGCAGCATGGAAAAATAGTAGCGCTCTTGAATCATGTGTGCACCGGGCAATAGCGGGCGCAGGATATTTGCCAGCCAGCCGAACAGGTCTGTTGCGGGGTCCCAAATGTTGAAGGTGCTTCTGCCGATTCCGAAAAACGAGAACCAGTTTGTGGGAGGTTCTTCGTAGGTGGTGTATGGCATGGTTCCCCACCAGCGTTTGATCTGTCCGCTGACCGGGCTGGTAGTGCCAAACATGAATTTATTGAAGACCATATAAACGGCAAGGAATCCGCCCAGCACTCCGTAATATGCTGTACCTTCTGCGAGCCATGTTTTCCAATTCAATTGCAGTTCTGAAAATGCCGATATGCTGTTTGTTGGTTTTGGGTTGCTGAACCAATATGCGGCCAGCCTGAGCGCAAAGGCTGCAATCAGGTTGATGCCCCAATCTAAAAGAAGGGCAGAGCGCGGGAAATTAAACTCATCAGAAAATTTTCCGCGGAGCAAAAGGTAGGCAGCAAGGATGAGTGTGCTGGTTGTGAGCGCAAAGAAAACCTGACGGAGTGTTTTCCAAAGCGGGGCAGTATGTAATGGCTGGTATGCGCCAAAGAAATATAGCGCAACGATCTTAATGACGATCGCAAAAATTGCAGCCTCAACTGCAGCGGATGCATAGTGCGCGTTGTACGGCGCCAACCCTGTACGGAGGGCTGCCGAGCTTGTCATGGCTGCAAAGATAATTACAACATCCACAGGCAATAGATAACGCTGCGGGCCATTGCGGAACACAACCCAAACACCGACAAGAATTGTCAGAAAGATCAGGTCGAGACGGCTTAGCATCACCAGAACGGCGATCAAACCAATTTCCACAAGCTGGCGCGTTGTTACTGCATGGGTGAGTCTTTCTTTTTCAAATTTGGCTAATCGTGATATCAACCAAAGCAGGGTAAAAACAGCCACTGGAGTTTCCAGCCCATACTCGTACACTGTGGAATGAATGTAAAAGTTGAAAGCCCAAAATGATGCGGCAAGTATGGCAACCGCATTGGATAAATGATCTCTGACCAGTCTGTAAATAAGAACTGCGCTGGCAGCCTGAAATACTGCCATCACCATCAACAAGATGCGCAGCGGCAGGATCAGGTCATATTTTGCCAGTGAAAAAATCGGAATACAAATGAGCATCCACAGAGGGTGATACCCGTTGGTTAGGTTAATCCCATCGAATGTGCTGCCAAGGCCGGCAGTAATATTTTGAGCCACCTTGAAATAATAATAAGCATCATCGCGTTTAAACCAGGCATTCGGAAAATTATATGCATCAGACAGCGCAGCATAAAGATGGATGCTTAAAATGACCAGAACAAGTGCTGCTTCAAAAAGAGAAATACGTTTTATAAATTTCATTGTTTTTTTGCATCGGAGCGGATGTGCCGATTTTAGATTCCTAAATTTGTAATGTGATCTTGCCAAAATTCTCGCCAAGCCACAAGCGTTCCTGTGCAACTGCGGCATCTTTCAGAGGGAAGGTTTTGTCAATAACGGGCTTGAGTTTACCAGTAATCACCAAATCCATGACTTCGTGAAAATCGGCAAGTGTGCTCATGGTAGAGCCGAGAATCGAGAGGTGTTTTGCAAAAATAAAACGGTTGTCAATTTCAAAGCGCGGCGCACCGCTGTTGCCAACCGTCAGCAGGCGGCCGCCTTTGCGAAGTGTGCGCAAACTCAAAGGGAAGGTCGTGCCGACATTATCCACCACCACATCCACACCGCGTTTTTCAGTTGCCATAAAAACTGCCTTCGACCAGTCTTCATTTTGCGAGCGGTCGATCAGGATATCGGCGCCGAGTGCTTCGGCCTGAGCTAATTTATTGGAATTGGAACCAATGACGATGACGCGCGCGCCGAGGTGTTTTGCGATCTGGATACTTGCAGAATTTACGCCTCCTCCCGCGCCGACAATTGCCACTGTTTCTCCAGCTTTTACCCCGCCTCGTTTGACCATCGAATGCCATGCGGTTTGATACACCAATGCCGCCGCAGCCGCCGAGTGAAAATCCATAGACTCGGGTAATTGATAAAGCTGGCGCGCCGGCACACAAACATATTCTGCATACGTCCCACGGATGGTTTCGCCGAGGAGATGCCAGTTGCTGCACATGTTATCCTGCTCGTTTAAGCAGAACTCACATTTTCCACACCCGAAGTTCGGATTAATGACAACCCTATCCCCGATGTTGAACCCTGAAACATCATTCCCAAGCTGCGCGATCTCGCCTGCACCATCCGCGCCGTTGATGTGGGGGAGTTCCAGTTTTAATCCCGGCCAGCCGTTGCGCACGAATATATCCATGCGGTTGAGTGCAGCAGCATGGATGCGCACCAAAACTTCATCAGCTTTCGGTTCGGGAGCTGGGTAATCTGTATATTCCAGTACCTCAGGCCCACCATGTTTTCGGAAGAGAGTAGTTTTCATGGGATGAACGATCCTTTTCAGGGATTGACCACAAAATTCACAGAGTTGGATTTTAACGGTGAATGGCCGAAGGCGTCCACCAATATTTGCTGGCTGTAGGCTTCCACATAACATGTATAAGAGCCTGACACAAACTGAGGGGTCAGTTCGCCTTGAGTTTGTCCTTGCGGATAACGGGTCGTTTCGGTAATGAGATATTGGTCGAGGTTATTTGATGGCAGATATGCTTCATCGGTGGTGATTATTATTTCGTCCAAAAAGATCGCCATGAATTCCTGTGGATTATCTTTGTATGGTCTTTCCAGTGAAATAACCTGGATTCCTGTTGGAAGGTGGAATGGCCCGATTCGTTCCCAATTCCATTGATTCAACTTTTCATCTGCGATCGCTCCAAAGACTGCTGTTTGATTGTTAATTGTGATCTGTGCTGGGGAGTTATCAGCCACACGTTTGAAATACCGAACCCAAAGGTACACTGGGTTTTCCTCTTGTAAATTGAACTCAAGGAAAACCGGATCGCTGCCAAAATTATCCATTAGAAAGCCTGCGCCAGCCCAACCTGGGGCAACCGCGGTTTCAATTTTCCAGCCGGGGGCAAAGGGTAAGGTTTCAACCTGAATCAACTGGTGGATGTTTTGATGGTCTTCGCATTTCAGAATGAGTTCATTGGCAGTCCCCTGCTCAAGTTGCCAATGAATGGTGTTGGGTGACTTGGCTTCAATTGTGAGCCTTGGGCTTATGCAAGCAGGAGAGGCTAGCGCATCTGCATTGATATCCACGCGGTCAACAAATACGCCTTCGACCCAGGATGCTTTGGGGTAGCAAGTGCGCAGCGCTCTGGCAAGGTCATCCCGCTGCAAGGGGCTGCTATATGGGGTGGATTTGTCGAGGATGATCGATAGATTGGGACGTGTGCTCAACGTTGGCAGGGATGGGAGAACATCATCTAACGCAACATATTTATAGGAATCTTTGATCAGTTCATTTGGTAAATTGCCAAGCATAAAAAGCTCAACCGTTTGAAACTCATTGTTTAATGGCTCATCTGCGTAGGGTACAGATGCGAGAACAATTAATGTGTTGGGGTTGGCAGCCTCTCCGGCCAGTTCGGCAATTTCGCGCCGCATTTTGTCGCTGTCATAGTCGTACACTTCGTTGAAATAGATATAAAAGTTTGAGAGGGGAATCCAAAGGAGGATAGAAGAGGATATTACGATAAGCAGCGAGCGAGACGTATTCCCAAACGCTCGCAGGCCGGACTGCCAGAAGAGATACATTCCAATGGCAATGAGAACATATGCGGCTGGCAGGGCGGGGTAATACACCCGCCCGAATGGGGAGTGAAGTGCTACAGGGACGGGAATGATAAAGAGCAGCGCCCAGACCAAGGTCCAGAAAGAGAGGCGGCGGCGTGGAGTTGCCAGAACAACGACCAGACCAAATGTCATCCACGGGAGCAGGAAGGCGTTTAGAAGCGGCCCAGAACGGTTGTAACTAAAATCATGAAAGATTTCAACATACCAACTGAAGAGCACACTGGTAAAGTAACTCCACAACGAGGAAAGGTCTGTCTGCCTGCCGCTGAAGTGGTAGTATGTTGTTCGGTCTGTAATGTAAGGAATGAGAAGCGGGGATACCAGAATGGATGGGATTAACAGCGCGCTCAGGCAGAGAAAGATGTGCGCAGGTTTATCTTTTTGTTGGCGGGCTTCTATTATTGCGATTAGGAATGCAACTGGTACAAGAGGCCAGGCTGTGTCATACGTCAACATACTGATGGCAAGCGCGATCCCGGCAATGGCGTAAACCTGCCAGCGTTTTGTTTTGATTGCCCAAAACAGTAGAGCAAGGGTGACCACAACCCATATCTTTATATGGCTTTCTACATGAGCCACGCGGCTGGCGCTGATATCAAAAATGGATGCGCTTAGAAGCCAGGCTGCCAGTAGAGCAATTGGCGCAACTGTGAGCTGGCGCAGGAATAGATAAAAAATGAGAGTGGCAAGTATGCTGAAAACTGCCACTTCAAGACGCGCAGCAAAGATGGATGGCCCAAGAGCTTTGTGGAAAACCGCTTGCATGAAAAAGCTGACAGGCAATGCGTTGCGGTGATACGTGCCGAGTTTGTCTGGTTCGCCGCGGATATCGAGATTAACTACTTCTGCTGTCCATTTTGCCTCATCACCTTCGATGCCGTATGGAATGGATTTCAATGAGTACAAGCGTCCGAATGCTGCCAGCGCCAGTATGAGAAGGACAAGAAGTACTTCCAGATACAACGGAATAGATTGTTTCTCATCCAGGTCTTTGGCTGTGGAATTTTGAGCTATTTTTCCCCAAAGGAAAAAGCCAATGGCTGCACACAGATAAAGAATGACGCCAATGGAAAGTTGGTTTTTGCCGGAGAGCATCCATTGCGCACTTATGGCCAGGCTTATCAAGCTCCATAGCAGGCTGAAATGAAGTTTCGCAGAGGATTGGCGGATGGCGGCAGTTGTTGTAAAGACCAGACCGGCCAACCCGCAAAGTAGATTGCTTATGGATGCGATTTGGTTGTAATCATTGCGCAGGAAATTTCGCAGCGGGGAAATAAAATAAAAGGGGTGAAGCGGCTGATTTGTTCCTGCCAGCTGCGTCTGTGCAGATAACAAAAGATATATCAACAGGCTTAGAGAAAAGCCTGTTAGTAAAATTTCCCAACAGTGAGTGGAAAAGAAAACCAACATCTGCGATTGGAAATCGCTTGCTGTGGAGTTGGCTTTCCATCGTTTTTCTTCAGGGGGTTGTTCAGGCTTGAAAACAGGGTCGCTCCATGTTGAGGAGCGACCCAAAAGAATCAGCGCAAGTACGAGCGCAGCCGCCAGAGGAATCAAAGTCCAGAGTGGCGTGGTATCCATTTTTTTGTTATTTGATTCCCAGCTCGCTTCTCGAAATAACCAATCTCTGAATTTCGCTTGTGCCTTCGTAGATCTCAGTGATCTTTGCGTCACGGAAATAGCGTTCTACAGGAAGTTCTTTGCTATAGCCCATGCCGCCGTGAATTTGTACCGCGTGGTGGGCAACGAACATAGCGGTTTCCGATGCGTACAGCTTTGCCATGGATGCTTCCAGCGAATAACGTCCGCCGCTTTCTTTGGAATTTTCTTTTGCAATGGCAGCGTTGTAGATCAGCAAGCGGGATGCTTCGATGCGGGTCTTCATATCTGCAATTTTGAAGCCGGTTCCCTGAAATGCGCCAATCGGCTGACCAAACGCCTCTCTCTGCCCTGCGTACTGTCTCGCGGCTTCGTAGGCAGCTTCTGCAATCCCGAGCGCTTGAGACGCGATGCCGATGCGGCCTGCATCCAGAACGGTCATGGCGATCTTGAATCCATCGCCTTCGTTGCCGAGTCTGTTTTCTGCAGGGATGCGGCAATCTTCAAAAATAAGCTCGCTGGTGGCGGATGCGCGGATGCCGAGTTTGGGTTCTTTCTTGCCGCGTATCAGGCCTTTTGTTTTGCCATCCACAAGAAACGCGCTGACGCCTTTTTGCTTTTTCTCTGGGTCGGTCATCATGAAAACAACGAAGTAATCTGCAACCGGCCCGCTGGTGACCCAGGATTTGCGCCCGTTCAAGACATAAAAATCACCATCACGAGTTGCGCGGCATTTCATGGTTCCAGAGTCTGAGCCGCTTTGGGGTTCGGTGAGGGAATATGCGCCGATGGCTTTGCCTGACGCGATGGGGGTGATGAATTTTTTCTTTTGTTCTTCGGTGCCGAATTTTAGAATGCCATGGCAATAAAGGGAATTGTTAACCGACATGATGACACCATGGGAGGCATCCACTTTGCAGATCTCTTCCAACGCGAGAACGTAGGCAAGGCTATCCATGCCTGCGCCGCCGTATTGTTCGGGGACTTCAATGCCCATAAAACCCATTTCGCCCATTTTTTTGATGGTGGCATGAGGGAATTCTCCGCTTTCATCATGTTCGGCGGCAACGGGAGCGATCTCTTTTTGGGCGAAGTCGCGCGCTGCATCACGCAGCATTTTATGTTCTTCGCTGAGAGGATAAATGGGAAGGTTTGTCATTGTTGTTCTCCATGGTTATTTTGAACGCTTATTTTGTGAATTATACCGCCATGCAATGACGCTTTATCAGCGTGGATTCTGCTTGTAGTGGGCTGGCAAATTTGGGCGGGGTTCGAGGCGTGCGTCCTATTCGGCAATCGGTGATTGACTTTCAGTCTTCATTTCATATAATTAATTCGGAAATAGGATATTGCGTATCTTAAATTCTTTGTATGTAATTAGAGTACATGAGAGGAGGTGGCTGGGTCAATTCTTTATTGCTCGTTTGTTCAATCGGAATAAACCAACTAAATATAAGGAGAGAGAGTGATGAAAAAGTACGCGTTTAAGTTGATGGTTCTACTGGTGGTGGCTAGTTTTGTTCTCGCTGCTTGCGGCGGCGCACCTGCCAAATCAGAAGGGGAAGTTGCGATCGTTGCCTGGCCTGGTTATATTGAGCGCGGTGCAAATGACCCCGCGTATGACTGGGTGACTGCTTTCGAAACTGAGACCGGTTGTAAAGTGACCGTGAAAGATGCGGCTACTTCGGATGAAATGGTGCAGTTGATCAATAGCGGTGGATATGATCTCGTGACTGCTTCCGGCGATGCCAGCTTGCGCTTGATCATGGGTGGCTCTGTGCAGGAAATTGACACAGCCAGGATTCCGTCTTATTCAAAAGTTGATCCACGTTTGCAGGATGCCCCGTGGCACACCGTTGATGGAAAGCATTACGGCGTTTCCTATCAATGGGGGCCGAATGTTTTGATGTACAACACAGAAGCTTTCCCCGAAGCGCCGACTTCATGGAATGTTGTTTTTGAAGAACAGACTCTTGCTGATGGCAAATCTAATTCTGGACGCGTTCAAGCTTATTCCGGCCCGATCTACATTGCTGATGCTGCTTTATATTTGATGGCGCATAACCCAGAATTGGGTATCACCGATCCCTATGAATTGAACGAAGAACAGTTCGCGGCTGCTATTGAGCTGTTGACCGCTCAACGCCAGATCGCTTCCAAGTATTGGGGCGATTATCTGGTTCAGGTTGAAGATTTCAAGACCGAAGGCTTTGTAGCTGCTCCTTCCTGGCCTCTTCAGGTCAACCTCCTGCAAGCTGACGGCGCTCCGATCGCCAGCACCGTTCCTTCCGAAGGCGCGACCGGCTGGGCTGATACCACCATGATGGCCGCGAATGCTCCTCACCCTGAGTGTGCTTATCTTTGGTTGGAACACTCCATTGACCCCAAGGTTCAGGGTGATGTGGCTTCCTGGTTTGGTTCTGCTCCTTCCGTTCCTGCTGCCTGTGATGGCGCCAGCGAATTGCTTGGCACAGAAGGCTGCGCCGCCAATGGCTTTGACACCTTTGACCAGATCTATTTCTGGAAGACGCCTGTAGCCGCCTGCGGTGACGGTAATGACAATTGTGTCACCTACGACCGCTGGACGGAAGAATTCACCAAGATCGTTGGTCAATAGAATTTGCGTTAAAATCCAGCCGCACCATTATGGTGCGGCTGGAACTTTGAATCTTTCATGAGTGGATCAATGATACAAATTTTAGATTTGTATCATTTGTCTGTTGATGATACTTGTGCGATAAAAACCAACTTAAGGAAATGAAATGAGCGATTCGGCAATTCAATTCAAGAACGTGAGCCGCCACTTTGGGGATGTGAGGGCAGTGGACGATGTATCCCTTGAGATTAAAAATGGCGAGTTCTTTTCCATGCTTGGGCCTTCCGGTTCCGGGAAGACCACCTGCCTGCGAATGATTGCAGGCTTTGACCGTCCAACGGCTGGGCAGATATTTCTTTACGGGCAGGATGTTTCTCACCTGCCTCCGTATGAGCGTTCGGTCAATACGGTTTTTCAGGATTACGCTCTATTTCCGCACATGACCATTGAAGAGAATGTCGGTTATGGATTGATGATTAAGGGTGTTTCAAAAGCTGACCGTACAAAACAAGTGGATGAAATGCTTGAGCTTGTGCAATTGCCTGGTTTTGGTGGACGCAAGCCCTCCCAGCTTTCCGGTGGACAACGTCAGCGCGTCGCTCTTGCCCGTGCTTTGATCAATCATCCCAAAGTTTTGCTTCTCGATGAGCCGCTTGGTGCATTAGACTTGAAACTGCGTCAGCAAATGCAGGTGGAGTTGAAGTCCATTCAACAGCGGGTGGGTATTACCTTTATTTTCGTTACGCACGATCAGGAAGAAGCTCTCACCATGAGTGACCGCATTGCGGTATTTAGTCAGGGCAAGATCGAGCAGGTCGGGACTCCTTCCGATGTGTATGAACATCCATCCTCTACATTTGTGGCTGGATTTGTCGGTACGTCTAATCTTGTGTCTGGTGAAATTGCCAAACGTATCACTGGTTCGGATGCACGTTTCTCCATCCGCCCTGAAAAGATTCATTTAGGCGCCGCCGACCAGGAGCCAGAAGCCGATATGTTCTTCGCGAACGGCAAAGTCCGTGACGTGGTCTATCTCGGCCTCTACACCCGCTACCTTGTGGAATTGGAAGGCGGCGGCGACCTTGTGGTTGTGGAACAGAATCTAAAGACCACATCCATGGATGTGATGAAAGTGAAGAATCAAAACGTCCGCCTGCTCTGGAAGAAAGAGCATGCCAGCGTAGTTGGAGGTTGATCATGTTGAACCGACTCTCCACTTATTTTTATCTGCGCCCAAAGATGGTGTTGGCGTTGATGTTGCTGCCGCCTTTGCTTTGGTTCTTGGTGATCTACATCGGTTCATTGTTGACAATGCTCGTCAACAGTTTTTTCTATTTGGATGGTTTTACAGGCAAGGTGGTTCGTGAATTCACGTTAAGGACATACCTCAAACTGCTTGACCCATCCAACCTGCAGATATTTTCCCGAACCACTGTGATGGCGATCTGTGTAACGCTGGCTTGTGTTGTGATCGCATTTCCGCTTTCCTATTACATGGCGCGTTTTGCTTCCGCGCGCATGAAGACGATTTTATATCTGGCGGTGACAGTCCCTTTGTGGTCAAGTTATGTCGTGCGCGTCTATTCGTGGAAGTTGATCCTCGCTCAGGAAGGTATCATCTCGTGGTTTGCAAAGATTATTCATTTGGACGGGCTGTTGAATTGGTATCTGAGCCTGCCTGCCGTGGGCGGCACTTCTCTTTCGCTTTCCACAACGGGTGTTTTCATTGTCTTTGTGTACATCTGGCTTCCGTACATGATCATCCCGATCCAAACCGCATTGGAGCGCGTACCCAAATCTCTGATCGAGGCAGCCGGTGACCTTGGCGCAACTCCTGCGCAGACCTTCCGCACCGTGCTTCTTCCGCTTGCATTCCCGGGCGTGGTTGCAGGTTCTATTTTTACCTTCTCGCTCACGTTGGGAGATTTCATTGTCCCTCAATTGTTTGGTGATTCCAGATTTTATATTGGTAAAGCCGTGTTAACCTACCTCGGCACATCAGGGAATATTCCCCTCGCCGCCGCTTTTACAATGGGGCCAATTGTGATCATGATTGTTTATCTGTTGATCGCCCGCAAGTTAGGAGCATTCGATGCCCTCTAAATCATCCGTGCCTTCTGGCGAGCGCGCCTCATTCCCTTTGAAATTAGGCGCTGCTGCGGCGTTGTTGTTCCTGCATATCCCCATGTGGCTGATCTTTTTATACGCCTTCACCACCGAAGAATCAGCCTACACATTTCCACCTCCGGGCCTTACTCTCAAATGGATTCCGCAAGCCATCACAACCCCAGCCATGCAGGATGCCTTATTTCTCACGGTAAAAGTCGCAGTTTTGGCAACTGTCATGGCATTGATCCTTGGGACGCTTGCATCTGCGGCGGTTTATCGCTATGAATTCTTTGGCAAGGAAGCCATCTCTTTCATGCTCATTCTCCCGCTTGCATTGCCCGGTATTGTCACAGGCATTGCAATGCGTTCTGCCATTGGATTGTTGAAAATCCCGTTCTCGTTTTGGACAATCGTTATCGGTCACGCCACGTTTTGCGTGGTGGTGGTGTACAACAATGTGTTGGCACGTTTCCGCCGTACCAGTGGTTCGATGATCGAAGCCTCGATGGATTTGGGTGCAAACTCTTTCCAAACCTTTTGGCATATTGTTCTGCCAAATATTTCCACAGCCTTGCTTGCAGGCGCGATCCTTGCCTTCTCGCTTTCTTTCGACGAAGTCATCGTCACGACCTTCACCGCGGGCAATCAGCAAACCCTCCCGATCTGGATCTTTAGCCAAATGCTCAAGCCGCGCAATCGTCCGATCACGAATGTTACCGCCATGCTCGTTGTCCTCATCACTGCATTGCCAATTCTGTATGCACAGCGCATCACAGCTGGCACATCCGATACAGAAGGCAGCAGCAAATAAGTACCAGTTAGCATAAAACGAGCGATGCGGGCATCCCATCGCTCGTTTTTCTTTGTATACCGCACTCGGTCATAAATTGCGCTTATTTTTAGTGGAAAGCGCAATTTATGACCGAGGGTATTATATAATTGCACCTCATGCAGAATCCCATCTGGAAGTTTGAAGCGGACTTAACGAACCGTCTCCTCGTCTGGAGCATTCTTTCGCTTCTTTCCGGACTTTATATCTGGTTCGCCACCAATGAGTTTGGACGCGGCTTCGGCATTCAGCTTGTCGCCTGGGGTGCCGTGGACGCGGTCATCGCCATTGTCGGCGCGAGAACTGCCGCTCGGCGCAAATCCACAGCTGACCCGAAGAATGAGGCGCTCTTCATCCGCAAAGTCTTGTGGATAAATTTCGGGCTCGATGTGCTCTACATCCTCGGTGGATTTTGGGTCATCCAAGCGTATTCAGAATCATTCTGGCAGGGGACAGGCTGGGGAATTGTTCTGCAAGGTGCTTTCCTATTCTTGTTCGATCTTATTCACGCCTTGCGCGTGCCAACAGAGGTGAAATGACTTTTTCGTATCTCAATCCCAAGTGTGAAGCCCGCCCGAATAAATGGGGCGGTTGCAGTGTGTATGCTCTCGAAAATATTTCGAAAGATGAATTGATTTCTTTGTGGGGCGGTAAGATCATCCGCAGGGATGAGTTGGACCCAGCGATGCCGCGCTTCACCGAGCGCGTTTTGCAAATGGATGAAGATCTGTTTTTGCTGACCGCTGAAGAAAAAGAACCGAATGATTGCTTCAACCATTCCTGCGAACCGAACTTGGGATTCTTTGGACAGATCGGTTTGGTTGCCATGCGTGATATTGAAGCAGGCAGCGAGTTGACTTTTGACTACGCCATGTCTGACGGCAGCCCGTACGATGAATTTGATTGTCATTGTGGCAATGCCAATTGCCGCGGCAAAATGTCTGGCAATGATTGGAAGCGGCCTGAGTTGTGGAAAAAATACGAAGGCTATTTTTCGCCGTATCTTTCCCGCCGCATCAAGTCTTTGAAAAACGAATAAACTTTTTTTGCATTTCTTCCATGAAATATTTACTCGGTGAAAAATTGAATTTTGACTGGAAGGTGGTGACCGCCACCATTCTCAGTACTCTGTTATTGATGGTGGATCATTATCACAAACTCACTGCCTATAAATATTTGGACCGTGTGATTTTGTATCTCATCATTCCGCTGTTGGTAATTCTGATTCTCTTCCGCGAGAATCCACGGGAATATGGCTTTTCCTTCGGCGATTGGAAGTTGGGGTTAGCTTATACAACGATTGGGTTTTTGGTCATGGCTCCTGTCATTTATTGGCTTGGCAGCGGCAATCCATCCATGCAGACGTATTACAACCGCTTTCTGCCCGGCCTTCCGTGGACAACCTTCCTAGACCTGATCGGCTGGGAATTCCTCTTTCGCGGCTGGCTGCTGTTTGTGTACGCCCGCAAAATGGGACATGATGCCTTGTGGCTGCAAGCCGTCCCGTTTGCCATTGCTCACATCTCCAAGCCAGAGATCGAAACCCTCTCCACGATCTTTGGCGGATTTGCGTTTGGGTGGGTGGCATACCGCACAAAGTCGTTTGTGTGGCCATTTCTTATCCACTGGTTCATTGCTACCTTTGTGATCATTGTTTCAGCAGGAGTAATATAAGACTATGACAGATTACAAAATACGCCCTGCACTGGAATCAGAATCCGCTCAAATTAAGGCTTTAATTAATTTGGTCGGGATCAACCCCACAGGGCTGGATTGGAAGCGTTTTATCGTGGCGGTCAATGCTGGTGGGCAGGTTATTTCCTGCGGGCAGTTAAAGCCCCACGGGGCAGACATCCTCGAACTGGCATCCATTGGCACATTGCCCGAATATCGCGGACAAGGACTTGCGCGCGCGGTCATTGAAGAATTGCTTCGTAAAAGCCCGAGACCTTTATACTTAATGTGCATTGCTCATAATGGCCCCATGTATGAAAAGTTCGGATTTCGGATGATTGAGCTTGGAAACATGCCGCGTTATTTTCAACGTATCAAAAAACTGTTCGATGTTACAGATGTCTTCCGCCGCTCAAGCGAAGAATTACTGGTGATGAAGTTGGAGTAGAATTACAGTTATGAAGAACGCTCTATATGTTTTACTAGGTGTAATGGCGGGCTTCGTTCTGGCAGGTGTGCTCATCTTTGTTTCGCGTGCGCCTGCGGGACAGCCAATTTTGCTGCAACCCGCGCCAACGAAAGTACCCGTGGCCGTGCATGTAATCGGCGCAGTGCCGCGCCCGGGTCTGTATGAATTTGCAGAAGGTGCGCGCGTGCAAGATGCCATTGATGCCGCCGGCGGTTTACTTACTTCCGCAAATATTGACGCGATCAACCTCGCCGCGTTGTTGGTGGATGGTGAACAATTGACCATTCCTTATAAAGCCGGCGAAGAACCCGTAGCTGGTGCAGATACTTCATCCACCGGGCCAGACCTGCCGAATTCCGACACAGGCAGCTCTGATTCCTCCGGTTCCGATAATGTAGATCTGATCAATATCAACACTGCCACGCTGGAAGAGCTTGATTCACTACCCGGCATTGGCCCCACCACTGCTCAACACATCATTGATTATCGCAATACAAATGGCCCATTCACCACCATTGATGAGATCATGGATGTTTCTGGCATCGGCCCTTCCACTTTTGACGAAATAAAAGACCTCATCACCGTATAAAAAATATGCCTGCCTTCGATCATTTTGCTGCCATTGCTCCAATTTATGCACGTGTTTCATATTCCAAAAGAGATGTGATGCGTGAAGTCGCCTCACTGCCAGTGCGCGGAAAATTGCTGGATGTAGGCGGCGGTACAGGCCGTGTCGCTTCTGCAATTCGTGATCTTGTGGATGAAGCCATCATTGCTGATGTTTCTCTTGGAATGTTGAAAGAAGCGCCTCTTTCTGCGCTCAAGCCTGTTTGTGGTGGTTCTGAATCATTGCCTTTCGCTGATGGTTCCTTCGAGCGCGTCATCATGGTGGATGCACTTCATCACGTGATTGACCACGCTCACTCTGCACGCGAAATGTTTCGTGTGTTAAAGCCAGGCGGCGTGCTTGTCATCGAAGAACCAGATATCCGCACTTTCGGTGTCAAACTCATTGCGCTTGCAGAAAAACTTCTGCTCATGCGCAGTCATTTTCTTGCACCTGACGAAATTATGAAACTGTTCTTGAATGGGGAAAAGAAGGTAAAAGCCGAAGACGGCACGGCTTGGGTTGTAATTAAAAAGCAGGTCACGCCTCAAGCGTGACCTGCTTTTTTAGTTTCTATTACTCGCTTGCCAATACGTGTCTGGCAATAACTAATCTACAAATTTCACTGGTTCCTTCACCAATCGTCATCAGGCGTGCATCACGATACATTCGTTCCACATTGTACTCGCGGCTGTATCCATACCCACCATGGACTTGCATCGCATCATAGCAAACTCGCTCTGCCATTTCGGTGGCATACAGTTTGGCAATGGCAGCTTCCTTGTTGTATGGGCGTCCCTGATCTTTGAGCCATGCAGCTTTATAGATCATGGTGCGCGCCAACTCAATTTCCACAGCCATATTGGACAATTTGAATTGAATGGCCTGAAACTCGGAAATCGGCTGACCAAACGCCTTGCGTTCACGAGCATAGTTGACCGCTGCTTCCATCGCTGCTTGTGCCAGGCCCACAGAAATTGCCCCAATGCTGATGCGGCCCGCATCCAACGTGGCTAGGGTTTGCTGCAAACCACGTCCTTCAACACCAACGAGATTGCCAAGCGGAACACGCACATTATCGTAGGTGATGCCATGCGCCGGAGATCCGCGCAAGCCCATCTTCTTTTCAGCGGGGCCAACGGTCAATCCCTTGGAATCAGTTGGGACGAGGATCATGCTCAATGATTTTGAGCCGCCCTTGGGATCTGTGCGTACAAGGGTGATGATGTATTCTGCAATGCCGGCATTCGTACACCACATCTTCGCACCATTGATGACCCACTCATCGCCTTGCTTTTCGGCTTTGGTGGTCACGCCGCCTTGAATATCCGAGCCAGCGCCGGGTTCGGTGAGAGCCAGCGCCCCAAGTTTGTTCTTTCCGCTCGCTACGATGGGCAGCCATTTCTTTTTTAGTTCTTCGCTTCCATAAAGCGTAATGGGCGCAGTTCCAAGCCCGTTATGAGCGGTGAATGCCAAAGCAGTGGAGCCGCAACCCCATCCCAATTCTTCCATCGCAATCGCATTTGAGATCGCGTCCACGTTCGAGCCGCCGTACTCTTCAGAGATACTCATGCCGGTCAAGCCAACGGGGCCGCCTTTTCGAGCAGCATCCCAATTGAACTCTTCTTTTTCATCCACTTCGCGGGCTTTGGGTCTTAATACCTTTTCAGCAAATTCATGTACGATCTTTTTCCATGTTGCCTGTTCATTGCTTAGATCGAAATCCATAATACATTCCTGCCTTTTTGTTAGAGTGTAATTACTTTTGAAGCTCTCATTTGAGCTTCGATAATATCGGGCATGCCGCCAACGATACCAACTTTTACTTTGTCCGCGAGTCTCAATTCATCAAGACAGGTAGAGCAGATGATGAGCCGTACCCCTTTTGCTTCCAATTGCCCAAGCTGTTCCAGAATAGGCGAGCCTTCTGTCACAAGCTGAACCCCGTCTGTGTAGAAGGTGATAGCAGCCGGTAGTTCATTTCCCTGCAAAAGAATATCGAAATATTTGGTGATCAATTTCATATTCAAGGAATGGATGTGCGAATGTCCCATTCCGAAGGTTGTACATTGTATAACTGTATTTTTCACGGTTGATCCTTATGAATTGAATTTTTCAAGTAGCTTCTTTGCTGCCTTTACTTTTTCCTTTGGTACAAAAACCTGCACAAGCCCAAGCATATCCACGGTGACCGGATAAACCGTGTGACCAATGGACTCCTGCACCAGTTCTACATCAATACCATTTGCTTCAAGATAACTTTCAAGCAAGTCAGCTTCCAATCTGTTGTTCAACTCTGTCAGTAATTCGTACTTCATATCGTTCATGGCGTTCTCCAAAAAAAGATGAACAGAACCGTCCACAGGATGCTCACGATCAACTGGCGGGTGCCAATTTTTACGGGCTTCCATCCAACTGCGGGGTGAGTGATACCCCAAAGCGTCTCCAGCCATTGCAATAAGAATGGCACGAAAATAAAGCGCGGAATAAGGTTGGATATTCCCAACCCAAGCGACAGGACCAGATTAAAAGAAGTATACGCCAAAGAGCGGATTCCCATCTGCCACCACTCGCTTCGAGTCTTAACCGACGCTTGATCCTGTTTCAAGTCACGTTGATCCAACCTGAGATAGGCGTACACAATGCTGGCAGCAGATTGCAGCCATGTAAATATCCAAAGCCACCAGCCCGCCGCATCATACTGGTTGACTCCGATCCAATAAACGGCAGGAGCAGTCAGCGAGAGAACGCCCGTAGCAATGATCTCGACCCCAAGCTGTTTTCTTTCTGATCGTTTGCTCACCAGCCATAAATGCCATGCAAAAACCAGCGCACCCGGCACTGCCAGAAACAGAATATAGGCAAAGCCTTCGAGGATAAGTCCGAGCAGGGCCAGGGCGGTGATACTGCCGTAGACCAGCAGCCAGAAACGGGCGGGGATAAGATCCGTCTTTGGGCGTCGTCCACTGTATGCTTTGACGGCCACTGTCAAAGGTTGTCGAATCATAAATGCAGACATGGCCACAAGAATAAAATTAAAGGTGGCGTAGGTGAATTCTCTGCCTGCAAAAATTCCAATCAGGAGGGGACTAAAAATAAATACCCACGAGCCGTGGTCTTGCGGGAGGGCGACTTGCTTTTTGAAGTATTGTTCCATCTGGCACAAGCATACAAGAAAAACATTGAG
>CAZHOX010000007.1:23943-39682 GCA_964534345.1 uncultured Anaerolinea sp.
TAAATGGCTGGTAAAAAAAATACGAACAAGGCGCAGGCTCAACAATCAGAGAGAACCGTTCAATATGTTGGGCTTGCGCTTGTGGCTATCGTTGTTGCGTTTTTTCTGTGGCAGTATGTACCCTGGAGTTCATTTGCGCCAAAAAGTGAAGAGACTTCGGCTGGCGCTGTTTCATCTGGCGGTCCAAAGCAATATGATGCTGCTCCGCCGATGACCATTGATGCCAATAAAAAATATTTTGCAACTGTGGAAATGGAAAAAGGCGGCGAGTTCGTGATCGAGTTATATGCTGATAAAGCGCCGATCACTGTGAACAGCTTTGTCTTTCTTGCCCGTGAGGGATATTTCAACGGTGTCACTTTCCACCGCGTGTTGGATGGTTTCATGGCTCAGGGTGGCGACCCAACGGGCACAGGCATGGGCGGCCCTGGCTATGAGTTTGTGAACGAAGACAGCAACCTGACCTTTGACAAGGCTGGTGTAGTTGCCATGGCGAATGCTGGCCGCGATACCAACGGAAGCCAGTTCTTCATCACTTTTGATGCCGCAGACTTTTTGAACGGCGGCTACACAATTTTTGGTCAGGTAACGGAAGGCATGGATGTAGTTAATGGCATTACACGCCGCGACCCAGACACAAACCCCAGTTTTACGGGTGATGCGATAAAGACCATTACGATCACGGAAGAGTAGAATTCAAACAAACCCTAAAGGTTTTTCGCTTGCAAGGAAGACCTTTAGGGTTTATCTTTTAAACGCCGGGCACGTTTGTATTTAATGGTTTGACCACTGGAGGAAAAATGAACGACACACACACCAAAGGTGAAATGCACGGATGTATCGTCTGCGGTTCGTTATATCAATTGTATGTTGTTATGGATGAAAATGGAAAATTTATCGATTGCAAAGTCATGACCGCGGGTGGAAGGCGGGTTCGTAATTTGCATCGTCCATTGGTGGCATGTGACAAGCATACCGATGCAGAAGTGGAAGCGGCAGTTGTGCGTGCGTACGGCCCGCAGGACGATGACGATTAATTAAACCTGATCGTAAAAAATTAATAACGTACTTCCATACTTTCTTTGCTCACCCTCAACCAGGTTTTTCAATTCAACTTCTTCATATTCTGTTGGGTCAATTTGCACAATGACAGTTCCATCTTCTGTAAGCCAGTTGATGTTGTCGTCCACCAGCCGTAGCGCAGTCAGCCACATTTGTTTGTATTGCGGTGGGGCAATATAAACATACTCGAATTGCTTATCAGCTTTTCCGGCTAGTAAGCTGAAGGCATCACCGCGCCGAATTTCAGTTTGCTTTGTGAAGCCACAATGTTCAACATTTTCTTTTATCGTTTCCACAGGAGCGCGGTTCAAATCTGTAAATCGCACAAATGAAGCGCCGCGGCTGAGGGCCTCAATGCCAATGGCGCCTGTGCCACCAAACAGATCCCACCAATTTGAATCAATTACATCATCAGCAAGAATGTTGAATAGCGCCTCTTTCACGCGATCCATTACGGGGCGGGTCGTATCCCCAGGCACTGACTTTAGTTTTCTGCCCCGCGCAGTTCCCGAAATTACTCTCAAAGTCATTCCACACTTTTCCTTGCAGCCATATAATTTTCATGTGACGCAGTGATGGGGACTACGCATCCCGTGCCGAGGATGAAGCGTTTGCCATTCGTCTGTTTAATGGCATCTGCCGCTTCTTTCTTAACCTGGTCAGGGAACTCCAACGTGAGAGAATCCTGTCTCAAGCCGCCGCAGAGCGCTCCCTTGAAGAGACTGCGTGCCTCGGAAAGGGTTGGGTAGGTTTCACGGTCATGCCAGTTGACGATCTGAAAATCCATCAGGCGCAGCAATGAAAAATAGACATCTTTTCCATGCAAGTGGAGCATGTTACACCACAGGTCTTTTGCTGGTGAAAGTGTTTTTTGGTCGTAGGGCAGGGCAAGAGTTTTATATTCATCTAGCTCCAACATGCTCCCCTGTGCGTGTTGGATGGCATAAAAAATCCCATCTACGCCGATCTCGCAGACAGCTTCCACAAATTTGATGGCAGATTTGGTGATGATTTCCAATCCCTTCATCACGGCTTCCGGGTATTTGCGGATATGCTCCAACAGCAAGTCATTGCCGGCAAGATTCTTGGCTTGTGAAAGCGGATTGAAGATTGTCTGAATAATGGGGGTCTCGGGTTCAAGCCCTTTTTTGATCAACCGCAGGCATTCCAACTGTCCTGCGAGGTGTGGAGAAGTTGGGTCAAGTATTGGAAGTTTTTCCCAATCTCCGGGTTCTTTGATGATACGTTTTGTGTATCGGCGAGAGCCTTCTGCGTCGCCCATCCATTCATCATCTACGCCCCAGCCTTTTACAGCAAATGACGAGGAAGGAGTAACTTTGACGATATCAAAATCATACGTGCTTTGATATCTCAATGTGGCGGCGGCCAATGTCTCAGGATTTTGATCGTCCACTGGGAAGTGACGCCAGAGGGCAATGGGAGTTCGGTCTGTGCTTTCGCCATTCAGGCAGGCTAGAATACGTTCACGATGTGTGGTCATTTTTATAATTTGCTTTCCAGGCGATGCCTGTGATATCTTCCCTCACGGAAAGTTTTTGCAATTGTAAATCCATTTGCCTGTGTTGCCTTGAGACTGGCTTCGTTCCATGTTTCAATGCTGGCAAATATCTTTTTGTAGCCGCGTTTGCGGCCTTCGTCCATCAATGCTTTTTGGAGGGTACGCCCAAGCTTTTGGCCGCGGAATTTTGGGTCAACCGTGAAGTAGACACATTCAATGGCGCCTGGGTCATTTTCCATTTGCCCTTGAATGGTGATGCTGGAAATCACCACTTGAAAAAACACGAGCGGGCGGGTAAAAAGTACTTTCAAGATTTGTTTGATGAACCAGCTGCGGTCATGAGTTAGATTGGAAGTGAGCGCAGAAGGTTCGGGTGAGGCAAGGCTGAATCCCATGACCTCGCCTGTTTCGTTTTCTTGTGCGTAAAAGCCAAAGGCACGTTCATCTTTGACTGCCATTTCAAAGTACCGCAAAACAAAAGGGTAGCCAAGTTTTGAGAGAAGCCCAGCGTCTCCCAACTGAATTTCGGCAATGCGGGGGAGCAGGTTGGGGGTAATTTCTTTTAAGGGGTGAAGGGTGTGTGTCATGTTTAATTTCCCGTCAGCAGGCCTGACGAGTACGAATTTTATGCCAGACCACGGATGAGAAAAGGCCCGAACAGGCGAACAATGAACGCGGGCATTAACTTCCAGATGGCAATGACTAACTGAAATTTCGGATTCTTTTGATTGAGGGCCGGCAATTCGTGTCCGGGGGCGAGCCAATACCAATATGCAAGCAATTGTTTGCGTGGAGACCATTTCACTTTGAAAACTTCATTTCCAGAACCAACAAGGCTGCGGCCAAGGTCGAAAGTTTTTAGTCCCTTTTGGATGGCGCGTTCGATGACAGACCAATATAAGAACTCGCCAGCATAGGTGGAGCGGGCATGACGCAAAATATTGGCGTGGAGATTGAAGATGGTGTCACCTTGATAAATGAACACGCCGCCGCCAGAGATTTTCCCTTGCGCGTTGTATATCACAGCAAATTCAAGGGTGCTGCCAAGCAGTTCTGCCATTTTACGAAGGTAATTTTTTGAGTGGTAGGGCGAGCCAAGTTCGTGCATACTCTTTGCAAGCGCTTCGTAAACGTCATCCAGCAGGTCGAGATGGCCAAAGCGGATGGAATGTCCCTTCTTGAGGGATTTACGCACGTGGTTGCGGTGGTCGGAAGAAAATGTCTTGAGCAACGTCTCTGGGTCTGCGGGGAGATCTATCAGGTAGGTGAAGTAGTTTGGGTTTTGCAACCAATTGTCAGGTGGGGTTGAGGCGCCTTCGTCAAACCGGATGGAAATATATTCGGCTTTGATATCCTCTGCGAGCTGGCGGGCTTCATCCAATAAAAGGTCACGTGCTTCGGGGCTTTCAAAAGCAATGCCGCCATAGCTGCCAAATGGCGCGGTGGCAAGGTAATGCCCAAAGATGGGATGATTGACTTCTGCCAGCCCAAGCGCGGCCAGAGGGCGGGAATCTTCCAACACTGCAAAACGATAGGTTTTGTACCCATACATTTCATGAACAAGATTCAGCCAGCTATCGAGGCCGGCGAAACTCAATTGCTTTTCGAGCGATTGAAACTTTATAGAGTCAACAAGTTGTGTTTTCATTGAGCAAGCTCACTCACGTATGCTTCCATGGTGGAGATCGGGAAGTTGTGTAGTAAATCAGTTAGGAATGTCGATTTGTTTCGTGTGAACGGATAGAGAAGCGGGTTTGCAAGCAGGTCGCGTGCAAAGCGGCTGGGCCAGCGGTCTGGCGAAATGATTTCATACGGATGCAAAAAGATGACCGGACTTAAGCCAGCTTTGAATTCTTTTTCAATGGTCTTGAATACAGTTCCAGGAAAGAGGCCGCTCATAAAGCTGGAGCCGTATGGGAATTCTCCGCCGAGGATCAGGGGCATGTCCATGCGCCGTGGAGCATGAAAGGTTGTAGGTTTGTGGCGCAGCGGCAGCGTGCTGGCTGGGACCTCCCAAATTTTCCCTTTTTGCAAGATGGTTCCTGTTGGCGCGTACAGCGAAGAACTGTAGGTGAAGTTGTTCTTTTCAAGCAGAGGATACACACCTTCTGCCGTGTATATCATTGGCGCACGAAAACCATGTACTTTGTATTTTTTTCTCCATTCGGCAGAATGCTTGAGATCGTGTTCTACTTCAGCAACGATGTTTAGTGGACGATGCACCTGACAATGGAATCCAACCTCATGGCCTACGTCCATTATTTTTTGCGGCAGTTCTGGGTACCAGTCCACCAGTTCGCCTACCAGGTAGAAACTTGCTTTTGCATCTCCAAGCTTTTCGAGAATAGGGTCAATGGCATCACGCGCAAAGCCGCCATCAAGCGCAAGGCGTTTTTCTGGTGCGAGGAAATCATATCTGCGGGAAAGAGCAAACCATGATTCGTAATCGATGGTGAGTAATAGTCGTGGGGAAGGTTTCATGGCGGGCAGATTATAGCAGGGATGTCACCCCGCAAACTCCAGTTTTTTTGATTGGCTGGCGAAGCTAAGGAACTTGTTTGACCACACAAAAGACGGCCCCATTGCGGGACACTTTAAGAAATGGCGGCTGGTCGTGAAGAATGCGCAGATCTTCATTCGAGCGGGTGCTTACGAGGATAAGGTCTCCCGATCGAATATCTTTCGCTTCGGTACGGTGATCGCGGATGGTGATGTTTGGATTGGCGTAATACGCCGCGATGTATGGTTCTCTGCGGACGAATAGCTGTGTTCCCGCCTTCGCATCTTCATTTAATCTGAGAGTTGCTTCACGATAACAAGTTAACCAGTACTCTGTTTCATATTCACGGAAGGCACCTTCGGTGCCGCCGATAAAGGCATTGTAATAGGCATATTCATACGGGTGGAGTTGCATTGCGGGAATCATGCCAAACGCCAGAATTGCAGCAACAGCAAGACTCTGAATCCACTTATTTTTTAGCAGGTCAAAGATCTTTTCAAAAGCAAATCCTGCAAAAATGAAAACAGGCGGCAATATGAAAAGAAAGTGACGAAAGCCATCATACATGGGAGGTTTGCGGAGGATAACGTAGGCAGTTGGAATGACAAACCACAAGAGAGAAAGAGCAAGTGCAATTCTCTTTTGGTTATTTGATTTCCAGAAACCAAGTATCAGACCTGTGAAAAATAATAACCAGGTTGGCTCGGTTAGCGTGTAGCCAAGAAGGACAGGCAGGTAGCGGCGGGGGAGTTCATCGGCTTTGTATTGTTGCCCCATAAATAGAACGGTCAATTGAGTTGGGTTATCTGACATGAACCCAAAGACCTCAATGAACTTCTGCAGGGGATTAGTCCATAAATATGGCCAGGCGATAAAGGCAATGAGTAAAGTAAGGGCTGCATAAACGGCAAACTGTTTTAGCAATTCAACAAGCCTTATTTTGTTTAATTGGCTGATTGCGTATAGACCAGTAAGAATGGCAGCCAGCGGACCTAACACCCGGATGGAGGTTGCAATTCCGAGAAAGAAGGCCGCAGCAAATATGCGCTTGAATTTTGGCTTTCCGTTTTGTGCAATGTCATCCACCAGTTCAAAGCCAAAATACATAGAGCCAATGAAAAAGACAAGAAAGGGAATATCTTTTGGGTTGATAAAGGCATGTCCCCATAAAAGCGGCTGCCAGGCAAAAAATGCGCTTGCCGCCAGGGCAGACCATTGCTTCATCCATTTTGCACTGAAACAATAGAAAAGATAAACACCAAGTTGAAAGGTTAAGAAGTTGATGAGGTGCCAGGCAGAAGCATTATCTACACCAAGAGATTCTACCAATGCAACAAACGGGCGTGCGATCAAGATATATGCTGGGCCCCGGTTGGCGTGATCTGTGCCGCTGGAGCCATAGGCATTTTGTAAATCGAAGTTTCCGCTAAACCACTCGCTCGGGGTGTATGCATATTGAAGGGCATTGGCATAATCGTAAAAGAGCGGCTCGTCCCAAGACAAGCCGAAGTTGCGAAAGGTAATTAAGCCAATCGTAATATTAACGACCAGCAACAGGAGAATGGGATATTTACGGAGGGTTTGCAAAGTGATGAATCTGGAGTCTATTTTTGTGAAATACGATACGCCTGACGTTTTTTGGCCTGCGCCATGCGTTCTTTTTCTTCTTCGGTTTCAGTGATCAACCCAGGGACGTCTGTTGGGCGGCCTTCATCATCGAGGGCCACATACACGAGATAGGCATTGTTTGTATGGAATTGCTCGCCTGTAACGGGGTTCTCTGCAAGCACCTGAACTTCAGCTTCCATGGATGTTCTGCCTGTATAGGTCACTTCGGCGTTGAGGACGATCAGGTCGCCAATGCGGATCGGTTGGCGAAAGGTCATCGAGTCTATGGCTACGGTGACCACTTTTTTCTGTGCATGGCGCATACAAGCCAGCGCGCCGGCTTCATCCACCAGCTTCATGATCCAACCGCCGTGGACATTGCCCAGAAGATTGGCATGCTCAGGGTGCATTAATTGAGAAAGAGTCACCCGCGAGGCGCGGATGGTTTTTGGTGTGAGATTGTTGGGCATGTAATAAAAATTAATCCAGATCCTGGCGTTGTTCGCCAGAGTCTACGGTATGCAGGCGTTCGGGTGCTTCCTGTAAAACGTCAATAACGGAATGGCTGAGATCGCCCATCAGGCGCGGAAGGGGAACTGATGCGGGTGGGTAAATCTTTGGGGGTTTTTGAGGCGGGCTGAGGCGGGGTTTGAGCGTTGATGTCGCCCGTTTGCGGATGATGCGCGGGTCATTCGTCAGGGTCCCAACAAAATCGCCCAGCACGGAATAGACTTCACGCATAGGGGTGACAAAGCCGATCCAATCCCCGTTGCGGTTGAATAAATAAGGATACTGAAGGAATGCGTCTGCATCACCTTTTGTAGTGTATATGGGGATTAATGGTGAAGGAGTCATTGAGCAACCTCGTTAATTATCGTCAATGTCATTATACGTCCAATACCTGTTTACAAAGAAGTTCCAAAGCATCACGACCCCTACAGCGGCGGCAAGTGTCAGATTTTTTGCGTAGAATTCTGCGGTTGCGTAGGAAGCGTGAAATACGTTCTCAAAAAAGTGCAGCATTGGCGGTTCAACATAATGCAGGGTAGGGATGCGAATTGCAACACCGGCAAGGTTGACGAGAAAGAACATACCCAATTGTCCAAGCAAAGGACGCGAACGTGATTCTGGATACGTCCAAAGCCGATTCCAGGTGAAGTTGCTCATCACTGCACATGTAAAAGAAATAGTACCTGCTGTCACCAGGTTCATGTCTGTGGTGTGAGAAAGCAAGTTCATTACACCAAAATCGATAACCGCCCCAAGAGCGCCGACCATGGCAAACTTGAAAAAGCGGGTTCTTTCTTTTGCATTTGTAACGATCATTCCAGCCCCAGCTTCTGTTTGAAGAATGGAATTGTGCGGCGGATGCCCTCCTCCAGGTCAACATTTGGATACCATTTCAATATCTCTTTGGCTCGGGTGATGTCTGGCTGGCGCATTTGTGGGTCACGTGCGCTTCTTGAATTTTCTTCAAAGACAATGCCGGCTTTGTTGCCAGTGACTCGGTTGATCGATTCTGCAAATTGTAAAATTGACATTTCTACCGGATTGCCAATATTGACTGGAAGATGTTCTTCTGAATAAAGGAGTTTGACAATTCCATCAACTAGATCATCAACATAGCAGAAGGAACGAGTCTGCCCGCCATCTCCATAGACGGTGAGAGGCTGCCCCAGAAGAGCTTGTTTGAGCAGGTTTGGTAAAGCTCGACCATCTTCAAGATCCATGCGTGGCCCATAGGTGTTGAAAATACGGACAATGCTGGTGTTGACATTATGAAAGCGGTGATAAGCCATCGTTAGAGATTCAGCGAAGCGCTTTGCTTCATCATATACGGCGCGGGTTCCAACGGGGTCAACATTTCCTGCATACGACTCACGCTGCGGGTGAACTTCAGGGTCGCCATAAATTTCACTTGTGGAGGCGATCAGAAAACGGGCATTTTGTGCACGGGCAAGGCCAAGGCAGTTGTGAGTGCCAAGCGCGCCAGCTTTCATGGTTTGGATCGGTAGATTGAAATATCCTGATTTTGATTGCGGATTCGGGCTGGCAGGCGAAGCGAAATGCATGATGGCATCCACCTTGCCGGGTACAAAAATATAGTTTGACACATCGCGTTTGTAAAATTCAAAGTTTTCATTGTTCGCGAGGTGTGCAATATTATCCGGGCTGCCTGTGATGAAGTTGTCCATGCCGATGATTTGATGCCCATCTGCAAGGAGCCGATCACTTAAGTGAGATCCTAGAAATCCGGCCGCCCCAGTAATTAAAATTCTCATTGTTTATCCTCTTTCATAATTTATTTCCAATCCATTTTACTTAATAACCCATCTCCAGTGACCTGATAAGCCTCACTGTTTCCACTGTCAACAAGCCAAAGATTACCTTGATAAATAACAGCAATAAAAGTATTTGCCTGCCCATCAATTGCAGCGGGCGCCCAAACTGGCAATTGAGGTTCAATCCCGTTCGAGTCGCTCGGCGGAAAAATCATTTTTTTGTTCGAGCCATCACGGTCCATCACCATCAATCGGTATCGGCTGGTGTCACTTTGCTCAATAAAGATGGATTGTAAATAGGCGATCTGGTAGGACTTCTCTTCACCGGTTGTTTGGATGGGGGAGACCGAAGGATAAGCAAACATGCCCGTTGAGTCGATAAGGGACACAGTCGCTTCATTACTGAACGAGGCAACTGAGAGGTCAAAATAGGGAGATTCTTCGCTGGAAATGGGTGCAGGCGCTGGCGCATGGCTGACGAAAAATAAGGCGCTGCTATCTGTGCTCCAGACAAGCGGCGGAATCCATGCCCAGTCGCTGTGTGTGTTCAATGGTGTGATTCCCAATAGCGGTTTGAGATAACCGCCGTCTTGGTCTACCAACCCAATTCCGTCAGGGCGCGAGTAAGCCAGTATGCCGCTTGGAGAATAAGCAAATGACATACCCCACCAACCATACACGCCGCCGCTGCTTGCACTTAATAATTTGCGCGGGGTTCCACCAGTAATACTGACGCGATACAGGTCATTGTTTGCCTGCCAGCCTGGTGCAGCGCTGCGCGGTTCCACTGTAGAAAACGCTACAGAATTTGTTCCCGGAATCCATGAAGCAAAATGAACCACGTTTTTTCCTTGCAACGAGATAAGCTTGGGGTCCAGGTTTCTTGTGCGAACAGCCCACAAAGTATTGATCTCTTGATCGGCAGGCTTTTTAGATTTTCGGGTAAAGACCAAATATTCACCATTGGGTGAAAGGGTAAAAATACGCCCATCTAAATCACCAGTGCTGACGATGATGCGGCGGTTGGCAGTAGAGCCTTCCATGATCCATGCGTTGCCGCCAGCAAGGTATGCAATTGTGCCGGGGATGTTTATTGGCGCAAAGGAAGCCTGTGCTCCAACCATGATGATCTCCGGCAATGCTTCTTTGAGCACAATCGTCTTCACTGCGGTCTTGCTGATTTCCAAATTATCTTCGAGTATTCTGCGATATGTAATTTCTTCCAGCCCATTTACACCAGCTTGTACCAGCCTTGTCTCCCCTTCGGCGAGAGTCTCATTGCGGATGATCTGTCTTTCGTAGGGAACAACGATTTCTTCTGTTTCGAATACTTCGGCTACACGGGTTAGAGTAATAAAGTCGCCTTCACTTAATACTGTATAAAATGGAGGCTCTGTCCGATCCAGATTCCCTGGGATGATGCTTGCGGTTTGCAACGCCT
The DNA here is from genome assembly GCA_964534345.1 of uncultured Anaerolinea sp. Classification (GTDB taxonomy): domain Bacteria; phylum Chloroflexota; class Anaerolineae; order Anaerolineales; family Villigracilaceae; genus Villigracilis. The sequence goes on from CAZHOX010000007.1 coordinate 34,356, forward strand.
GTGAAACGGTGCTGCCTGCGGCTATGCTGATATCACGCGTTGTACCATCAGCAGTGATTGTGATAACGATCTCTTCGCCAACCTGCGGGGAGCGGCAAGAAACTATCAGCGTGGCGAATGCAAATAGCACGAGAAGCAGGTATGAGCGAAGCGCGAGGCGGGGCATGTCGGGTATAATCCAGCCGCTATTTGATTCGTCCAGTGAGTGTCATGATGCCGTCTGCGATGGAAATTGCTTCCAAGCGAAAGCCGACTGCAACAGGGCCAAGTGAGCCGGTAAATGCTTCGGCAATGATGGCATTCAGTGCTGTGTTGAGGCCTTCGGGGGCGGGCAGGGGACCAAAATCTGCTGAAACGATCTCGATCTTTGGCTGACCTGTCAGTTCGTCTATGCCAACATTCATGGTGATGAGAATATTGGCATTGAACATACTTTGTGTGACTTTTCCGTACATTTGCATTTGACCGTTGCGAAGTAAGACTTGCGGGTCAGTGAAGGGTGGGTCAACCTGCTGCATCATTTTTTCGGTCATGTACGATGTAAGTTGATTTTCGGTAATCTGTAATGTGACGATACCGGTTTCAGCGCCAGCAACAAATGCCTGTTCAATTTGGGTGTGCATGTTCAGCACTTCGTTGGGTGAGTAAGGTACGGATTGAGCAGGATATTCAGGACCGCCAATGAAAATGGAACACGCCAGAGTTGCCAGCGTTAATGAGATGATGGAAAGATAAAGTTTGAAAGTTTTCATAGTTTTTGTTTGCAAATATAAATTTTAAGCGGAGTAATTATAGCATGAGCGACTCTCAATCCATTTCAGAACCAGAATTCAGCCTTGCCGCAAAAATCGAAGCAATGTTGTTTGTTTCTGCCGAGCCTGTGCCGGTTGCGCAGCTTTCGCAAGCCTTGGATGTAACGGCTTCGGTGATCGAGCGCGGACTCAAGGAATTGGACGAATCTCTCTTAACCCGAGGCCTGCGTCTACAACGAAGTGCCGGGCGCGTGCAGCTGACAACAGCCCCCGAACTGGCTTCGAGTGTTGAGCATTTTCTCGGCCTTGAAGCAACAACTCACCTGAGCCGAGCCGCACTTGAAACGCTGGCGATCATTGCTTATCAGCAGCCTGTTACCCGCCCGCAGGTGGATTCGATCCGTGGGGTGAATAGCGATGGCATGATGAAGAGCTTGTTGAGCAAGGGACTCATTCAAGAGGCAGGCCGCGCAGATGGGCCAGGCCGTCCGATTTTGTACTCTACCACACCTGAGTTCCTGCAACATTTCGGTTTGAGTTCAATCATTGAGTTGCCGCCACTGACGGTTCAGGCGGAAGTGGAAACTGTCCATACAGAGTTGTTGAAGGGATAGTTTGACTGTAATTTTAAAAAGCGCGAATGTGTTTCGCGCTTTTTATTTTTAAAATACATTAGCTAGTTTGTGCTTCTGACGGGATGGGCAATGCTTTCACAAATCCTTTCGCGCGGAATTTCTCTACGTACTCCCGAACCACCCAGTAATCCAAGCTAACCTGTTCGGCTATGTCAAAGATCGTGTGTTCGCCTTCAAATTTCATCATGATCTTTTCGATGGCGCGGTTGAGATCCCAGTTCTCGCGCCAGTCTACCCACAGGCCGTGACCGCTAAGGAAGACAGGTCCGCGGAAGGTACGTTTTGGGATGTAGTTGCTGGCATAAATGCGGATGATCTCTTCGGCAATATCCACGATCTCAATCAGGAGGTCTTCATGGATGATATCGAGGTTGTCATCACTGGTATGGTATTCGGGATATGGGAAGCGGCTGAGTGAAATACTGGGGACATTCACTCCCGCGCCGTTGATGATGCGCTCATCGTTTGGGGCAACCATTGCAAATTCCCCTTCACGAAAATCTTTTCCGTGTTTGGTAAGTACTTGCTTTGCAATTCGATCCAGCAGATGAACATCCTGTCTGGTGCGCTGGAAGGCGATCTGGCTTTGGCTTCCCGCACAATCTATGAACATGCCGCCGCGCAAGTTGGGGATCAGGTCTTCGTTATTGGCGAGGTAGGCAACTGTGCCAATGGTCTCAGGCCCGAACCAAAAGCGGATGCTCATGGAACCAGCCGGCAGTGGATTTTCCGCAAAGCGCCGCGCCAGTTCGATCTCGCAAACGACGCCGGATCCATCGTCATTGGCTTGGGCGGGGTGACATGTATGAGATTGTAGGATGAATTCGCCTGCTTCGGGATTTGCACCATCTTCAGGGTGAATTATGCCTACACTGACCTTCATCCCGTTTTCAGGGTCGGTGCAAAATTCGGAACGAATGACCGCATGGTACTTTTTATCGCGGGGCAATTGATCGAATGTGTTCTTGGAAAGGCAAAATCCCCAACTGCGTTCATAATATTTGAACTCCCAGGGAATGGCGTTTGGACGTTTTTCGCTGTACCGCAGGTGAGGAGCCAACTCGTCCCATGTGAGGATTTGGTCAATGGGCAGGGAGTAGGAAATGATGTGCAGTGGATTGTCTTTGAAATCCACAATTCGTTCACCGTCTTCTGTTTCAAGAAAAGCTTCGTGGACAACGTATCGTTCAGGAACTTTCCATGTCCACACCTGTGAGAGGGGGGCGTAACTCTCAGTAGTGTAGCCAGCAGCTTTCGGCATGTAAGAGCCGATGATCTCGTGTGTTTTATCCATGTCTTCAGAGGCGAGTGTGCGGTGCAGGTTTATGAATTCAGCAAGGATGGATTTTAAGGAGGGGTATGGTTTCATAATTGACCAGAGGATGTTGAAATTTAATAACGAGCTATTATAAAAACAATCCACAGATTGCGCAGATTAAACAGATTTTTCAATCTGCGTTATCTGCGAAATCTGCGGATGAATTTTTTTGATTTAGAAACTAGCCAAACAATTTTTTCAAGCGTTCCCAGCCTTGAGTGATCTGGAAGGACTTCATCTTCCATGTACCGACAATGCCGAAGGGGATGAATAACACGAAAAGCACATATACTGCTCCGCTGATAAAGCTGGCGCTTTCACCGATGTAACGGCGCAGACCAAAGTCCAACAGGCGGTAGACAACAGCACCAACCAACGCGCCATTCAGCGTGCCTACGCCGCCAATGAGATTGATCAACAGGGCGGTGACAGTGAATCCCATGCTGGCGACATTTGGGCTGACAATGGGCTGGTAGAGCGTGTGCATGAAGCCAGCCAGCGCGGCAGTCAATGACGAGAGTGTGAGCGCGGCAAGTTTGAAATAGAAGGTGTTGTAGCCTAACATACGGGCACGGCCTTCATTCTCACGAATGGCAATGCAGACTCGCCCAGTGGGGGAATCGACAAACCGTTTGTAGAGTAGATATACCAGAACCAACAAGGCAAGCGTCACGAAATAGAAACGCAATCGTTCATTAGCAGGGCTGATGAACGCAGGTGCGATCACACCTTGCAGACCAACATCTGCACCTGTGTATGGTCCCATTTCACTGGACATGACTACGATGTGAAAGACCGACCCCATGCCGAGTGTTACTAGCGCAAAGGTAATCCCTTTGACACGCGGCAGAACGATCCCGAACAAAATGGCTTGCACGATCGCGGCAATGAAAACCAAGCCAAGTGTTGTGGAGAGGGGCAGGTTAAAGGTCTTGATGGCGATACCTGTCAAATAAGCGCCAACGCCGAAAAACATGGAATGGCCGAAGGACAACATACCTGTGATGCCAAAGATCAAGTCAAAGCTCAGGGCAAATAGCGCAAGGATGAAGATCTCTATCGCAAGCCCTTGTGCAAATTTTGAGTTGCCGCTTTGGTTGGCAAAGACCGCCATTGGAGATTCTCCATCCATCAGACCGACAATGAACGGCAGGAGAATCAGCGCGAGAAGCGTAAAGAGTGACGCGCGGTTGGATGAAAGAATTTTTTTCATATCCGTCTTTATTCCTTTTTACCGAGCAAGCCGTTCGGGAGGATCAGCAAAATGATGACCATCAATAAAACAGTAGAGGCAGGGACGAGCGGCGGCGTGGGCTTGAAGATGATGTCCGTAAATGGAATGGCAATGCCGATCTGCCCGTACTTGATGATGAATTGCTGAATGAGACCAACCAACACCGAGCCAAGCGCGGCACCTGGATAATTCGTCAGGCCGCCGATGGCGAGGGCGATGAGCGCATTGAGGAAGAGACTTTCGCCCATTGCATTGGAAAGTCCCATGGATGGCGCAGCGAGAATTCCTCCGAGAGCTGCAAGCCCCACGCCGAGGGCGAAGACCATCGTAAACACACGGCGCACGTTAATGCCCAGCGCTTCCACCATTTCGCGGTCTTGCACGCCTGCACGGATGACCATGCCAAGCCGCGTGCGTTGCAGCAGCATCCAAATGGAAATGAGCACGATCAGGCCAATGATCGGAATAAAGATTTCGTTATACACGCGCACACGTCCATCCAGCAGCAGAATGGTCGAGCATTTGTTTACCCACCAATCTGTGAAGCTCGTGGCGGGGCATGCATCCCCTGCGCCATTGAAGAAGGCAGGTTTCGGCATCACAAATTCTGGCCGTCCCCAAATGGCTCGCACCATTTCGATGCCGATCGCACTCATGCCAAGCGTGAGCATGAGTTGATAGATCGGACGGATGTACAACGGGCGGATCAATGTTGATTCGATCAACGCGCCCAAACCAGCGCCGCTTAGTGTTGCTACTAAAACTGAGATCAAGAAAAGCCAATTGGAGTTAAGTCCTGTCAATGCGGCAGTGAGCGGCTCGTTAAAAATAAATGTCAGCAGGGCAACGAGCAAAAGAATGCCAAAGCCGATGAATTTTTTCCATTCAACTCGAGGTTGCTGCGGAGCATTGTTGAACAGCGAAAGTCCGAATGCACCGATTGCGCTGGCAAGCAACAACCCAACCAATGCAAGCGGCGCGGAGATCTCTGTGAAAGTGACAACAGGAGCGGGAAGACGTGTCCCTGAATCTGCCATGAATGCGTATGTGACGGGGCTTTGTCCGTAATTCTCAACATTCCAGATGGCGATTGGATAACGGGGCAGGATATAGCTGAAGAGTAGGACGGAGACGAGGATCAATGCCCAGGGGAGAATCCGCCTCATACTTAAGCCGAGCCTGATTCGGCTAGCGAGAAGCGGATACACATCTGCGAGAGCAAACCCGCTGATGGTCAATGCGAATGGAGTCAATAAATCCACAAAGGTGTCAGGTCGGACAAAAACAGTCCAGCCGATGTACGCACCGATCATGAAGAGCGTGCCATGCGCAAGGTTGAGCACATCCAGCAGACCGAAGATGAGCGAGAAGCCCGACGCGACGAGGAA
>CAZHOX010000008.1:0-18410 GCA_964534345.1 uncultured Anaerolinea sp.
ACACCTTCGCCGAGTCGGGGTACTAAAACTTTTGTCGCCATAGAGTCTCCAGTTGATAGTTATCGGTTGGTGGTTTGTGGCAGAGTGTTGATGAGTGCATAAAGTTTCTTGCGTAAATTTTGAATCTGCTCATCCATCGGATTAATATCATCCATGCTCAAATATCCAAATTCTTGTGCAAGTACGAGTTGTGTGTCCACTTCTGCCAGGGAACCAAGAGCTATGTGTAAGAACCTTCTAAAGTCGCCAGATGATTTTCTTGCCTGACCCTCTGCGATATTTGATGGGACCGAGACAGCAGCTCGGCGAAGTTGATCTGCTAGTGCATAGGTTTCCTGTTTTGGAAATTTTCCAGTTAATTGATAAACAGCTTTCGCGATCTTGATTGCATCCTGCCAAACAATTAGCTCGCGATAATTTTTTGCAGCCACTTTTTCTTTTTCCATAAGACCTCACTACCAACCACCAACTACCCACTATCAACTAAAAAGAGGATACTGCTTCGGATCAACTTCACTCATCATTTCATACACAGCATCGAACACCGTCTCCACATTCGGCTTGGACCAGTAATCGCCATCCGAGCCATAGGCAGGGCGGTGGGCTTTGGCAGATAATGTTCGAGCGGGGGAGTCTAAATGGAAGTAGCCGCCTTGCTTCTCGATGACTTCCTGCATCATGTAGGCTGTTGTACCACCTGGCACATCTTCATCCACAAAGAGAATGCGAGATGTCTTTTTGAGTGATTCAACAATTTTGCTGTGAATATCAAACGGCATGAGCGATTGCACATCGATCACTTCAACTTCAATGCCAGCTTTGCTTAATTTATCCGCCGCTTCGATGACGATGCGGCAACACGCTCCATAAGTAACGATGGTGACATCTTTGCCTTCACGGATGGTTTCAGGGACTCCCAGTTGCAGGGTTATTTCGGCAATGTTGTCTGGCAAGCGTTCTTTTACACGATACCCATTCAACACTTCCACCACGATGGCAGGCTCATCCGATTTCAGCAACGTGTTATAAAAACCCGCGGCACGGGTCATGTCTCGTGGAACGAGAACATACATGCCACGTGTCAGACTCAAAATGCCAGACATGGGCGAACCCGAATGCCACACCCCTTCAAGGCGGTGTCCACGGGTGCGGATGATGACCGGTGCTTTTTGTCCGCCTGCGGTGCGCCAGTGCAATGATGCAAGGTCATCGCTCATGGTTTGTAATGCGTACAACACATAATCAAGGTATTGAATTTCAGCAATGGGGCGCAATCCACGCATCGCCATACCAATGGCTTGCCCCATGATCGTTGTCTCGCGGATGCCAGTATCTGTTACGCGGAGTTCGCCATATTTTTCCTGCATCCCTTTGAAACCCTGATTCACATCACCAAGTTTGCCAACATCCTCACCAAAGGCAATGAGTTTTGGCTCGCGTGCCAGTGCGGCATCAAACGCAGCATTGACCACTTCAAAGCCGAACATGGTCGGGGACGAATCCGAATAGACAGGCTTTACTTCGTCTATCTTCAACGCTGTGCCAGAATATAAATACGAGCCGTAGCGATCCAGATTTACTTTATCGCTTTCATGCTTCCATTGGATCAATATCTGCTTGATGGGATTTGATTCATCTCGGAGGATTCGCAGCGCTTCATGTGTGATCGTGTGAATGTCGCGCCTCGTATACGACGGGAGAGTTGCCAGCCGATCTTTGAGCAGTCTCAACTCTGCAACATGGTTCGACGAGCTTGCGATCTCATCGAGCATGTCCATGACCTGGCTGCGCTCTTCTGTGATGGGGGCGAGGTACGAATCCCATGCGGCTTTGCGGAATCCTTCTACAGTGTCGTAGTCTGCTTTTTCGAGAGAATCAAGCTCGGGCGCGGAAATGACGCGGTTTTCTATCATCCATGCGCGCATTTTTTTGAGTCCATCAAATTGTTCTTCCCACTTGAGGCGCTCGGCAGTTTTGTATCGTTCGTGTGATCCGCTTGTGCTGTGGCCTTGCGGTTGTGTCACATCGATGACATGCACGAGTGCAGGGATGTGATATTCGCGCGCGATCTCAGCGGCAGTGAGGTAGGTTTCGACGAGTGCAGGGTAATCCCATGCGCGGACGGTGTAATGGTCGTATCCATTTTGCACTTTGTTGGGCGGGGTGTTCGGGTCGCGCTCGAAGCCTTTGAGCAATGTGCCGATATTTTCCTTGACCATTTGAAATTGATTGGGGACGGAGATACCATACCCGTCATCATAAACAGTGATGACGGCTGGAGCCTTGAGCACGCCGATGGCATTGACGGCTTCCCAAAAATGCCCCTCGGCTGTGGATGCGTTGCCGATGGTGGCAAAGGTCACTTCATTTCCGCTGATCGAAAAATCTTTTAGGCTTTGTAATTCTTTGAGATTGCGATAAAGGACAGATGCGTAGGCCAGCCCTACGGCTCTTGGCATTTGCGCCGCTGTGCAAGAGACATCGGATGCGGTGTTGTACATTTGAGTTTGCGAACGCCATGAGCCGTTTGGGTGCAACAGCCGTGTACCGAAATGGGCGTTCATCTGTCGGCCGCCGCTGGCGGGGTCGTAGGTGGTGTCGCCATGCGCATACAGTTGCGCAAAAAATTCCTGAATGCTCATCATGCCAAGTGTGAACATCCAGGTTTGATCTCGGTAATATCCGGAGCGCCAATCCCCTTTGCGAAAGGCGCGCGCAATAGCGAGTTGAGCGATCTCTTTGCCGTCGCCAAAAATTCCAAACTTTGCTTTGCCGCTAAGGACTTCTCTTCTACCGATAAGTGAAGCCTGCCTGCTTTGATAGGCCAGGCGGTAATCCTTTATGATTTCATCTTTCTCGAAGGGCAGCGCAATAGGACCCTTTTTCTTGGGCATGTACTCTCTCCTGAGTGTTGATTATGTAAGATTATAACAAAGGAAGAGGGGAAAGGTTTCTATGCGGTTCAGTCGGATATAAAAAATGCGGCTTCCCTTTGAGAAAGCCGCATTTTGGTCAGGCGAAAATCTATTTATGGAACGTAGTAGGTGTTGACTGCATTGTTGACGGTATCAAGCGTTTCTTGATCTACGTCATTGATATACCAGATCGTGAACATGAGGAAGGTCTTGTTATCCTCTCCACGGGTTTCAAAATAGGAATAACCGGAATATCCGCCCGCTTTGGATGTCCATTCAAGACGCTCTGAACCGTCCTTCATGATCTGATCGCCTAGAACACGGATATCACCAACTTCTCCAGTGGAGCTGTAGTAGGTGTTTAAGAGATACAGAGCAAACTGTCCATTTTGATTTTTGACAAAAGCTTCTCCATCATTGTAGACAAGGCTTTCAATTTTTGCAGATGTTTCATCTGGTGATGTGAACGTATCTACATAATAAGTGTCATAGGCATTGTGTTCGTAGAACCAGTCACCAGGCAAGTCGAACCCAAGCAGATTATTTTCATCTACAAAGGTAACGATATCTGAACTGGTGCCGGCTTGGGTATTTCCACCAGTTCCACCAGCCGGGTTGGAAGGGCCGCTGGGATTGGGAAGTTGCACATCTGAAGTTGGCAATGGGGCAGAAGTTGGGGGCGGCGCAATCGTGGGAACGGGAGTTGCTGTTGGCTCAGCTGATGCAAAAGCTGAACAAGCCAGACTGACACTCATTAATAATGCAACAAAAGCAAATAGCATACGAAACTGTGACTTCATTTTTTGTCTCCTCTGGTTGACGATTTTCGCAAGGATACTTCATAAATTCGTAAATAGGAAGGTACCTTGGTCATGGTATGTTTTAAGTACCTGTGAAAAAGGATAACGTCTGAAAAGATAAAAATGTTCCCAGCCATCGACCCTTTTTTATGAAACGAAAAAAACACAGCCTCTGTGTTTTTTCCATAAGAGGCTTCGCACGGCCTCCGTGTTAAGAGGTTTTTGGTCTAATGAAACCTCACCAGAAAATTGTTCTTTACACTCTTCGGATTACCAACATGGTCAGGTCATCCCCCAGCGGCACGATGCCAATGAATTCATTCAAGTATTCCTCAACAGTCTCGATCACCTTGTCAGAAGAGTGTGCTTGAGTGGATTCCAATGCTTGCATGAGACGCAAATCGCCAAATAATTCACCCTCTGAAGAGAAAGCTTCTGTAAGCCCATCTGTGTAGAGCAGCAACTTATCCCCAAATGAGATGGAGATCGTACGCTCCTGAATGTTCGGCTGTTCCATCACACCCAACGCAATTGCTGTGCGAGTAAGTTTTTCGATCTCGCCGTTTGCTTTCACCCAGAATGGAGGGTTATGCCCTGCATTCACATACGTAAATTTTCCTTGCTCCATATCCAACTCGCCATACACCGCAGTGACGAACATACCCTGCTGGGTATCAGGAAGCAAAAGATCATTTACACGTCCCAAAGCCTCAGCGGGGGAGTTGGTTTCGATCACAGCGGCACGCACTAGTGTACGTGTGAGCGCCATGAACAAAGCGGCAGGCATGCCTTTATCTGCCACATCTGCAATAAAAATTCCCAACTTTTTATTTGGCAATTCGATCACATCATAAAAGTCACCGCCCACTTGCCGCGCCGTGCGCCAACGAGCCGCCAACTGCCAGGCTGGGTGGTTTGGCAAAGATTGCGGAATAAACGTCTGCTGAATCTGGCGAGCCAGTTGTACTTCCGTTTCGAGGCGTTCGCGTACCACCATCTCCAATTGCAAGAGATCATTTTGAATCGCAAGTGCCGCCTGTTGGGCAATTCCATTGATGATCTCAATGCGGCGTGAGCGGAAGCGACGGCCGTTCTCCGTCTCTTCGATCAACATGACGCCAAATAGATCATTCTTGATGGCAAGCGGGACGGCCATAAGCAAACGATCTGCGCCCATCATCTCCGCCTCATCCTTGACCTGCGGCCTGATTCCCAACCAGGAATTTGGCAACGCGTTAGGCTTTAGCGCGTGTACGACGAGACGATTTTCCTCCCTTGCATAATCAAGCAGAGGAAACACGCCTGCCCGAAATTCCTTTTCGGTCATGATCTCTTCTTCGTTTTCTGAAAAACCATATTCTTGCGAAGCAGTAAAGGATTCCCTCTCTGCATCCCAGCGATATAAGGCAACACGCTTTACGCCAACGAGGATCGGCATAATACGTGTGACAGAGCTTAATATCTCTTCCAGGTCACTTAAGCTGACAACCGCCTGAGCCACCTGCAACAATGCCGCAGACGCATACGCCTGCTCTTGTGCAGAGTCATACAGGCGGGCATTTTCAATGGCAACAGCCGCATAGCTGGCAAAGGTTGTTGTAATATCCTGCGCTTCATGGCCGTAGCGCCCTGATGTGTGGTGGGCTAAGGACAGTACCCCTAGTGGGCGGTCTCCCACGCGAAGCGGTGCAGCAATCGTGGAATAATTCTTGTCATAGCCAGAGGCCAAGCCCGCAGGCCAGATCGGCTCATCGGGGCGACGAATGATGGGAACATCAGAGACCAATGCTTCAGCCATTGCGTACGTTGCTTCGGGGTTATTGAGGCATACGCTTTCCAATTGGCTTGCGTCAATGCCATGCACGGCTGAGAGACATAATTCACCGTCCTGCAAAAGCCAAATCGCAGAGACATCAATGGGCAGGTTGCGGTCCAATTCGGAAAGGATGGTTTCAAGCACCTCATCCACACCGACATTGTCAGAGACCAAACCTGCCACCTCGCGCAGACTGTCTGCAATTTGGCGGCGCCATTGTTCGGAGCGGTACAAGTCTGCATTGCGGATGGCGGCGGCCATTGTATCGGCCACAGCTTCAAACATTACCTGGTCATCTTCTGTGAATGCATTCAACTTGTCTGATTGAATATCCAGCAGGCCAACTACTTTGTTGTCAAAGATTAAAGGTACGCAAAGTTCGGATCGGGTATTCCCCGGCGGCAATGGAGATGGGACGTAACGGTCATCTGTGTCTACGTCATTGATCAGGATCGTTTTGCCCAGCCTGGCTGCCCAGACCATAAGCCCCTTTGGGTTGTCTAACGAAATGGTATAGCCTTGTAATTTTTGGCTGCGCTTGCCACTACCTGCCTCATAGGCAATGATCCTTCTATTTGGGTGGACTGTAAACAGTGAGACATGTGGATATTTAAATTTTTCATGAATGAGATTTGCCGCATCACGCATGATCGCTGAAAGATTAAGCGTGGAGGATACACTCTTGCTGACCTCAGAAACGAGGGTTAGCTGGTTGGCGCGACGGTGCAGAGAACTGTATAAGCGGGCACTATCCACCGCGCGGGCGATATTATCTGCAAGTGCGTGGAGGATGAGAAGGTCATTTGGGTGGAAGGCTTTTTTATGGTTGCTTTGCACATCCAGCACGCCAAGCACGCGGTCTTCTATTTTTAATGGGATGACCACTTCGGATTTTGTTTCGGGGAGGCTGTCTATAAAGCGGTAGCGCGGGTCAGATTGAACATCGTCGCACACAATTTGTTCGCCGAGTTTTGCGGCTTCCCCGATCAACCCCTGCCCGATTTCCACTTCCAATGCGATGGATACTTTCTTTTTTCCTTTGCGTGGGGCAACCGCACTGGAACGAAAACGCAGCGCATTGGAATTCGATTTGAGGGTGAAGATGGCAACATAATAAAAGTTGAACGTTTTTTGGATCAACTCAGTTATGCGTGCGGAGAGTTCATTTAGATCCAGCACATTGGCGATCTGGGCGCTGACCTCACGGACGAGATTAAGCTGCCGAAGCCGGAACTGTTCCACTTCGGATCGGTGGGATGCTATCAGGCTGGTGGCAACGATTTGTGCAAGTGCTTGAAGCAGGTTTAATTCTTCGGTGGAGAAGGCAGGGCCATTGGGGCGTGTGATCTGAAGCGCTCCCAGCGTAATTCCATGATCTTCGAGCGGTACTGCGGCAAAGGTCCCGAAAGAGGCGCTGCTTTTGGCCTTCCCCTGCTTGACAAATAATTTTCCCATCTTGATGGCTTGTTTCATTCCATCCAATGTGGATTGAGGTGGGAATGTGGAGCCTTCTTTCCAATCGGGCAGGCGGAACACTTTTACATTAAGCCAAACATCCACCGTCCCTTCGATGAGACGGTTTGCCATGGAAATAATTTCGTCTTGTTGGGCGCTTAATGAATCTTTGTTGCGTAAGTCTTCCCCCAGGCTGGCGAGTTGACGCCAATCCCATGAATCCCGGTTTGCCGCATTCATGGGTGTTATCCCCTTCGCTTGGTCATTGTTAATAGATTGCCTGTGCGTGAATTTGCCTCGTAGCGAACGTCATCCATGAGTTTTCGCATGAGGTATATGCCAAGTCCGCCGATCTGCCGCTCGGAAAGGTCTGCTTTTAAGTTTGGCTGTTTGACTTTGGATGGGTCGAATGGTTTCCCGTTGTCGCGCATGGTGATAGTGAGTGTGTCGTTACGAATGTCGCATGTCACGTCAAGATATGCATCTGAAATGCCGGCGTATGCGTGTTCGATGATGTTGGATGCAGCTTCATCGGCGGCAAGTTGCAGAGAATAGATCTCCTTTTCTGAAAACCCGCCTTCGCGGGCAACCTCTGCAACAAGGTCTCGAATCTCATCCAAAAACTCAAACCGAGCGGGGAATGTGGAGTGTGCCATAAATAAAAACTTTATGCCGCCTCAATCACGGTAGACGAAGCGGCATATTCTGTTAATTGCTTAATAAGCTTTTGGCGTTCTTTAGAAGCTGCCAACAGCTTCAATGGGGTCATCGAAGGTTTTGAAGAGTTCAGTGAAGCCGGCCAGTTCAAGGGCTTCGCGAATGCGTTCGGGCACATTTACGAGTACCAATTCACCACGGTTATAGCGTTTGCAATTCCTTTGTGTGGCGAGCAAGGCGCGAAAGCCTGCGCTGGACATGTATTCCAATTCGCTCATATCAACTACGATCTTAAATTTGCCATCATTATTTGTTTTTTCAAGCGCTTTTGAAAATTCTGGAGCAGTGGCGCTATCCACACGGCCGTTTACTTTGATCAAATCACAATGCTTAAATTCTTGAGTGGTGATTTCCATAATTTCTCCTTCAAAAGATGACGAATATTGTTGTTGATGTAGAAATTATATCACGACCATTGATGGCTATTTGGGCGAAATTTGGGATTTTTTTTGCTTTCCATCCTGTAAAGTTGAAATGTTATACTTGATGCTGCTAAATAGTTTACAATACTGCGAAGGAAGGAGTACACAATGAAGGGTGAACCAGTGATTGTTATGCTTGTGGAAGATAATGCAGATCACGCGGAACTTGTGATCCGCACTTTGGAAGATCATCGAATTGCCAATAAGATAGAACATTTTAGAGATGGACAAACTGCACTGGATTATCTGTTTAGACGGAATGGATATGAAAACCCTGAGTTGAGCCCCCGCCCGCACATGATTCTGCTGGATTTACGCTTGCCAAGAGTGGATGGGTTGGAAGTGCTTCGTATAATTAAAGAAGAAGAGGTTCTTAAACATATTCCAGTTATTGTATTAACTACTTCAGAAGCTGAAAGGGATGTGGCGCAAGCATACGGCCACCATGTTAATAGTTACCTGGTAAAACCGGTTGGTTTTGAAGAGTTTAGTAAATTGATGCATGACCTAGGCTTTTATTGGTTAGGCTGGAACACCCACCCACGTATTTAATAGAAAATGTCATACAATGTTATAAATATTCTACTAATTGAAGATGAAGACCCCCACGCAGAATTGATTCAGCGCGCTTTTGAAGACCAGAACTCTCAAGTTCGCATTAATCGCGTCAGATCGCTGACAGAGGCTCGGGTTGAAATGCTTCGCCAGGAACCGGCGCTGATTATTGCAGATTGGCGCCTGCCCGATGGCGAAAGCATGGAGTTATTACCCAATCATAACGACCCATTAGCTATCCCCATTATTCTGATGACAAGTTATGGCAATGAGCGTATTGCCGTCGAAGCACTCAAATCTGGTGCTCTGGATTATGTTGTCAAATCCCCCGAATCTATGCTGGATATGCCCCACCTTGCCGAGCGTGCAATCGAGCAGTGGGTGGCACGCGCCGAGCGTGTTCGAATGCAAAGAGCCTTGCTTGAAAGCGAAGCTCAGTTTCGTCTGCTTGCTGAAAATGCGAGTGATATGATCTCCCGCCTGACGATTGAAGGTCAGACTCTTTATGTCTCACCTGCATGTGAAACCATCCTTGGGTACACTTCCGAAGAGCTGACCGGCGTCAATAGCTTTGACCTTATTCATGAAGCAGACCGTGATCTAGTTAGAAAACTTTTTAAAGGAAAACCACTGGATGCCACCTACACGATCGCTTTTCGTGCCCTGAAAAAGGATGGCGACTATGTATGGCTTGAAACATCTGCCCGCGCCATACTAGACCGTAAAACAGGTTATATCCTTGAAGTGCAAGCGGCATCTCGAGATATTACTGAGCGTAAAAAAGCAGAAAGAGCCTTGCAAGATGCCCACGACCACCTTCGGGATGCATACGAAAAAACCATCGAAGGTTGGGTGCGAGCATTAGACTTGCGTGACCGCGAGACAGAAGGACATACCCAACGCGTTACTGAATTAACGCTCAAAGTAGCTGCAACACTTGGCTTTAGCGATGAAGAACTTTCCCACATTCGCCGCGGCGCTTTACTGCACGATATGGGAAAAATGGCCATCCCAGATGAGATATTGCAAAAACCCGGCCCTCTCAATGAAGCGGAATGGGAAAAAATGCGCCGCCACCCCATTTACGCCTATGAGATGCTCTCCCCAATCGCCTATCTGCACCGCGCTCTCGAAATTCCTTTCTACCACCACGAACGCTGGGATGGCAGCGGATATCCCCATGGTTTGAAAGGCGAAGAGATACCACTTGTTGCGCGCCTCTTTGCAATCGTGGATGTTTGGGATGCATTAAGCGCAGACCGCCCTTACAGAAAAAAAATGCCTCGTGCCGAAGTCATTGCTTATATCATTGAGAACTCTGGCAAACTCTTCGATCCGAATCTTATAGACGCATTTATGTCTGTCATAGAAAAAGAACCCCCTAACATTATTTGACACTACATCCTAATTCGAGTATCCTAGCACCCGTCCGGGCAGGCCCGGCGCGGCGAAGCCTTTCGAACCCCGCCAGGATCGAAAGATAGCAACGGTAAGGAAGAGTCTTCGGGTGCCGCCGGTAGCCTGTCCGGATATTTTTTTATTTATATAATACCCAGCCATGGGTATAATCCCCTCATGACCTCCTCAAACTTAATAAAGATAACCATCGCAGCTATCCTTGGCATTGTGCTTGGGCTTGTCTATGGTTGGGTGATCGACCCCATTGAATATACAGACGTCCCGCCAAACATCCTCAGGGAAGATTATCGTGCCGACTATGTGCTCATGATCGCCGAAGCATACCAAAACGAGATCGACGCAGATACAGCAGCCCGCCGTCTAGCCGTTCTTGGAAGCGAATCCCCGGCAGTAATAACATCTTCCACACTGGAATACGCCAAACAAAATAACTTTACAGAAGACGAAATTAAGACCCTGCAGAATCTATTAACCGCCATGCAGACATATCAACCGCAGGGGAACACGAACCCATGAGCCGACTTAATAACCGCAGCCTCACCTTCCAAATTATTCTTGCGCTTCTTACCGGACTTGGGCTTGGTCTTGTTTACTCTTGGTTTCTCTCCCCTGTAACCTATGTAGACGCAGGCCCCTCCATCCTGCGCGCCGATTTCAAAGACCAATACCGCATCGTGATCGCCGCATCCTACGCATCGACTCATAACCTGGATCGCGCACGAGTTCGCCTCGAACTGCTTGGTGATGTAGACCCCATTGGCGAACTCAGCGCACAGGCACAGCGCATGTTGGCAGCAGGTGAACCCTTTGATAAAGCCCGTCCACTCGCCGAACTCGCCACCGACTTGAATCAAGGCTTTGCCAGCAATATCCCCACCGCCACCCCATTTACAGTTCTTAACACACCTCAGGGTGATCCCATAATTTTAAGTACAGAAACACAAGTTATTGAAACAGTATCTGTTGAAGAATCTCCCACCCCTTTCCCGACAATAGTATTTGAACAAACACCCATTACGCCGGTCGTAGCTGAAACTATTACTCCCCGCCCTACATTTACTCCCATTCCCGGGCCTGGCGCTCCGTTTGCACTGGTTGGTCAGGACACAATTTGTACACCTGGTTCACAACAAAGCTTAATGAAATTCATCCTCATGGACTCACACCGCAAACAAGTGGCAGGCATCGAAATCACAGTCACATGGAGTCAGGGTGAGGACCGCTTCTTTACCGGATTCAAGCCCGAGCTTGGGAATGGATACGCAGACTTTGTTATGGAAACGGACACAGTGTATAACATCCGCGTTATTGCTGGTGGATCTTCAGTTCCCAATATCGTCGCCCCCACCTGTACAGACCCAAATGGAGTGAATTACCCCGGTAGTTTGCTCCTTACATTCCAGCAGCCATAAAAAACATGCAACCAAACTGGCTTACATTCGTTATATCATCCAGATCAAAATAAGGAGTAACGAATGAACACATCATATTCTCAACAAAAACCTGGCTTGGTCACAGCCATAGCAGTGATGACCCTTACTAGTGGCATCATTAATCTTTTTTGGGGATTTGTGGCATCTGCCACGGCGCTTGGCACGATCGTTGGGGTGGTCTGCCTGCCGGTCACTATTCTTCCCACCATACTAGGCATCTTCGAGATCATATATGCTGCAAAGCTTATGAGTGCTCAGCCGCAACCAGTAATGCCTTCCCAGTCTATAGCTATATTTGAGATCACAACTGTTGTTATGGGTAATCTATTTTCCATGGTTGTGGGGATTCTGGTTCTCATCTTTTACAATGACCTCATTGTGAAAGACTACTTTTCTCGGTTGAATGGACAGCCCGCTCCTACAGTGCCCGAGCCTGCGCCCGTCATCATTGAACCGGTTGAACAGCCTGCACCAGTGATCGAAGAGATTTCTTCACCCGAAGTGGTCGAAGTTCCAAAGCCAAGGAAGAAATCAGGCCCGCGTAAAGTTGCGTAAAATATTGAGATTGAAAAAATCCGCCATCCCTTAAAAAGGAGGCGGATTTTATAATTAATGACTTGGGGTACAATAAAAAAATTCACCCAACTATTAAGGAACCATATATGCTACTTAAGCGAACCAGTTCTTGTTTAATTCTCTTTGCATTTCTGTTGCAGGCTTGTCAGGCTATTCCGCGTTTTTTTAATGATGAACGCCCCAATTTTTTGATCATCGTTACAGATGACCAGCGTTATGACACCATGCAATATATGCCAAGCACGCAGGAACTAATTTTTGATCAGGGAGTTTCATTTTCCGAGGCATATATTACAACTCCGTTTTGCTGTGCCAGCCGGTCAAGTATTCTGACAGGACTATATGCTCATAACCACGGGGTCTATGTGAATGAGGATAAACTAAATTATGAAACTTTTGTCAAAGACCTGCATAATAATGGATACTATACTGGGTTGGTGGGGAAGTATCTGAACTCATGGGATGGGAGCATGAAGCCCGAATACGATTATTGGGTATCCTTTTGGGGCGGGACAGTTCCATCTTATTACGACCCAGACCTGAATGTAAATGGTACCTGGTCCAAACATACCGGCTACATTACATATTTATTCAAAGATGAAGTAATTAAGTTTTTGGGTGAAGCCACCAACCAAAGAAAACCTTTTTTCCTGCTCTTTGCGCCAAATGCTCCCCATGCCCCTTTTACACCCGCAAAAGAAGATACTGCGCTATATCAAGACCTGCCTCCATACCGTCCGGAAAGTTACAATGAAGAGGATATTTCAGACAAACCCGAATCCATTTCAGAAAAGCCATTCCTTACCGAAGATGAAATGCTTAGTATTGATAATACCCGCCGCAGGCAGATATTGACCCTCACAGCGCTGGATCGTTCCATTGAAGAGATCATGATGAAGCTGAAGGAAACCGGTGAGATGGATAACACCGTCGTCATTTTTATTTCTGATAATGGCAAGCATTGGGGCGAACATCGATTGGATCAAAAGAATACTGCTTATGAAGAATCGGTGAAAGTTCCCTTTGCAATACGATATCCACCTCTTGTATCGACCCCTTATATAGACGATCACCTAGTTGCCAATATTGATATTGCGCCCACGTTATACGAACTCTCTGAGACGAGAATGCCGAATGCAATGGATGGTTTATCACTTGTGAGTTTGCTTAATGGAGTAGATACCTGGCGTACCAGCCTGCTTCTGGAAGCCTGGCCGGATCGAGGTAACTGGACAGCCATTCACACTGGGCAGTATGTGTATATTGAGAATGAAGGATTTATTTCCGAGTTTTATGATCTGAAGATCGACCCGTATGAAATGGAAAATAAGATCGACGCACCAGAATATCAGGTAATTATTCAGGATTTGGAGGCAATTCTCCAAAAGGAGAAAGTGCCAAGAGACATGCCTTCTGGGAATTAATAAAATGGTTCAGGTACTTCAATTTTGATACCTGAACCATTTTGTTTTTAATGAAATAGAAGTTTTCTCAATTCCCGTTTGGACAGGCCAGACGGTGAAATTCCCCTGGTAATGAAATAAAACGTCCTCAGGTTTTCCCGAGGACGTTGATGCCTGTAATTGTAGTTAATAGCTTCTGCCTGCGCCGCCTTGTAAAGCCTGATAACTTTGAAATGCCAGCAACCCAAATAGAATTGCCATATACGTGCTGCGTAGAAATATAAAACCGACAATGGCAATAACCGCACCCGTGATCACGGATATCCAAAGCGAGGTGCGAACACCATTCCACGGATCGGTCTGGATGAGGATGTATCGTGTGACTGTTCCACCGTCCAGTGGATTGACGGGCATAAGGTTGATGAAACCCCAGAAGATATTTACCCAAAGCAGGCTGATGACAAATGAACCCAGAACCTCCCAACCTGTTGGGAACATGACAAGTGGAAATGGGATAAATCCAAATACATAATTTGGGACGATCGTACCCCCCAGCCCAGCAGACAAAGCAAGGATTAGACCAGCAAATAAAAAGCCGGAAAATGGTCCAGCCAGAGAAATAAAAATTTGCTGATTTGCTGTGATGGCAATATTTGCATACCCGCTGCCCCAGGCTATGGATTCTGGTACCGTCAGCCCGCCTGCAAAATGCAAGATGATCTGTGAGCCTTGTCCGTAACGGCGCATGGCGAAGGCATGTCCCAACTCGTGGATGAGAATCGAAACGAAGATGGCAAACACCCAGGTGAGCAGACTGACAATGCTATTGCTGGAGGAACCAAATAGAATGGCGATCAACCAAAAGAGCGGATGGACGCGGATGGGAATCCCTGCAACAGAGAATCGCAGGTCAAATCGAGTAGGTGGTGGAACTTGAAAGAGTGACATGTTAAATATTCCTGACTGATATTAATAATAGGAATGGCACAGGCAGAGTATACCCTTCATCAGTGTGAAAATTTATGGGCCAACTGACTTGTAAAAGACGAAGAGTGTGAAGATAAATCCAATTCCGAAGTATAGCGGCCAGAACAGTGCTTTGGCTAAAATGTTGTCTCTCTCCTGCAATATCTTCAACTTAATCCCAAGAGTTCGCGCCAACCCATTGACAGAAGATGCAAGGATAGTGACATATAAAAAGATGAAGAAATATTCAAGATACACAGTTCCAGAGGCTGCCAATTCTCCGCGCAGTGCATTATGTGAAATGGCATTGACCAGAAATAGCGCAGCCCCCACCGAGAGAACTTCAAGCGGTTCTTCAACTCGGATCATTACAACACCAAAAATTTGCACCAGGATGACTATGATGACAATACAGTATGCGATCAATGGCGAAATAAGATTACGGGTTCCATGGATGTTGAAAAGGAGTGCCGGGTAATCATTTTTTCTCACATTGACCAGGCTTCCAAAATTTGCATTGAAGGTGTTTTCTTTGAAAATAAAATAACTTTCTCTTATATTCCAGCCAGGAACTTCTATATCCGGGGCCAGGCCGGGCTTTGCCTCTGGGGACATGTATTCATAGCTGTCAATATCTGGGACCAGAATAATGTTTTCTGAGAGATTAGAAGGCTCGATCTCAAGCTTGGCTGTGATCTCATCCAGCGGATATTTGCCTACATCAAAATACTCTCTCAATTCCACAGTAACGAACCAGCCTACAACTCTTTTTCCGTTTTGAATGAAACGATATATCTCTCGTGTTTCAGCAGTTGAAACTTCATTTACGAAGTGCGGAGGCTGGATATTACTTTCATCCATTTGGATGGGGAATTTTTGCCATACATAACCATTGAGGAGTGCAGTTCTGCTTGTGAGGGAAAAACTTTCGATAATAATGCCAGTGGGAACACGAATGGGAGCACCCCGAGTCTTTGCCAGATCTGAATCTTCAAATGGAGAAAGGTATTTTGAAATATCTTGTTGATTAACAAGTACAGAGTCAACGGCTGTTTCGGATGGATTTGTATAAACCAGATACCATACCCAGATAATACCCATCAGGGATGCAAATCCGAGGCTGATGGAAAACCTCCATATTCCAGAAATGGTTCCTTTTTCAGGCTGGAAAATAAATGTGCTCAAGCCGATAAGGAAAATTAAAATGCCTAAACTGACATTGATGAGAGTGTGGGTTTTTTCGGCCCCCGATATGGATATTACATTTTGTTTCACAACGATTGCAATATGCCAGCCGGATGATGGTAACTTCTTGAAGATCGTCCAGGATTTACTACCGTTGTCTGCAACCCGCTCCAATAAGAATTCATCTTCTTTGAGTAAACGTTCTTCTGCGGTTTTCAGATCGAGGTCTTTCATTTCTTCTGCAACTTGAGAAATGGTTTTACCGATGTTTTTCCTTTTTGGGTGAAAGACAATTTTCCCTGTTTCATTCATCAGCACAGTGTAGCCATCTTTTCCAAGAGGAATGTACTGAAAGAACTGGTGAAAGGTAGAGTTGATGGAGTGTGATGTGGCGACAACCCCATAGAACTCTCGCTCGCCCGTTTGTGGGTCCTTGCGGTAAAAAGGAGTTGCGTACACAATGATCCAGTCATCTGCTACTTTGCCGTAGTAGTTGTACCATTGTCCCTGCCTTGTTTTCTCTGTACCCGTATACCAAATGGCAGATGGAACACTGGCATCCGTGTAATGATAGACAGACTCGATCTGTGTAAAGACCCGCTCTCCATTTGCCTGGAGATGGTAATAGGGAGCATACTCTTCCATGCCTGGAATAATGTTTGGGACAAAAGCTATTACCACACCATGCAGGCTGGGCTGGTTGGAAATCGTATTCTGTAATAACAAGTGCAGATTTTCTTCATTCAGTGGAGCCGTTTCAAGGAATGTAGCCAGGCCTTCTGCGGCGCTTTTCTGCCCTAACATTTCCTGGTCAACATACTTTGTAACATCATCCAGTTGAGCACGGGCATACGCCTCACCTGCTTGTAAGTTTTCCCTCTCTAGTTTTAGATAGTTTATTGTCAGAGTAATGGATACCCCTGCCCCGATTAAGATACAAAGCACTCCAATTGTGCGGACAATATGTGAAAGAGCTATCCTTCTTCGTTTCATGATCCCTCCCAACAGTGTCGTTTTAATTCACATAACTTTGAATGAAACTTTGTTACTTGGGTATTGGCAAAGTGTATCCGCCATCCAACGTGATCGTTTGCCCTACGATCATCGCAGCAGCTGGGGAGCAAAGGAAGGCAACTACTTCGGCAACTTCCTCAGGGGTGATGAGGCGGCCAGCAGGAACTTGTTTGATGAAATTTTGCAGGATGTTATCCTGATTGCCCATGGATGCGAAGTGATTCAGCGCCTCTGTCTCAACCACGCCTGGTGACACGGCGTTGACATTGATTCCCCTTGAGATCAACTCGACACCCAGATAGCGAGTCAGTGATTCTAGGGCAGCTTTGCTCGCCCCGACCACTACATAATCCGGCAGCACGCGGACGGAACCCGCACTCGAAATGCTGACGATCTTCCCGCCGCCGCGTTTTTCCATGAGCGGAGCAGCGCGTTGTGCAGCGAATAACAAAGCACGGGCGTTGATGTTCATTGTCCAATCCCAGCCTTTGGGTTTCTGCTCCATCGCGGGACGGTTGTACCCCGAAGCTGCATTGTGGATGAGAATATCCAGCCCGCCGAATTCCTTTTCCACTTCGTCGAACAGGCGGTTTAAGTCTTCGAGGTCGCCCACGTCTGCTTTGACGAGCAAGGCACGGCGGCCAAGTTTTTCCACTTCACGCGCGGTTTCTTCGGCAGGAGCACGGTTGCGAAAGAAATTGATGACTACATCCGCGCCGTGTTGGGCAAAATGTAAAGCTATCGCTTTTCCAATGCCACGACCTGAGCCTGTGACGAGTGCAATTTTGTTGTTGAAAGTAGGCATGGGGTTTCTCTTCCTGATTTTTGATGGCAGTATACCAGAGCGGAATATTGGACAACCCTACATAGTCTTTCCAAAGTTGCTTGACAAATTTTGTATTGAGGCATTCCTGACTTTAGAAATGGCTTGGAAAACCCTACTACAGGCGGGCTACCCTAGAAGGGGTTCTTGGTAAAATAATTCTGGCAGCTTATGAAATCACTTTTTAGCGGAAGAGTTTGGATCATCCTGTTGGTATTTGCCGCGCTGGTCGGGTTGATTGTCCTTGCCTCGGGTTTGAACGGCATGAAATTCGATGCGCCAAACATGGTGAAGCTTGATAACTTTTTCATGCTGAGAGACTCCAGCCTTCCAGAAGATACGGAGCATAACCCGTGGCTTCGGTATTTGGTGATCGGCATGATTATTGTTTTATTTCTGGTCATGCTGGGACCAATCCGCCCGCAGAGCAGCAAGAGCTTGGTCATGCAATTGGTTCGGCTTTTTGCTTTTACAGTCATCGCAATGGTGGTCATGAGCCGCTTTGCACGAAACAACCCAATGTTTTCTGAAGAGGGGCAGGCTGAAGTTGGCACGCAAGAATTGGGTACACAACTCCCAACTCTTTCTCAGCCAGAGGTGACTCCGCAGTGGGAATTCTGGATCACAGCTTTGGTGGCTGTTGTGTTGGGTGTAGTTGCCATTGTTATTTTCAATCGTTACATTGACCGATGGTTTCAGCCGAAAACGAATCTCGCGGAGATCGCAGACATCGCCCGCTCCGCGTTGGATGATCTATCCAAAAATAAAGAATCACGAAACGTCATCATTCGAAGTTATACACGCATGAATGCGGCAGTGAATCAATATCGCGGCATTGCCCGGGAAGAAGCTATGACTCCTTCTGAATTTGCAAGCCATCTTGAAAAAGAAGGATTGCCGGGCGAAGCCAT
>CAZHOX010000008.1:18510-19764 GCA_964534345.1 uncultured Anaerolinea sp.
TCCTATTTGGTGTGGACTGTGAATGTGATGGGGGTGGTCATCCCTCAGCAAATTCTTTGGGCGTTTTTATTGATCCTGATTCTCTACATCGCCATTGGTAGTTTTTATGGAAAACGCTACAGAGAAGAAAAAAGCCCGGAGAACCAGTCACCAGTGATCGGCGCGGTGGAGGCGATGGCGGGGTACATCGAAGAACGACATCGCGGAATCTATTTCAAATGGCAGATCGCGAATCTGCTTGGAAAGATCCAACAAACGATTCAAGAAAGCGCCTCACGCGGGACCTCAAGCCGGATCCCGCTTCCGTCGGACAGTGTTCAGGCTTTTTTGGATGCGGGGGTGAATACGTCTTATGCAGATTATGCGCCCGATGGTTTCGTACTAAAAAATAATTCCACGCCGCTGGATATTGAGTTGGAGCAGGTGGTGGCTTACCTTGAAGAACAAATGGAGATCAGACATGAGTAAGATCAACGATGTTGCTGGGACTTCACAAAAAGTGATGGATGAAGTGGAACGGGCAGTGGTTGGCAAGCGCAGCGTGCTGGAGATGATCATGTCTGCGGTGCTGGCGGGCGGGCATGTGCTGTTGGAAGATTACCCGGGCCTCGGCAAGACGTTGATCGCGCGTTCGTTCGCCGCTGTGTTGGGGCTTGATTTCAAACGCATTCAATTCACCCCAGACCTTTTGCCCGGCGACATCACCGGCAGCTATGTGTTGGACCGTGTGCAAAATCGTTTTCAACTTCGGCAGGGACCGATCTTCTCGAACATTGTGCTTGCAGATGAAATCAACCGCGCATCACCGAAGACCCAATCTGCTTTGCTTGAAGCCATGCAAGAAGGACAGGTGACTCTCGAAGGCGAGAGCATGGCGTTGCCTGAACCCTTCCTTGTGATGGCAACGCAAAACCCAATTGAATATGAAGGCACGTTCCCATTGCCCGAAGCGCAGTTGGATCGTTTCATGCTCAAGCTGTCCATTGGTTACCCTGATGTTGCTGAAGAGAAAGAAATTTTGAATCGCCGCCATACGCGCAGGCAGGATGAAGTGGAATTGAAACCTGTCACTTCTTCGGCAAAGTTGTTGAAGATGCGTGCGTTGGTTGAGTCTGTGCATGTGGATTCGGATTTGGAAGAATACATCGCCCGCCTTGTGCATGAGACTCGCAATGACCGCCGTGTGGCTGTGGGCGCCAGTCCACGTGCTTCGCTGGCTTTTCTGAAAATGGCGCGTGCTCACGCCGCCTTGAA
>CAZHOX010000008.1:19864-23791 GCA_964534345.1 uncultured Anaerolinea sp.
TCATGAGTCGTATCGCACTATTGGCAGCGTTAATCTATCTCATCATCCTCGCAGGCGTTGGCACGCTCAACGGGGCGATGGTGGCATTGGCATTGCCATTAGTTTTGTATTTGCTCGCAGGTCTTTGGCGCGGACCAGAAGAACTGCACCTCTCTGCCGAGCGAACCATCAGCGCAGAAAGAGTCGCACCGGGTGATCCTGTCGTAGTTCAACTGACAATTACAAATCATGGCGAGGCATTGGAACAGGTTCTACTCCATGATCCACTGCCTGCTTTTCTCAGCGTTGTCGAAGGCGCATCAAGCCGTCTTGTGGATTTGCCCGCTCACGGAAGTATTTCATGGTCTTACACCTTGCAGGGAAAACGCGGCAGTCATTATTTTGAAAACATTCAGGCGATTGCCGAAGACCGTTTGGGATTAATGGTCAAGCGCGCGCTTCTTCCCACACGCGGACAATTGCTCATCCTCCCAGCCATTTCCCGCGTCCGACACATTCCCATCCAACCCCGCCAAACCCGCGTGTATTCCGGAGTCATTCCAGCTCATCAAGGCGGCACGGGAATCGAATTCTTCGGCTTGCGTGAATATCAAGCTGGCGATTCTCCGCATCACATTAACTGGCGTGTATCCGCGAGACAGGATGACGTCATCTATTCCAACGAATATGAACAGGAGCGTGTTGCAGATGTTGGCATCGTGCTGGACGGCAGACGCAAGGTCAACGAATTTGGCGGCAGGCGTTCGATCTTTGAAGATTCCGTCCTTGCTTCGGTGGCTGTGGCTTCGTCTTTGCTTGCTGAGGGAAATCGAGTTGGCTTGTTCATTTACGGCAAGCGCAATAAATGGACATCCCCCGGCTACGGAAAATATCAACGCGAGCGCATCATGCAAGACCTCGCACTGGCAGAGACGGGTGAGTCTCAAAATTTCAATTCCTTGATCATTCCACGCAGATTATTCCCGCCCAATTCGCAGATCATCCTCATCAGTCCGTTGAGCGGGGGAGATGTCTCCCTGTTGACGCAATTGCGCGCGCGCGGTTATCAACTTCTGGTCATTAGCCCCGACCCTGTTTCCTTCGAATCCCGCGGACTTGGCGATAATCCCACGGTGAAACTCGCCACACGCATTGCCAGACTCCAGCGTGAAGTGTTGTTACGGGAATTGCGTCACACAGGCGTGCAGGTGATCAATTGGGATGTGGCTCGCCCGTTCGAGCAAGCCGTCCGCTCCGCACTCAGCCGCCCAACTGCATTCTTGCACGCCATCCAGCGCGGAGTGGGGAAACGATGACCCGCAATTCTGTTTATGCTTCCATCCTCGCCAGCACCGCCGCATTGACATACGGCCTTGCCGCCAATGACTTCATCCCTGTTTCGATCACGGTTGCACTTCTTGGCATCGCATGGATCGTCCTTTTCATGCGCGGCTTGCATCGCTTTTCAGGTTTGGCATTTTCCATATTCATCATTATTTCCCTCGCTTCTCTCTGGGCGGATATAAATCCAATACTCGCTTTGGCTGGCGTAATTTTCTCTCTGCTCGCCTGGGACTTGACGAGATTCTTCCAACGCCTGAAAAACACGAACAGTCCGCAAGACACGCGCAAAACGGAACGAGCACACTTCGCACGCCTTGCTCTCGTCATTGGTTTAAGTCTTGTGGGATATTTCGCTGCAACCCGCATCCACGTCACATTGACGTTCGGTGCAGCAGCTTTGCTTGCTCTCTTAGGAATTTGGGGAATTAGCGCGCTAGTCTATCGCCTGCGCAGCCACGAGTAGGGGCGACCCTTCAATGATTATCGAGGTGCTTTGTTCTTGCAGGGCGGGTCGCCCCGGCGTTTTCAAGCAGATAATCAATCAAAATAAATATTCAGATCCGAACAATCAAACCGATTCCCACAATTGGGGCAGCTCACCTTGCAATTCTTCTCATGCATCTCACTGCCGCAGCGGTCACAAACCCATTTTCTTTTATCATTCCACACGATCTGCTTGAAATCGGATTTGTTGAACTTGCCAATATTTTCTTTCCCCAACTTTTCCAATTCGCTTATTGCAACTTCTGCATCTTCACGAAATTTCTTAACGAAGATACCCCTGCAAACATCAGGCCAATCTTTCAGCCACTTCAAACTTCGTCCATACACCTTCACTGCGCCTTCATAATTCCCGCGTGTGATGTGCAGGTATGCCACCGCCACTTGTAAAATCCCCTTATACAAATTGCGGATTTCCCCCGCCTCGTCCCGCCATGCAGTTTCCAATTCCTCATGCGCCTCGAAGAATTCGCCTTTGTTAAACAGTTTTATCCCTTCTATGGCGTGGGGGTGTAAAGTACCTTCACATTCTTTTTTCATGGTGTTTTCGGGAGTATAACATGCGCATCAAGCCAGATGGTAGAATTTGAAACGAGTACGGAGGTTATATTGTCTCTCATTGCATTGATACTCAGCATCATCATCAGCACAGGTTCACTTGCATGGGGATATGCAGGCGTGGGGCTGGATTCCGCCGCGCGTTGGATGATCGCTTTTGGGGTACTGTGGTTATTCTCCCAATGGCAGCGTTGGAGATGGTTTTCAGTGCTTGCGTTGTTTCTTTCGATGTTGTTTGCAATTGTGGGTCTGTGGCTCAATTTCCCGATCGGGTGGATGTTTGCCAGCGCGATCTTTGCCCTGCTTGCATGGGATATGACCGAGCTGCGAACCAGATTGAAATTCTTAATGCCTCGCGAAGATCCCAAAGGAATTGAACGCCGCCGTGTCGCCCGTGTGAGTCTGCTGGCCTTTGGCGGGCTGCTTGTTGCATCCTTTTTCATCCTTTGGTGGCGGCAGTGGACTGCAGAATGGGGAAATTTTCTACTGGGTGTAATTTTGATCGGGCTGACTCAGATCATTGCTTGGTTTAGAAAATAAACTATTCAACCATTCCTCCGCTTCACGCGGATGCTTGAAATGAATCAATTCCAAATGCTTGTGCTCAGGGAGGTTGAGCAGGGCAGGGGTTTCACGCTTGCGCCTCCAATACGTTTTGAACAGCCAATTGAATAAGGAATCCTGCGACCAGATTTTCAGGTGTCCCCAAAAGGTCTCGCGGTTGCCGTTCCACAATTCCTCTTGTGTCACAGCGCGGCGGATGGTACGAGTGAGCAGCCGCCAGAAGACAATGGGAAAGGGATAATCCAGCCAGATGACTGCCTGGGCGTTGGGCCAGATCAAATCACGGACGATGCGATAATTCCCCGCCACTACCCAGCCTGATGATTCTTCGCTCTTTCCCCGCTGCAAGCTGGTGACTGTTTCGACACGCTTGCGAAACACCTCAACTTCTGCCTCCTTCCAATTTGGCTCCCAATGCAAAGCATCCAGTTCAATGAAATCTAAACTGAGCTTTTTTGCTAACTGCTCTGCCAGCGTGGACTTTCCTGATGAAGTTGTGCCAATTACAACGATACGCTTGTGTAGAAATGGGGTCATGGTTCGGGGAGTATAATTTGCCAATCAGCAATCGTAAATCCAAAATCGTAAATTCAATGAGGCTTCCATGTTTGATCTTCCCGATGATGAAATTCTCCCGCTTTCCAAAGAACATGTCTTTTGGACATGGTCTGCGCAAGCCAAAGTAAACCCCATTGCCATCAAAAAAGCCAAAGGCGTATATTTTTGGGATGTGGACGATAAAAAATATCTCGACTTCAACTCGATGACCATGTGCGTGAATATTGGTCACGGTGATGAGCGAGTCATCAAAGCCATGCAAGAGCAGGCCGCAGAATTGCCCTACGCCGCGCCAGGCATGACCACGAAAATCCGCGCGATTGCCAGCAAAACCGTGGCCGAGATCACTCCCAAAGGTGCGTTGAGCAAGGTCCTTTTTACGCTTGGCGGGGCAGATGCAAATGAGAACGCCATCAAACTGGC
>CAZHOX010000008.1:23891-38822 GCA_964534345.1 uncultured Anaerolinea sp.
GCGGCGTTTGATGAACATGCTTTTGAAAGCGGGTTGACGTACACCTCGCATCCCATTTCATTGGCGGCGGCTGTGGCGAATATCAATGCCATGAGGGAAGATAAAATCGTCGAGCATGCGGCAGGCATGGGCGGAGTCTTGAGGCGTATGCTCACAGATCTCGGCGAGGCACATCCATCTGTTGGGGAAGTCCGCAATATTGGATTGTTCGGCATCATCGAATTGGTCAAGGATAGAAAGACGAAAGAACCGATGGCGCCGTGGAATGGATCATCGCCTGAGATGGTGGCGTTGAAAAAATATTGCAGCGATCACGGCTTGTTCTTGTACACCCACTGGCACACGGTTTTGATCATTCCGCCGTTGATTATTACCGAAGAGCAATTGAAGGAAGGCATCGATGTTTTAGATAAGGCCTTGGAGATCACTGATAAAGTTGCGAATAAATAACAAGGCTGGATTTTTTATTGTAGATAAGTACAATTGAGTCAACCATTTATCAAAAGGAGAATATGACATGGAACAAATGCCCTCGAATATGCCCGTGATGGATGAACCCAAACCTGGCCTCGCTGGTTGGTTTCAAGTTTGGAAGAAGGCTGTTACCAAGCCTAATGAACTGACCTTTATTGAAATTACAGATAGCTCGGAAGCAACTTCAAAGACTGCGTTTATCTGGGTCTTTATTGCTGGCACAATTTCAGGAATCCTTCAGGCAATTTTGCAGGGTATTTATTCGGCCACAGGTGGTATGCCTCAAATACCGATCCCTGGTTTGGAACAATATATGCAGGATATTCCAAATGCGGGAACTGGTTCGTTTGCTTCGGTGCTTATATCGATCTGTTGTTCGCCTGTTGTTGGTCTGCTCTCTGTTTTGTTCTTCGCTCTTTTCGTTGCAATTGTGCAGTGGATCGCAAAGATGTTCGGCGGTACAGGAACATTTGACAAACTGGCGTATGCGTTTGCTTCCATTTCCCTTCCGTTTTCACTCGCCTTTGGAGTGCTTGCCCTCTTTACTGCAATCCCTTATGTGGGTGCATGTTTTGGCATCCTTTCATTTGGGCTTTCTATCTATAGTCTTGTGCTTCAAGTGATGGCCGTTAAGGGAGTGAATCGTTTTGGTTATGGGCCTGCTATTGGATCCTTGTTTATTCCGGGGTTGGTTATCTTGATTTTCTGCTGTTGTCTTGCCGCAGGCGCTGCCATGTTACTGGGACCGACAATCGGCCAGAGCTTTAATGACTTGCAGCAATTTGCTCCGTAATTTGCTTTCGATATAAAGTTAAAAAAAGCCTCCCGAAAAAATTCGGGAGGCTTTTTTTATTCGTCTTTTGTTGCTGGTGGTGGGATGCGATGTGCGCCAGAGAGCAGGGGCATTTCTGCCATGTAATAGGTTTGTTCGTAGGCTGTGTCGCCTCCACCCTCGCCAATGATGGGTTCGATCAGGCCATTGCCGTTGGTATCCACCCCGAAGAGTGCATGATCTGAGAGCAAATGCATTTCTTCGACAAGCGGTTTCATGTCATTACCAAAAGGCATTTCCTGTAATTTCAATGCTTTTTCCAATAATTGTTCCGACCAGCCGCGCATGTTTTCGATGCTGATGATGACGTTGGCGCTATGAGTTTGAATATTTTCGGTTGCATCGAGAGCTTCTGCTGCAAATTGCGCATGGCTGATGGTGGTTGGAATATATCCCAGCTCATTCTCTGGGCCGTTTCCCAGCAGACCAAAGCCATCACCTGGGTCATTGACCTTGCCGTCTTCGTTCCAATCGCGATATTGGAGGGTGTTTGCGCTGCCAACCAATTGATTGATGATCTCTTCATTTTTCAGGCGGAAGAGTTTTTCATCATTGTTTTTGAATGCCTCGTTCAATGCGATCACGGAATTATCTGTCTCATCTGCTGCATACCATAATCCCTGGATCAACGCTTCTTCCTTGGGCGCGCCGTGGAAGGAAACCAGCAGGTGCCGCATGTGGACCAACGCCTGTGGAGGAAATACGGAGGAAGCTACAACCTCGCCTGAAGATTCATCTGGAGTTGGGTCATTATCCGATTCGACTGTAATTTCGATCTGATCGAACAACTTGAGGATATTATTTTGGTCGGGGTCGGTGAAAGACAGTTGCCCTGTGCCATTTTCATCTATGGTAATTGAACCGATATTGCGCCGGATCTCTCCGCTTTCTGCCAGATACCATGCTTCATAATGTGTTCCAGCTTTGGGTTTGGGCAGCCCAGAGAGTGTGATGGTGGATTTATCCAGCACGTAATTGAAATCCAAATAAGAAACATTTCCTATGGGCTGGTTTTCATCTTTGGGGGCAGAAGAAGGCGGGCGCAAGACCAGAAATGCAATTCCGATAAGCGTAAGAATACCAATTCCAACCCCGATAAGGGCCAAAGGTGATTTTGCCTTTTTCTCGGGCTTGGTTGCTTCAAGGATTGCTTCTGATTTTAACGTTTCAGTAGAAGCAGAATGACCATTGAAAATGGTTATGAATTCATCTGCAAGGTCTTTGGCCGAAGCATATCGGCGATCTGTATCTTTGGCGAGGGCACGGTTGATGACGGCTTGCAGGTCTTTGGAGATTCCGGGGATGGGTGGGGGAGGCTCGTTCAGGTGTTTCATCAAAATGCCAAAAGATGACTCGGCATCAAATGGCACTGTGCCTGCGAGCATTTCATAAAGCACCACGCCGAGGGAGTAGATATCTGTTTTACGGTCTACTCTGTCGCCGCGGGCCTGTTCGGGACTCATATAGGCGGGCGTGCCGGAGACAGTCCCTGTTGAAGTTTGGATGGATGCATCTAGTAACCGAACCAGCCCAAAGTCGGTAAGAACCGGTTCTACATCTTCGGGCAATGGCTCGTCCTCGTTCACATATCCAGAAGCCGAGCGCAGCAGGATGTTGGCGGGCTTGATATCCCGATGGATGATGTTTTGGCTGTGGGCGTAATCGATGGCAGAAGCAAGCGAAGAGAGAATATGAGCGATCATACTCATTGGTAGCTTTTCTTCTTTTTTGTGCAGGGCTTTGAGATAGCCGCCGAGGGATGCGCCGTTCACCAGCTCCATAATGAGGCAGGGCTGGCCTTCCACAAGATCGTAATCATACATTTGAATGATATTGGGGTGGCGTAAACCGGCAACTACGCGTGCCTCGCGCTCGAAGCGCATTCTTGTTTCAGTGTCCCCATCGACATGATCGCGCATGATCTTGACAGCAACCATGCGTTGAAGGCTGGTATGCTCGCCGAAATAGACTTCAGCCATTCCCCCGCGCGCGATCAATTCTCCAATTTGTACTTTGTTTAGGGTTTTACCTGTCCATAGTGGCATTTGCAAATTATACCCGATAGTATAATTCAACGAATTTAAAGGAGATTTCAATGCCTATTGTGCTTGAGAATATTTTGCATGGATATTTGCAGTCTGGTGATTTAAAGGTATCTACCGCTGAATCGTGTACGGGTGGTTTGGTTTCGCATCGCATTACCAATGTGTCTGGCTCGTCAGTTTATTTCCCTGGAGGGGTTGTTGCGTATTCGTATGAAGCCAAGGCCAGCCTGCTTGGTGTTTCGTGGAATACATTGAACACGCATGGCGCGGTTAGTGAAGAAACAGTGTTGGAGATGGCGCGCGGCGCACGGAAAATATTTGAAGCTGATATTGCCGTATCCATTAGCGGCATTGCCGGCCCGGGCGGCGGCACACCTGAAAAACCCGTAGGCACTACATGGCTGGGCCTCTCCACATCCAAGGGCGAGTGGGCGCGTCATTTTCTTTGGAGCGGAGACCGGGAAGAAAATAAACACTATTCTTCCGAGGCTGCTTTGCAATTCATCATTGATTATTTGGAAGGAAAACTAAATTGAAAACAGTTGTGCTCATCTCTGCCATTGCCGAGTGGAAAGCTGTTAAAGAAATTTTTCCACAGCTTGAAGTTGAAGATTCTGTCTATGGCGAATCAGCCAGATTGAATCACGGTGGGTATGATCTGAAGCTGTATCACAGCGGCTGGGGCAAGATCGCTTCCGCTGGCATGATGCAATATGTAACCGATCACGACCATCCCGATCTCGTCGTCAATCTTGGTACCTGTGGCGGCTTTGAAGGGCTTGTGGAGCAAGGGGATGTAGTTCTCGTAGAGCGGACATTCATCTACGACATTGTCGAATTAATGGGCGACCTCAACATCATAGACTATTACGCCTCAACCCTCGACCTAAGCTGGTTGCCCAAGCCGTATCCGCATCCCGTACGCTCAGGCATGATCGCCTCCGCCGACAGCGACCTGCCACCCAATAAAATTGCCTTCCTCAAACAACACGGCGCCATCGTTGGGGACTGGGAGTCTGGTGCTCTCGCGTGGGTGGCTGCGAAGAACAAGCAAAAACTATTGATCTTGCGCGGCGTTTCAGACCTGGTCAGCGAAGAGGTGGGGGAGGCATACGATAACCTTGCACTCTTTGAAGAACGTACCAAAGGCGTGATGCGAGAGTTGTTCCGTCAATTGCCGGATTGGTTAAAAGCAAGTGACAGTCACCTTTAAGGTGACTGTCACTTTTTATGAAAGAAATTACTGTGCTGGATTCAATACCCGTCCGATGAACAATATCTGTCCGTTCACCGTATCGCGGATGACGAAGATGAAGGGGCGGTCAATGAATAGACTTGTATCAACCATTCTTGCAGTTGCGCCTTCCATAATGACGGCGGTTGCGGCGGCGGCTTCGGTGCCTTCTTCATCTACTGCCACAAATGCCTTGTGGATCACATCGCCAATGAACAAATCTTTTTGGCTGGTCATGCCTGAGAAATCTGCGAGATCAGCATCAAAGGCATCTATCATGCCTAATTGGCCGAGCGCACTTGATAAGTTGAATGGGCTTTCAAATTTGAACTTGGGGAGATTTAGCATCAGGGTTGTCTCGGCCATATTCCCGATGATTTCATTGAACCTATCACTCGTCAGTGCAGATTCAATTTCTTTAAATCTGCCTGCATCTGGCACGATGATGTCCATGACGGCGGTTTCGCCTGCGTAGGGGAGTTCCACCGCGGCATAGCCATCACCTTGCATGTAGGGGATGTGCATTTCCTGCCCCATCAACGGGACATTCACCTGCGTTCCATCCAATAAATTGAATGGATAATCACTTGTATGGTTTGCCTCGAATGGATCAAGCCAATCTGCTTTGAAATAAATGGCATTGACCAGCACCATGCGCGTATCACTTGTGATTGAACCATCAGGAAGCAAGTCGTTGATCTTCTCTTCTGTTTTGTCACTGACCCAATTATTGATGGTGATCCGTTCTTCATTCGGCTTGTTTACAAAATCTGCAAGGCTAACCCCCGCGCCATAATTGACAGCGATCGTATCTAAAAATTCAGGCAGGAAAGAAAACGTCTGCTCGGCCCAAACGGCATTGGCAATGTTCAATTGTATTGGCTCCTGGTCTTTGTCCAGGTTGACAGGTTCTTTTTCCAGTTCAAGGTCAAGCGCGTCGAAGGATGGATGCAATTCATTTTGCGGGGAGAAGTGCAGCGTTTGCGCCATTTGAGCTTCGGTTTCACCGCGCGCTCCGGCGTAGGTCATTGCCAGGGCGAGGGAAATGCTATACGGAGACAGGATCAAATTTCCGTTTTGAGAACGAAGCGTGTTGTACATATCCAAAGCGAAGGCATTGTTCCCGTCCACTAATTTTTTGATTCCATCCCCGCTGGCAGATGGATTCCTCTCGCGGTTTTTATTTGACTCTGCCATGTTGATGGATGCGGACGATGAGCACGCGGCGAGGATCGTGCTTAGTAAAACTGCAAGCGAAAATAATTTAAATGTGATTGATTTCATGGGTTCTCCTGCATAAACCTTTATCCCTTTCATCTGAGTTTATCTGTGGTTAAGAAATGCTCTTGATTAATGACGTTCTTGCTTTCATTAAGTTCCCAAACTCATTTCCATCGAAATATCATCCATGCTTTCGCGGTAGCTTGGAATTTCATAAAACCCAAATTGCTTGTAAAAACGAAGGGCGCGTTCCTGCTTCTGGCTGGTTTGCAAACGGATTTTTTGATAGCCATGTGTGCGGGCAAAATTCAACAACTGTGAAACGACCTGAAAACCAATTTGTTGCCCGTGATATTCTTCAAGCAGCCACAGGCGTTTTAATTCTGCAACATTTTCATCGAGCTTTTTTATTGCGCCGGTGCCCACTAAATTTTTGCCATCCATCACCACGAGAAACAATCCGCGGTTTTCAACATACTCTTGTTGAAAATGATCCACATCATGCAGTTCATGCTCTTCTTCTAAAATATCGTAGAAATCCTGTACAGTTTTCTCCGGCACGAATATGCGTTGGGCAACAGCAGAGATAACATATTTTGCATCTTCAATTTGATGTGTTTGAATGGGAGTGATATTTATCATGTCATCATTTTACTATTTTCGTTGAGCGTTATAATCTTTGTTCCGTCACCCAATATTCCTATGATCAACGAACCCCAACAAAGCGAAGTTCAAAAACGAAATTTCCGTTACGTGCAAATTGACGCAATTGGCGTCAGCATCTCGAACGTGGCCGCGCCATTTCTTCCGGTATTCCTTACCCGTCTTGGCGCGAGTAATTTTCAGGTGGGCTTGCTCACTTCCATGCCTGGCATTACCGGTTTTATCCTTGCCATTGTCGTTGGGCGTTTTTTGCAGACGCGCAAAAATATTGTGCCGTGGTATAGCTTTTCACGGTTGCTCGTTATTTCGTGCTATGCAATGACAGGGCTATTCACTTTTTTTCTTTCAAAAGAATATACGGTCATTGCCACCCTTGCCATCTGGGCTTTCGCAACTCTTCCGCAAACGGCACTGGCTGTTGCGTTTTCGGTTGTGATGAATGCCGTTGCAGGCCCCGAAGGACGCTACGCTTTGCTCAGCCGCCGCTGGGCGATCTTTGGCCTGACCGGCGTCATCATGACTTTTCTCGTCACCCGCACGATTGACCTCGTTGAATTCCCCCATAATTATGAGATGATGTTTTTTGGCTTGTCCATTGGCGGATTGATCAGCTACTATTTTTCCAACCGGATTCAACTACCCGATCAGACTCCGCCGCCGCTTGCTCCATCCTCATCGGCATTAGACTCGATCCGAAACTATTTCTCATTAATCCGCGGTGCGCCCGCTTTCATGTCTTTTGCCACGAAGAAATTTGTTTATTATTCCGCCGTTACTTTGAGCGCACCCATCATGCCGCTATTTCTTGTGCGCGAAGTAAAAGCCACAGATTCGCAGATCGGCACCATCACCATGGCGATGACCCTTGTTATGTTGGTAGGATATTTCGTTTGGCCGTGGTCTTCCCGCAAATATGGCGGACGTTTCGTCCTGCTTGCCACAACATTTGGCTTGGCGTTTTACCCTGCTTTGGCGGCAGCCACTCCGCAGGTGCCGCTTATTATTTTGTATGCGGGTATCGCTGGTTTATTTCAAGCTGGCCTCGACCTGGTCTTCTTTGATGAGTTGATGAAAACCGTCCCGCCGGAATATGGCGCAACCTTTGTTTCACTAGCACAGTCTTTGCAATATCTATCTGCCATTCTTGCTCCTTTAATAGGTGCATGGCTTGCAGATTTTATTGGGCTTGGTGGTGCTTTGTGGGTGAGCGCTGGCTTGCGATTGCTGGGGTTTATTCTCTTTTTGCGAAAAGATACCCGTGCATAAACCAGTGGAGATTTATTTCCCAGTGGAGGGCAGTTGGTTTTCCCCAGGCAGAATGGGCATATCGGCCATGTAATAGGCATGTTGATACGCCGTAAGCGCTCCGCCTTCACCGGGGATGGGGTCAATTGATTCGTTTCCGTCTATATCCAACCCGTTCAGAATTTGATTGGCAAGCGCCACTGCTGTGCGCACATCCGCCTCAATGTTTGCGCCTTCGGGGGCTTGCAAAATTCGCTTGGTGGTATCTCTTAATTCTATTGCCCACTCTTCAATATTGTGAATGGATACTTCCACATGCTCATTGTGCAGGCGAATATTTGGTGAAGAGTCTTCCGCTTCAGCCGAATAACTTGAGTGGTGATGCACTCCACCGACATAACCGGTCTGATCTCCGTTTACAAGCAAACCATATCCATCTCCCGGGTCGTTGACGGTACCGTTGCTGTCCCAATCGACATAGGAGGCATCCTGATTTCCAACAACAAGATTGACAATGGCTTCTGCATTGCTGCGGATGGCTGCCTGATCTCCTGTTTCATAGGCGGCAAGCATCGCTTCTGCGGTTTGGTTGATGAGTGTGGCATTGTTCTTCAACCCATCCATCATGCCGATCTGGTTGGGAGTCTCTTCTGTTGAAACAATTAAATGCCGAATGTGGGTGAGCGCAGCTCTGGCAATGCCAGAGGAATAGGCAACCTGACCCGATGGGTTGGGGCTGTTATCCGGGTTGGGTTCCACTGTGATTTCCATTTGAGAATAATTTTCAAGCAAATTTCGGCTTTGCGGGTCGACAAAGGTTAAGCTGTAAACGCCGTTTGAATCTTTTTCCAGAGTGCCAATGCTGCGGCTTTGCTCTCCGCTATTGTCGATCAACCAGACTTCATATTGAGTGCCTTCCGGCGGATTGTCGAGATTTGCGCTGATGGTGATCTGGTCTGCTATGGCAGTGCCATCTTGAAAACGCAGCAAACCAACAGCAGCATCTCCAGTATTGGGAATGATCGCCGGTGTTTCAGTTTCAACATGGTCCATTGCCATAGGCTCGGTATTAGCCTGCTGGGTTGTTCTCAGTTGTGGGAAAAAAGAATAGACCGAAATTCCAAGCACGCTTACGCTTGTGAATGTTATGCATGCACAAGCCAATATCCCAGTGACTACCCAGATCGGATTTAGCGTAGATTTCTTTTTCTTCCGAGGTGCCGCAGGTCGCGGAGCACGGGTTGGCGCCGAATGGATGGTCTCTGACTCAAGGTGAATGCCGATAGCCTTGAAATAATCAACAAGCAGGGCATGGCCGGTGTTATAACGTTCTTCAGGATATTTTGTCAGTGCCTTGTCGATCACTGCTTGTAATTCTTCAGGAATACCCTCGATCGCTGGAGGAGCTTCGTTAATATGTTTGAAGATCACGGTGATGGCTGTATCCCCTTCAAAGGGAACTTTGCCAGCGACCAGTTCATACAAAATAATGCCCAATGAATAAATATCTGTGCGGTGGTCTACTTTGCTGCCGCGCGCCTGCTCAGGTGACATGTAAGAAGGTGTGCCGCTGACCAACCCCGAGGCAGTTTGTTTACTGGAATTAATAATGCGTGCCAGACCAAAATCTGTGATGACTGGCTCAACATGTTTGGTGATCATGGAATTCTCAGTAAAGTCACCTGTTTTATTATGCAGCAGAATATTTGCGGGTTTAATATCTCGGTGAATGACGCCGTGTGCATGGGCATAATCCAAGCCGGCAACAAGCGATCTGAGCAATTGCCCGACCTGTTCGAGCGAGAGTTTGATTCCGTTGGTATGAAGAGATTGAAGATACGTGGAGAGTGTTGGCCCCTTTAAATATTCCATCACAATATAGGGATGGTTTTCGTGAGTATCAAAATCGAACACTTGCACAATATTGGGGTGACGTAAGCCGGCAACCGCTTTTGCTTCACGTTGAAAGCGATCCAACAATTCAGGGTCAGACTCGATGAAGCTATGTAAAACTTTTATGGCTACCGGGCGTTCAAGTGACAAGTGAGTACCCAGATAAACCTCGGCCATTCCCCCGCGTGCCAGGTATTTATCCACTCGAACTTTCCCGATGGTTTGACCGATCCACTCAGGCATATTCAAATTATACAACTAAAATAGGACATGAGTAGTCCGAAATATTTTGAAATGAAACGGTTATTTATGTACCCGTTCACTGCTGGAACACAAAGAAAAAAGCAGAGTCGCCAAGACTTAAGCTTTACAAGCTTTTCTTTGCGACTCTGCTTTGCCACGCAACACACAGTGGGTACGAATTACGAATATGCATCCCACCAATTATCAAAGAGACAGTTTATTTTCGAGCGGCTGCGAGCGCATCTTTTATTTGTTGAAGATGAGCATTCAGGTGAAAATCTGGCTGCAACAAGCCAAATGCAAAACGATGATAACTGCCTTTGTTCTCCACAAACTCTGCAGGGATGAGGGAGATATATGCCAGGAGTTCATCCACTGCTTTTCGAAGCGCATCAAGCATCAGATTAATGGAAGGATGCGCTTTCACAGTCGCCTGCACCTGTGCATGGATATTCGTCCCAAAGCCATCTGTCACAGGTTCATATCCATCGATCAAGCCGGTGAGAAAAAGCATGTTGAAGCGTTCGCCAGAAATCAAATGCGCCACAATTTCCAACGCACTCCACTCATTGGGTTCGGGGCGCATCATGGCTTGCTCATCGGTAAACCCCTCAAAGGCTTTTTCCAGTTCGACCAATGCAGGCTCAAGCAGTTGGCGCATACGGTTTTCGAACTCGGCTGGGTTGAACGGCACATCGGGCATGGGGCGCTTGCTCAACTCCATCGTGACGGTTTTCTTTTCTGGCCCGCGATAGAACACCACCTCAATTTTGTCGCCGCCTTTTTTGCCAGAGATCGCAATGGGCAATGTGTTGAAATCATTTGTGATCGGATGACCAACCATTTCAACGATCACATCATCGCGTTGCAAGCCGCATTTTTGCGCACCCATCCCATCCACAACACCGTCCAAGCGCAGACCTTCGCGGATCGGCACATTCAACGCAGCGGCCTGTTCTTCTGTGAAGTCTCCCGGCAGGATACCCAACATGGGGCGGTTTGCGATTCGTAGATCGATGCCAGTTTCAAGAACAGATTTTAGATTTTCAAGACTCTCCACCCAATTTTGACGGAAGCCCTCTGCCGCCTCTTTCCATAAACTGTCATCTGGTACCTGATGCTCCAGGCAGATTTCTACGCTGCCGCCTTTTTCTGTGAAAGACACAGTCACTTCAGTGGGGGCGGGGTCGATGTTTGAAAACCAACGGAACTTGACACACTTGTTTTCCTCCAATTCCAGATAATGACCGCTGGAGTAAAAATCTCCGCGCCACCACATATACATGCGACCTCGCGGATGCGGCTCCACGGTGGCAACATCACACAGCCATTCACGAAGAGAGGTGGAATTGGTAAAAGCACGGTAGGCAAATTTCAAAGAGGCATGGACGGTAATTTCAGCGGTCACAGTAGTCATTTGTAAAACTCCTTGTGAAATGAAGATACCTATTTATAAGTGACGCCTGAAGAAATTACATCCTACTGAAGTATGGAAATCGGGGAAGGCGTTTAAACAAAAGAGTCCGCAACCCAACAGGGTACGGACTCTTTTCCAGCTTATTCTTTATTAGCGCGTTGCACTCCACGTCATGGTGACGATCTCAGGAGTGACACTGACCGATTGCAATGTCGCTTTTTCGCTTCTCTTTCCCAAATTAGACAGGCGGTTGGAAATGGTCTGGTTCCAATTGTCCACGCGGTTTTGTTCAATGGCAATCCCGTCAATTTGAGCGTCAGTCACCGAAGCGACCAGTTGGCCATTGCTCACAGAAAGGTCAAGGCGGAAGGAAAGTGTATCGGTTTTCGTGGCATCATTCAGCCGTTGATGATCCGCAGATACGGATACATACCCTTGTTGCAGAGAAACTGTCACATTGGTGACGAGCGGGTCTGCAATGGAATTACTGATCACATCCTGCAATTCCTGCTGGGAGATGGTTGTCTCCACGGTAATGGAGCCATCCTCATTGCGTGAGATGTTTCTAGTGCAGGCGCTGGTGAAAAATGCCAATGCGATCACTAGAATGGATGTCGTTCTAACTACTTTGTTCATAAGATCCTCCAAATAAATTTTCATTTATTATAGAGTCGATTTGTTTCTTCAGTGCGACCGTAATGTAAATTCTATGTAATTTTTTTGCCCTTTGTGTTCCACGAAATTTCGTTCTTTTGGATACTCTCTGTTTTGCTTGCCTGTAGGTAATTTTTGGAAATCCGTTAGAATCTACCCTATACTATTTTAGAATTTTTTGGAGAACAAAATGAGATATATAAAATTTTTTCTGCCAGCCGTTCTTTTTCTTGTTTCCTGTACTGCACCGGCAGTTGACTTAGCGACACCGACCGTTGCAGCAACATCCACATTCCCGCCATCATCAGAAACACCCAAAGTCCTCGGTACTTCTACGTTGACAGTTACTCCCGATGCGGCATTGGGAACTGTTGAGGGACATTTTTTATGGTCTCAGCCAAACGCATCTGAAACTCTTCCCATTCCCGAAGTGACCGTACAACTTGACCGTCACAGCGGTGATTATTTGAAATACAAGGTGAAAACTGAAGCGGATGGGCACTTTGTTTTCGCAAATATAGAGCCTGGCCAGTATGGCTTTGGTATCTATATGAATTTGCAGTTAAGCGAGCGACAATGTGATTCCCCTGAATATGTCTATAGCCAGGATCTGGGCTGGCAGCACTACGCAAGCTGGCTCAAGATCGATGTCTTTTACGATGTTATTTTTTCAAGCACTGATATCCCGGTCAACCCAGGGGAGGTGGTTGTGCTGGATTTCGTGTTGAAATGTGAGTAGCTAGGTGAAATAAATATTATTTATCCTCTGCCCGTGTATAATTCCTCTATCAAGATTTATAGGTTTTTTATAAAAGAGGATATATGCCAAAAAATATTCCAGAAGTCGAATTTGACACCTTATTGAAAAGAATCCGTGCCAGTTTGTCAGATGCTGATTCGTACACCCAGCGTAACCAAAGGCTTAATTCTATTTTAGGGATAATTACCATCGTTGGCTCTGCGTTAACGGCTTTCCTCACTGCATTAACAGCCGCTCAAGGTCCAACCGTAATTCCCGGTGTATTGGACTGGCAGGTTGCTTGTTCTGTTGGCGCAGTATTAAGTTTTATTACAACAATTTCTTCCGGGGTGAGCCAACAAATGAATATCAGCCAAAGGTTGGTGCTGGGCAGCCAGTGTGTGGGACGTTTACGCGCGCTTGAACTTGTCGCTGCCACCCAAACACGCGGCACCGCTGAGATTACAAATGAATATGCTGAAATCCTGCGGATGTATGCAGAGACGATCAGCAAATAATGGGTTGGCGAATACTACTTTGATTGTGTGCAAATTCTAAGATTCGCTTCAACCTTGTGGAACAGTCTATACCGCGTTTCAACCATCACCACATACTCATTGTCTGCGATGGGTTCATAATCTGGATATCTGTTCTTCTCAATGGGGATAGCAGCAAGTGCATTCCATGTGCTTGAATCGTATGTTTGCCAATCTTTTCTTTTCCCGCCAGCGCTGGGGACTACCCTTCCTTTATCATTACGGATCGGAGTCCCCTCGGTAACAGTGACTTTATACGTGATATGTTTGCGGCGGAGAGGCCAGATGCAAACCCCATTCCATACATATTTGCATGGAAACCAATACATATCTTTCCACTTGACAACTGTCTGCCCAGTGGATGTAATGCACTCTGGTTCTGATGTAAATAGTGGAATGGATGCTCCCAGGGTGGCCGTAAGAATAACCCCGAATAAAATTTTTGCGTAGCGCAAACCCGTTCTTTTTTTCATGCTCTTTCCTATATTTGGATTATAGGAGATTTTTAGAAAAAATAGAGCATCTAATTTGCAGGTTTATCACCAAGACACGATACCGCCAAGAATCCTTTGCGTGCTTTCTTTTGGACAATCCCTAACATAGCGAAATTTGTGTCATCGCCATTTTCGCTTTATAATCCGACAAAATTTATCCTTTTTTGTTCGGGGAGCCCCTATGGCAGATCGTAAACTTCGCATCTTCATTAGTTATGCTTCTCAAGATAAACCCATTGTGCGCGATCTTTACCGCCAGCTTGAATCGGAAACATGGATCGAGCCTTGGTTGGATGAAAAGAGTCTGCTGCCAGGGCAGGAGTGGCGGGTCGCCATTGAAGAAGCGGTAGAGACATCCGATGTTGTTATTATTTGTTTATCTACAAACTCTGTTACCAAAGAAGGCTTTGTTCAAAAGGAATTACGCTACGCCCGAGAAATTGCACTGGAGAAACCAGAAAATACGATCTTCCTGATTCCATTGCGGCTGGATGATTGTGAGACTCCGCGTGGTTTGCGGTCATTCCAATGGGCAGATTATTATGGGGAAAGGAAGGAACAGAGTTATAGAAATTTGCTTGCGTCTTTGAAGAATCGACATCAACAGATCATTTCCCAAAAAACGAAAGCCCTCCACGAAACGACAGAAGATAAATACATACCGTCTGAAGATGTTAAGAGACCACGCTTTAAGACAATCGCCAATTCCAATATATTTTCCATCGGCCTGATTGCAATACTTGGGATTGCCGGATTGATAACTTCCCAATACTTTTCCTCAGAATCGCCAATACCAACCTCAACACAAGCTGTTATAGAAACTGATTTACCAAGTGCTACCCCCGATATTATCGACACAGTTACACCATCCAAAACGCCATTGCCGGTGATCGGCTCTACTTTAGTCTCTCCTGTGGATGGAATGGTGCTTCAATATGTGCCTGCTGGTGAATTTGAAATGGGCAGCACAAATGGATACCCGGATGAAGAGCCAGTTCACACAGTTTCTGTAGATGCCTTCTGGATGGGTAAAACAGAAGTAACGAACGAAATGTATAGCTTGTGCATTGAATCCAATGCCTGCTCTCCGCTTTCCCGCTCAGATTATTATTCGCGCGATGCCAGCTCTCCTAATTATCCCGTTGTATTTGTCACGTGGGAGGATGCAAACCAATATTGTGCCTGGACAGGTGGCCGACTTCCTACAGAAGCAGAGTGGGAGTTTGCAGCACGTGGAACAA
>CAZHOX010000009.1:0-20803 GCA_964534345.1 uncultured Anaerolinea sp.
CTCCACGAGATGGAATTTACGAAAAATATAGCGATGATGAGATGCGCCTTGTCCGTTTTAAAGAACAGCGCAAGGCTGCCATTGTTGGAGAATTTGCCGCACAGGTAATGCTCGACCACCCAAGCAAAGCGATTAAGGATGCTTCGAGACCTGAGCCGGTGGAGGATCTGGTTGCATTGCTGCGAGCCACGAAACCGCAGGTAGTGTACACGCATAATTTAGCAGACAAGCACGATACACACGTTGGAGTCGCTCTCAGGGTGATTAATGCCTTGAGAAAACTGGATCAGGCTGAACGTCCAGAAAGAGTCGTTGGGTGTGAAGTCTGGCGCGCGCTGGATTGGATGGTCGATCCAGATAAAGCGCTGATGAACGTTTCGGAGCATGAAAATCTGCAATTTGCTTTATTGGGTGTGTTTGATTCGCAGATCGCCGGGGGGAAACGGTATGACCTTGCTTCAATGGGGCGCCGCCGTGCCAATGCCACGTACTTTGAGTCGCATGGTGTGGACGCCACGACCGGGCTGTCTTACGCGATGGATATGACTCCCTTGATGAACGATGCAGGGAAAAATCCCGCTGAGTTCACGCAGGAGTTTATTCAACGCTTTGCGCAGGATGTAAATGCACGTATCGGCAGGATGAGTTAAGCGTTTCCTGGAAATTTTCAATCATCCCGCAGAAAGGAGGATGAGGCGACCGATACGTTGTTTGCATGAAAAATATGCTCGAGAACATATCAAATTAATAACCAAGGAGAAGAAAGATGCAAAAGAAAATGTTAGCCCTGCTGTCCATTATCATTTTGGCCAGCCTCGTACTTTCGGCTTGCGGCACCCCCGCTGCAACCGAGGCCCCCGCTGCTGCTACGGAAGCCCCTGCGGCTGCCACCGAAGCTCCAGCTGCAACAGAAGCCCCTGCTGCTGGCGAAGCTACCACATTGAAGATCTATCTGCTCGATTACACCCCCGACACCATTGAATGGCTCAAGAGCGAGATCAATCCTGCTTTTGAAGCTGCCCACCCCGGCGTGACCGTTG
The DNA here is from genome assembly GCA_964534345.1 of uncultured Anaerolinea sp. Classification (GTDB taxonomy): domain Bacteria; phylum Chloroflexota; class Anaerolineae; order Anaerolineales; family Villigracilaceae; genus Villigracilis. The sequence goes on from CAZHOX010000009.1 coordinate 1,041, forward strand.
AGATCACCGAAGGTTCCTGGTCTGGTTGGGACACCACCTTCAGTGGTTTCTTTGCCGCTGGCGAAGGCCCCGACATCATCAATCTCGGTTCTGAAATGAACACCCTGTATGGCGAAAGCCTTGCCAACATGGACGAATACCTCGGCGAAGGCGCATGGGATGAGATTTCCAATTTCGGCCCTGCTCTCGAAAATGCCAAGTATGATGGTTCTCTGCGCGGCTTGCCGATCTTCACCGCTCCCCGCTATGTGTTCTGCCGCACCGATTTGATGGAAGCCGCTGGTTGGACAACTGGCACTCCGCAGAATTTCGCGCAGTGGACTGAATTCGCCTCCACCGCCTCGACGATTGATCCTGCTACGAATTCATTGACCCAGCAAGCGCTTGTTCCTGTTGATGCAGGCTCCATGGCTGACTGGCAATGGTGGCTGTTGGTGTACTACTCCCTCGGCGGCGAACTCTACAAAGCCGATGGCACCCCCAACTTCGATTCCCCCGAAGCTTTGGCCGCTACTCAATTCCTCGCTGACATGCGCACTGCCACCTATGGCGCTGCTGCTGATGCAGTTGGTTCTCTCCCCACCGGACAGGGTTCTGTCATTGACGTGGATGATGCCACTGGCAAAGATAACGGCGCAGTATGTCTCGCTCACTCTGGCTGGGCTGCCCCTGCCTTTGACCGCCCCATTTGGGACAACGTCACCATCGAACCTTTCTATGGCGATCCTGAGAACTTCCCCAACAGCAAGCCTGTTGTGCTCGCCTTCAATGACTGGCTGGCCGTTGCTGACTACAGCCCGAACAAGGAACTCGCTGCTGAATGGTTGAAGATGGCTTTCACCAAGGAAGCCAACAATAAGTGGAACGAGACCATGGGCCTCATCCCTGCCCGCAACGATTCTCAATATGGTTACGTGGCTGACTCTCCGCAGCTTCAGCGCGAAGCCGAATTGGCCTCTCAGTACGGTGTTGGTTTCGCTGGTATCAAGGAAGCTGCCAAACTTTCCACCATCATGCAGGATGCTCTCGGCAAGTTGATCACCGAAGAACTCACCCCTGAAGAAGTTGTTGCCAAAATTCAGGAAGAATATATCGCTGCTCTCGGCGAATAATCTACTGGCTTATACTAAAGATTGGGTGGAGATTTCTCCACCCAATCTTTCCTTATGTAATCGGAGGAAGCGCCCATGCCTGAAAATCCCTATCTTAATGTGCTGGTCACTGCCGTTTTGGCTGTTATTTTTATTATCGCAAGTAGCTACGGATTAGGTTTTCTTGCGCGAACCATCGTTAAAATGCGCGGCGCATCACCAAAAAATCAAGAGAACACTTTTTCGGGCTATTTCTTCGCTGCGCCTTGGATTGTGGGCTTTGTCATCTTCGTTATCGTCCCGATGGCTTTCTCTCTATATTGGAGTTTTACCGATTATCGAGTTACATCCAATGAGCCTGCAAATTGGCTCGGATTCAAGAACTATCAAGACTTATTATTCAATGACGATAGCTTTCGCTCATCCATTGTCAACACCTTGTATTTGACCGTGATCGGTCTGCCTTTGCAAATGGCCGTGGCCTTATTTCTTGCGGTTTTGCTTAACCAAAAGATGCGCGGGGAACGCATATTCCGCATGGCCTTTTATCTTCCCGTTATTCTTGGGTTTAATACCGCTGTGTTACTGTGCTGGCGTTTGATGTTGAACACAGGTACAGGAATCATCAATCAAATGATTCGTGCCGCAGTAACAGCATTCCCGCCGCTTAATTATGTCAATCGTGCGGCGATCTATATTCAGGAACTCACCACCGCTGTCTTTTTGGGGGTCAATACAGGCAAATTCAATTTATTGACCAAACTTCTCGAAGCAGGCTTTCCAGCCGAGAACCGTGTTCCGCTTTGGGTGCAAAGCCCTTTGTGGACAAAGATGTCAGTCATTCTATTAATGATCTGGGGCTGCGGTGCCATGATGTTGATCTTCCTCGCAGGCTTGAATAACATTCCCAAGGAATTGCACGAAGCCGCCGAAGTGGACGGCGCTACAAGCTGGCAGCGCTTCTGGAAAATTTCCTTCCCGCTTCTCACCCCGTACATTTTTTATAATCTTGTTGTTGGCATGATCAGTTCCCTGCAAATCTTTGAACCGATTTTCGTGCTGTATCGCGACAATCAACCAATTGTTTCGTCAACAATTTCAATGGTCTATTATCTCTGGCAGAAGAGTTTCAGCCATTTTGAAATTGGCTACGGTTCTGCAATTTCGTGGGTGATCCTCGTTATTATTTTGATCGTCACCGTGATCCAGTTCAAACTTCAGGATCGCTGGGTAACGTATGATGTTTATTAGGAGGGCAAAATGAAAAAATACCTGCCTATGCTCAGAAGTATTTTGCTCTATTTCGTGCTCACAGGCGCAACCGTGCTGATGAGCTTCCCATTGTTCTGGATGATCTCATCTTCCCTAAAAACGCTGGAAGAGACAAACTCCCCCGGAATCGTTTGGGTTCCTGACAACCCAACCCTCGAAGCCTATACTAGCATCTTCCAAAATCAAGATTTCCTGCGCTCCTATTTCAACTCTGTCTTTTATGTTACTCTCGCAATGGTTGGAACTCTGATCTCCATTGCCGCAGTGGCGTATGCTTTCAGCCGCATCGAATGGCCGGGTAAAAACGTAGTCTTTTTCCTCATGCTTTCCACGATGATGATTCCGCCACAGGCGCTCATTGTTCCTCAGTACGTTTTCTTCAACAAGCTGGACTGGATTGGCACATTCAACCCGCTCATCATCCCCGGTTATTTTGCAGGCGGTGCAGCCATGATATTTTTACTGCGTCAATCTATGGCGCAAATTCCCAAAGAGTTGGATGAATCCGCTTTTGTGGATGGAGCCAATCACATTCAAATTTGGTGGGAGATCATTCTGCCGCTGGTCAAAGCTCCACTTGCCACCGTTGCCACTTTCCTTTTTGTCGGCTTATGGAATAGCCTGCTTACCCCGTTGATGTATTTGCAGACCATTGATCTGTACACACTTCCTGTGTACGTTTCCACCCTGTACAACATCAACAATACCGTACAGCAGTGGCCTACCATTATGACAGCAGCCGTACTTACAACCGTTCCACTCATCATTGTATTTTTCTTCGCGCAGCGCTTTATCCTTGAGAGCGTTGTTGTCTCTGGTTTGAAAGGTTAATGTGGATCTCGAACACCTTGTAGGTCAAAAACTTTTATTCGCATTTCACGGCAAGGAAACCCCCTCGCCCGAAATCGTTAACGCATTCAAGAAATATTCCCCAAGTGGAATTTCGCTTTTTCGCAGCCTCAACATTGGCACACTTGCGCAACTCAAAGAATTGAACGAATCACTTCAACGCCTTGCACGCGAACTCGACTTGCCTTTGTTGATCATCGCCACCGATCAGGAGGGTGGGCAACTCATGGCTGTTGGTGATGGCACTCCATTACCCGGCAACATGGCTCTTGGCGCAACCCGTTCGAAAGAACTCGCCCGTAAGGCTGGTGAAATACTTGGCCGCGAAATGGCCGCGCTTGGCATCAATGTCAATTACGCGCCCTGCGCTGATGTCAACATCAACCCAAAAAATCCTGTGGTTGGTATTCGTTCGTTTGGCGAAGACCCTATTCTGGTTGGGGAACTGGCCGCCGCCATGATTGAGGGAATCCAATCTCAGGGTGTGGCTGCCACTGTCAAGCATTTTCCTGGGCACGGAGATACGGCCAGCGATTCACATCTTGGCCTGACAACTGTTCCGCACTCGCGTGAGCGACTCTCCGCTGTGGAATTACCCCCGTTCCTCTCTGCCCTGAAAGCGGATGCCAAACTGGTAATGACCGCCCACCTCGGCATTCCCTCCATCGACGGCCCCGATGCTCCTCCTGCGACTCTTTCACCAAATATTATCAACGGCCTATTGCGCCGCGACCTCGGCTTTGATGGTGTCGTCGTCACCGATGCAATGGATATGCATGCCATCCGCCAGGGTGAATTGCTGGGTGAAGATTCACTCCGTGCCGCAAAAGCAGGCGCAGACTTGCTTCTCGTTACCAGCGACCCAATGGATCAGACCCGTGCCTATAAAGCGCTTTTGAGCGGAGCAAAATCTGGCGAGTTGGGGATGGAGGAATTGCAGGTTTCCGTTGCCCGCATCGCACGTTTGAAAAGATGGCTGGCTGAAAATGCCTCTACGCCAGATTTGAGCGTGATCCAATCTGCCGAGCATATGCAGGTTGCGAACGAGATCGCGGAGAAATCCATCACTCTGGTGCGCGATCAAAATAAATATTTGCCTATCAAACTGGATGCTGAGAAGCGCATCGCTGTCATTATCCCTGTTCCGCAAGACCTTACGCCAGCCGATACTTCGTCCTACATTCAACCTAAGCTGGCAGAGTCCATCCGCGAATATCACGCGCAGACGGATGAATTCAAAATCCCATATGATCCCAGTGACGAGGACATTGCGGTAACTTTGAAGCGCATCCAGAACCATGACTTGATCGTGGTGGGGACGATCAACGCATATGCCGAAGAAAAGCAGGCAAAGTTCGTCCGTCAGTTGTTGGGAACAGGTAAACCTGTCATTGTTGTTGCGATGCGTTTGCCGTATGACCTTGCCGCTTTTCCGCAAGCCTCCACCTTTGTTTGCACATACAGCATTTTGGAGCCATCCATGCGGGCGGTGGCGCGTGCGCTCTTTGGATTCAGGGAGATGACTGGTCAATTGCCAGTATCAATTCCCGGGTTGGCTGAGGCGGGCGCTTAATCCAAAAAGAGAAAAATATGTCCCTATATTCTGAGATCACCGAACAACCTGAACGTATCAAGTCTTTGCTTTCTTCACAGAAAAAGACTGTAGAAAAGATCGCTATTGAAATTAAAAAGCGCGATATCCAATATGTGTTTCTCGCCGCACGCGGGACTTCTGACAATGCAGGTCGTTATGCTAATTATTTAATGGGCGCGTTGAATGGACTTCCGCTTGCATTGGCGACGCCCTCACTCTTCACATATTACAAACAGCCGCCGACATTGAAGAATGCGCTTGTCATTGGCATTTCGCAATCGGGACAGTCGCCTGATATTGTCAGTGTGCTGGAAGAGGGCAAAAAACAGAATTGCCTGACGCTGGCGATCACAAATGAAGCAAAGTCACCGCTCGCAAAAGCTGCCGATTTTCTGCTGGATATTCGGGCAGGAAATGAGAAAGCGGTTGCGGCTACGAAAACATATACAACGGAATTAATGTCGATCGCCATGCTTTCGACTGCCTTGAGTGGAAACAAAGTGCATTGGGCTGAATTGGCAAAAGTTTCTGGATGGATGAAAACTGTTTTGAAACAAGATGCGCTGATCTCACAATCTGCTGAGCGCTACCGTTACATGGATCAAACGGTTGTGCTGGGACGCGGATTTAATTATGCTACGGCGTTTGAGTGGGCATTGAAGTTAAAAGAATTGTCTTATGTAAAAGCCGAGCCGTATTCTTCGGCAGATTTTCAACACGGCCCCATTGCCATGCTCGAAAGCGGCTTCCCTGTGATGGCAGTTGCGCCGAGAGGCAAAGTGTTTGAATCTATGCTTGAGATGCTAAAACGGTTGCGCAAGGAACTTTTTGCAGAACTGGTTGTAGTTTCAAATGATAAAAAAGCGCTGTCTCTTGCCAGCCTGCCTTTGTCCATCCCTGCTGAGGTGCCTGAATGGCTTTCGCCATTGATCTGCATTCTTCCTGCGCAGATGTTTGCATATCATCTAACACAGGCAAAGGGGTATAACACAGAGCAGCCACGCAGCATCCATAAAGTGACAGAAACGACGTGAACAAAAAAGAGCAATGATGAATTGCTCTTTTTTGTTCCTCAAGTATTGTATGGATGCTGTTTTTATATGATAATGTCGCAAACGAAAACGAGGTGAACTGATGCGTGTTTGTGTTCTTTCTGATGAAGTGATCGCTGATTTTGACCCATCCTCCTTTTTACATGAGTATGAGTGGGAGATGGTTACTTTGACCTCGCCTGTTATGGAGAAGGTACGTGCGCTGGCGGAGAGTAAAAAGTTTGATATTTTTTTGAATGTGTGTGAAGGCTATGAGTTTGAAGATGAAGAAGATGATTTACTGGGCTATCAAGCCATAGAGGTGGTGGAGGCGCTGGAAAAGCTTAATCTTCCCTTTACTGGAGCAGGCTCCAATTGTTTTGACCCCACTCGTGAAGAAATGCAGGAGGTTGCGGATGCAAATGGAGTTGGCTTTGCAAAAGGCTACCAGGTCAAAAGTGTGGGAGAAGCAGAAAAGCTGGTGAAGAATCTGCGTTTTCCGATCATGGTCAAACATCCAAAGAGCTATGGCAGCATGGGTATGATCAAGGAATCACGGGCTGAGACTTTGGAACAGGTACTTGTGCAGGTGGAGCGTATTTGCTCTGAGTTTGGCGCTGCCCGCATGGAGGAATTTATCGTTGGCAAGGAATTCAATGTGCTGGTAGTGGAAAATGCGGATGACTCAAAAAATCCATTTGCGTACCCGCCCGCAGAGTTGATCTTTCCTCCTAATGAGGAATTCTGGCATACTGACATTAAATGGAATTACGATGTTCCCTTTGATTTCAAAGAAGTCACCGACCATGAACTGGTGGCACGCCTTCAAGATACTGGCAGGCGTATGTTTCTTGCAATGGGTATTTCCGGTTATGGGCGCTGTGATATTCGTATGAATGAGAAGGGTGAACTATTTATTCTGGAGATCAACCCCAACCCTGCCATTATGCTTCAGCCCAAGGAATATGGCCCCGCGGATTATATGATTCTGTACGACAAAGATGGATATAAAGGCTTCTTTGAGAGAATCTTTCGGGCTGCTTTTCACAGGCAAAAATTGAGAATGGAAAACTAAATAAAAAGGAGTCCGCAATGAGTGTGGACTCCTTTTTTGTTGCAAATCTTTAGGCTATGGTTTAGTTACTACCAGATTATCAAAATGGATTTCAGCAGTTTTCTCAGCATCTTCAAAGGAGATTGCAGAGAAGGCAAGCGCGCCAAAGGTTGAGCCGCCGTCAATGGTATTGGCAGTGGCAAGCAATTGACCGTTTACCTCAAGTTTCAGTTCTGTGTCATTACAAGTAGCGCGAACATGATTTAGTGAGTTCCCTTGGTTTACTGCATCGGAGTATGACCAATCCACGAGCGGGCTCATGTTGCTGGCAGTCACACTGCGAATGGTGTAATACCCGTCGCCGCTGATCGCGAGCATGTATCCATCCACTGATGTATCTTCACGTTCAGAGAGGCGGCAGACCACGCCAAAGCCTGCGTTGTTGTTGGCAGGTCCGCTGATCAGAGTCACATCAAACTCAGCAACGGTATTATCGAATTCAGAGGTGCTTTTTCCCCAATGCCAAAGGTCACTGATTGCACGGACAACGTAAACACCGTCTTTTGTTTCAACGGTGCCATTTTCGTCTGTGTATGTCTCGAATTCAGGGCTTGTTACACTAAAATCATCGGTGAACAACACATTGGATGGCACTTCTACAGCAGTTGTGGCTGTAGGAATGGGGGGGATTGTGGGAATAACAGGTGGGTTTGTTGGAAACGGCGTTGGTTCCTGGTTCAAGAGCGGCAGGCTGGTGGCAGGGCAGGCACAGGCCAGCAAAAATATGGCAACGATCAATCCGAAGGCAAAACGATTTCTTTTGTTCATTAATTATTCTCCTTATGATATTTTAGATTGTAGCAGGGCGTGGTAACTTTTCTAAGAACCCTTTGGTACTAAATCTAATATGTCAGAGTGGAAAATGTTTACGAAAGCAGAATCAACATACAGTTATAGATAGAAGCGCTGCTCTTCTGGGGATCGAATCTATAACGAATTCAAATATTCAACAACCGCTTTTGCATCTTCGCCTCCAACTTCTGCATGGTCAAGCAGTGGAATGCCATGCGGCCCCGGGATATCGATCGCGTCTGGATATGCCAGCAATGCGGCTTTCACGATCTCTAATTTGCCTAGCATGGCGGCGGCAAAGACATCAATACGCGCTCCGTTTTCCAGCAGGAAATTGGCAATGGCTTTGTTGCCCATGTGAGAGGCGGCACCAAGTGCAGTTTCAAAATCTCCGCCGCCCCAATCCCATGTGGCGTTGATGAGTGCAGGTTCTTGTGCAAGCAATTCTTTTACTCGTTCAAAATTTCCGTGCGAAACACCTACGAACTCTTCCACAAGTTTTGAATCTAAAGCGGGTTTGGTATCCATTGTTCTTTCTCCTCTATGTATAAAGATCGTTAAAGTAATTTACCAAAAACATATTGCAAAGTTCATCAGGCAAAATATCCATGACTTCGTTGATGAAAGCCAGCTCACTTGGAAGTTCAGAGCCTGTCAACCCTGCGCTTGCTGCAAGTTGATTAAAAGCCGCCTCAGGGTCTGGACTTTGAATTGCTCCACCAACCAGGGCTTTGATCGCATCTGAATCAATTTGCGCCATCCTTTTGACAACTTCCATGCTTTCGCGCAAGTCTTTCAGCAGGGCATCTGCATTTGGCGCTGTCCCGTATGTGACAGAGATATGCAGGTTGCGTGGAGTGAGCGGCGTGGAAAATTGTCCCTGAATATACCACCCGCGCTTGGACATTTCATCTGCAAGTTGATAGACGTTGATCGTATCAGACGCAAATGAGAACATGCACATGGCAGGACTGCCTAGTACACGAAGACCCTCAATGGCATTAATGCCGTCGATCAATTTCTTTGTCGCATCCTGCACGGTCTGGATAATACGCTTATACCCTTCTTCTCCGAGAAAATTCAATACAGCCCATGCCCCAGCCATTGGACCACCGCTTTTGGAACTGAGCATCGTTGGGTTGATGAGTGTGTAGCCTGTTGTTTCCGTGCAGGCAAAGATCTGATACTTGCGAATATCTTTGCTGCGGTACATGATGACGGAGCAGCCCTTTGCTGCGTATCCGTATTTGTGCAGGTCAGTGGAAATGGATGTGACACCAGCCACAGAAAAATCAAAATCAGGAACTTCATATCCGAGTTTTCGCATGAACGAAAGATGAAGCCCGCCCACACAGGCATCCACATGAAACAGCAGATTCTTCTCCTGCGCAATTTCTCCGATCTCTGCAATTGGGTCGATCACACCTTGTGAATAACTTGGCGAAGATGCCACCAATAAAATAGTATTCTCGGTAATTGCATTCCTCATATCCGCTGCGCGGACTTTAAATGTCTGTGGGTCAATATCCACAATGACAGGTTTTACGCTCAAATAATGTGCCGCTTTATGGAAGGCGGCATGAGCTGTTTTGGGCAGCACCATCTCAGGTTCTTTGATGTGCGGCTTTTCAGCGCGGGCCTTGTCTCGCGCGGTTTTGACGGCAAGCATAATACTTTCCGTTCCCCCGCTGGTCAGGTGACCAACTGCATTTGTATCCCCATGCAGCAGGTTGATCGTTGCCCGAACTACATCTGTTTCCAATTTAAGCAGAGATGGGAAAACAGTTGGGTCAAGTCCGTTTTCTGAGAGAAAGGAAAGATATGCCTCCCGCGTTACTTCGCCTGGGTCTTCCCCGGGATTGTACACATAACACCATACACGCCCCGATTTCCAGTCCATATCACGAGATTTGAATGCCTGCAACGTGTGAAGAATTTCCTCTTTTGATAATCCTTGTGCCGGAATGTGCATGATTTTCTCCAGTTCTATTCTTTGGAACATTGAAATCAGGTTAAGTAACTTAAGGTTATTTGTTACTCAGTTTTTGTCTCTCTTCTTCGATCAGTTTTTTTACATCTTCGGCATGTTCAATTTCATGCGGAGTAAAAATATTAGCCAAATCTACAAAGCTGCCTTCTTCTCCCCACGGAAGTATGGATTTTTTTGTAAGAATTTCATCTGGAGTTTTCCGTATTAAGGAAAGTAAATTGGAGCGCGTGCTCATGTATTCGCGCAATATCTGGTCATAATTTAGTCCTTCGCGGGTGCTGACCGTTTCATCATTGTAAACAGTTGTGCCGCGCATTGCAGGCGTGGGCGGAAGCTCACCTTTTAGGAGCGCATTGAGAAAGCCAATGGCGGAATCATCCCAGCCTGAAAGATGCGCAATGATCTCGCGGATCGTCCACAAGGGATAAACTTTTCTGTTCCTGTCAATTTCATCAAGCTGCGCCATCATGATCGCGCGCGATTGTTCATACGCTTGCAGTATTTCATCTTGTTTTTTCATAGCAATTCCTCAAAATATATTTTTCATTGGTTTGTTATCTTTTTCTCGGCCTCATCCAGCGTCCGCCAAGCAGGAGAGAGGCTAATACAAAGACAATCGCCGCCCAACTGAAAAAGGTATTGTCAGACGCGAACCCCGCAACGAGAAAAGCCATACCCAGGATTAAGAAAACTCCAGATGCTTTACGTTTATTTAGGTTTTTCATTTTTTCACCTTAACTTCCTCAAAAGTTGTGAAGCTGCCATCAAAAAGATTCGATGTTTTGTGATTCAAGGTCATTTCAAAAAAGTCCAGCAAATAGGTGTTCACGATTTTTATAACCGTCTTGCCGCTCAATGGGCCTTTTAATCCAAGCTGCGGGGCAATGGGCGAAAGCAATGGCAGGTCACTGAAATCATAATGTTTTGTTCCATCAATACTGATCACGCCGCGGCTGTCTGAAACATTCGGGAAGAACTGATTGAAGAGCTGGTTATTTTTGCTATCCGTCAAATCTGCCCAGCCCTGGCTGAACATAAAAAACGATGGTTGAGAAACACCGTTTTCGATTACCTCGGCAGAGACAGGGCGCATGAACGGATCCATGCCGAGCACGGCTTTGCAGCGCGAATCCACTCCACAGAATTGGATGGCCGCACCGCCGCCTGTGGAATGACCATAAACTCCGACACGCTCCAAATCCAATTTGCCATCGAAGGGATTGCCCGCCTCTTTTTCCCAAACTGACAATTGATCCAGCACGAAGGACATATCCCCAGCCCATTGATCGACCAACACCCGGGCTACGACTTCATAGTTTGGGTCTTTGTCATCCTCAGGCAAAGCTTTTGGGTTGTTCATCGCAACGGTTCCATCAGGGAAAACGGTGATAACCGCGCCATACGTGTGCTGAATTCCAACCACAACATAGCCATGACTCGCCAGTTCCAAAGCTTGTCCGGTATTTTGCGCGTTGAATCCATTCCAGCCATGAGAAAAGAGAATGACGGGAAAGCCGCCTTCACTTGTGGTAACTTGGGCATCTTGATATGCTGGGATTTTTACTAAAGCAAGATGGTCGAGAAAATAGGATGGCAGGTTAATGTAAGTTGCAATGGCCGGAGCATAGATTTTTGCATTCGACATCCACGGAGCGCGAATGTCTGTCTTTTTCACATCAGCCGGATACCAGACCTGAACCATAAAGCGGCGCGGTTCTTCTTTGCCAGAATAAAGTTCTTGGCGGGAAGGGTCTGTCATTTCATAAATGGATGTACCGATTTGATACGGTCCGCTGGGGGTGGGAATCTTGGGAACAGGCAGCAGCGTAGGAACTGCTGTTGAAAGCGCAAGCAGGATCAAGGTCAGGGTTGAGGCGAGAGTAGGCCAATCTGTTGTGCTATTAATTTTTATCAGGCTGCTAATCACGAGCAAAGAGGTCAGTGCATAAAGCGGAATCATCTGCCAGCGATAGCCTTCCACCCCTGCATGGACGAGAGCAAGAATCAACGCGCTTGCAGGCACAAATCGAATAAATGTTGGGCGTGGGTGCGGCCAGATCAAATAAATTGTCAGGAGTACCGGTAAGGTAATTTCTAAAGGGCGCATGGTTTATGCTGCTTGTGGGGCAAGTTCTGTTTGTGCCAGCTTTTCTTTGCCAACCTTGTATGCTTGTGCTATCGTGACATACATTATCAGGGTGATGTAGATCGTCATGGCGGGGATAAGGATGAATCCGAGGCAGGCAAAGATGATCGTGGCGAAAAGGATTTGCATAACAATGGCAAAGATCATAGAGGCTGCATAACAGATGCCAAATGCAACAATGAAGCCGCCGAGGTTCGCGCGCAGAATCGGCCACCATTCTTTGAAACGAAATGCTGCTGCGAAATCGTTTTTATCCACGTTGTGCATTTCTGCTGCTGGAATAATGACGGCAAGCGGTATGGATAGCGGGATGATAATACACATGCTTCCCAGCATAACGAGGGTATAGATTGCTATGAAAGTTTCTGCGCTTCCACTGTCTATCCCTTCGGCAATAAATGGCATTGCAATTCCACCGATCATCAGCGGTATGGCAAAGATAAGAATGGGGAGAGAGAAGATCATGCGGATGCCAAATAATTTTGCGCCGTCTTTGAACATGCCGCTCCAATCTTCCCATGGAACCATGTGCGGAGCTTCGCCATTTAAGACCTGTTTTGCGAGGATAACGGCATATCCGTACAATATAAAATATGGGAGGATGGGAATGAAAAATGCTGCAATCGAAATTAAACCGCCGATGAGGAGGTATTTACGAGCGTCTGCATCTTTGAATGGGAAGGTGAAGATTTCTTTGAGGTCATAGCCGAAGAACATTGTTTGAAACTCCCTGACTTATTTTTTAGAGTCCGCAAGTTTTGCTTGCGGACTCTGAGTTGATAAATTTAGAGCGCCACCCCAAGCACTGCTACAAAATGCGCCGCCGCTGCAAGTAAAACGAAAATGTGCCAGACTTCATGAAAGCCGAACACCCCGGGTTTAAAGTTGAATATCTTTGTGGAATATACGATTGCGCCCAGCGTGTACACCACGCCGCCAATGATAAGCCATACAAATACCCAGGTGGGGAGCGCGGCGAGCAACTGTCCACTGGCAGTGACACAGAGCCAGCCCATGAAAACGTAGATGCCTGCATTCAACCAGCGCGGCGCACCAATGTAGAAAACCTTCACCACGATTCCAATGATCGCCAGAGACCAGATGATGCTCAACATGCCCCACTTCCAAAAGCCAGTGAAGGCGTTTACACAGAACGGAGTGTAGGTGCCTGCGATCAAAAGAAAAATAGCGGCATGGTCAATTTTGCGGAAGATCTCTAAAACTTTGTCTTTCACACGCACCATGTGATAGGTGGCGCTGGCAGAAAACATGGCGATCAGGCTGACGCCATAAATTGCCAATGAGATAACCTTTGCAGGTGTACTCCAACCGACAATGAGAAGGGCGATCAATCCGACAAGTCCGAGGATTGCGCCTGCCCAATGGGTGAGACTGTTTACCGGTTCACGTAATTTTTTTAGCATGTAAATATCCTTTTATTTTTTCACAGCGACAATTATTAATAACCTGCTGGATTTTACTTCAACTATTTCAACTTCTGCATGAAAACCTGCGTTGAGAAATGGTTGCAGGCTTCTTACTTTGATGGATTCTGTCAAAGCGGCTGGACTCTCGCCTGTGATTTTGTACAGCCATTTGAGGAATCCACTCTTTGGGAACGCCGCAGGCAGGACGATGAGCCTGCCTCCGTCCGAAAGGCATCTTTTTACCTCTGACAGAGTCTCTTTTTGAAAAATGTAGTCTGTTGGGAAGGTGGAGATGATGGTGTCGAATATTCCGCTTTGGTAGGGCAACTCTTGGGCGAGGCCGCGTGTCAGTCTGTGGGATGAGCCAATGCGGCGTTTGGCGATCCTGCCCATTTGTGTGGATTCGTCTATCGCAGCAGCGACCAGCCCACGGTCAAGAAGGAGGCGCTGCAAATGCCCGGGGCCATGCCCAAGCTCCAGGATGCGAGTCCCTTTGATGAAGGGGAGAATGGTGTAGACCCAGTCTTTCCAATCGCCAAATGAAACTGCCGCAGCTACGAGGTCGTAGGTGAACGCGAATGGGTGATAGAGCATGTGAAAGAAGAAACGCATGAAGCGTTGGATGAGGTTCATAAATAAAACAAGGGTTTGACTTTGAAGTCAAACCCTTGCCCTTTGTGCTTTTTTGATTACACGGGAGTGGCTTCGCCACCGTCTTTTTTGGTTTTGCGCACGGCTTCCATTGCGCCTTTGCCGCGTTCGCGGACTTCGTTAGCCAGTTCTGCAGCGCGCTGTTTGGCTTCTTTGGTGAGTTCCTCGGCGCGGGTGCGGGCTTCGGCTGCGGCAGCTTCGGCGCGAGCGAGAACTTCTTCGGCAGATTGTGAGGCGCGGTCACGCAGTTCAATGGATTTATCCTTGATCAGGGCGCGAGTTTCTTCGCCGGATTGGGGTGCAAAGAGCAATGCTACAACAGCGCCGGTGAGGCCGCCGACTACAAATCCTACAAGAAAGGCTCCAAATTCATCACGGTCAGACATGGTATTTCTCCTTTGATTTTTGATGGTTGATTGAGGTGAATATCACCATTTATTACTTTGGCTTGACACCCAACAATTCTAACATACGCTTTAAGCCAGCCAGATAACCATTGAGCTTGATGACTGGTTCTACTACATTTTCACCCAGGAATTCGGCGGTGCCGCGCAAGGTATTTACTGTTTCGTTAGTGGCGTTCAAGATGGGGCGTACTTCATTTTGCAGAAGATTGATCAGGCTGGCTAACTGCACAATGAGTACGATCAGGGCAACGCCAATTACAAGCGATTCAAGCGCAACTACGATGATGAACACGTCTCGAATCTTGTCTGTTGGGGCAGAGGGTTGCATTAAGAAGTAAATTGCAACGCCCAAGAGAACAAGGATCAATACTACGCCAGCAATGATACTTGCAACAAGAGTCTTTTGTTTGCGTTCCTGTTCGCGTAACTCGGCAATCTGTTCTGGGGTGAGTTGCGGAGGTGGAGGAGGAGTTTGTTGTTCAGGTTGAGGGAGTGCCATATTTTTATTATACAAGGAAAAACGTGAATTTGGGCTTGTTTCCCCAGTGGAAACGATATGGTTTAGGGTGTAACCGGTTTTATTACGCCTATGTCGGATGGTGCGCCGCCAAAGAAGCTAATATCTTTACAGGATTGTTTATCCAAACGCAACAGAGTGACCTCATTTGAGGTAACGTCTACTTGAATGATCGTGTCCACTCTGTATTGGGAGTCGACAGTCAATTTTAGGTTCACCTGGTTCAGAGGTGGAAGGCTGTTGACGCAAACCTTTTTATCAGGATGGTCACGGTCTTCGTCAATGGCACGGAGGATGGCGCAGGTGTTCGGCAGGTCTATGGTGCCGTTGTTTTGTACTGTGACGAAGGCGTTAGTTACTTCTCCCATACCATGTGTTATATCTATGCTGGTGTTGCATCCTAGTATGACAAGGTTTACCGATTGAACGGGTGCAGAAGTGAAGGTTGTTGTTGGCGGGATGGGTGTGAATGTAGCGGTTGGAGTCGGGGTGAGGGTATTTTCGGGGGTGACAGGTGAGATCACTGTTACATTAGAGGATGGAGTTGACGTAGCTACGAAAATGGGTGGAGGAATGATGAAGGGCGTGGGTGTGACAATACCAGGGGTAAAAGAGGCAACAGATGTCCAAACAGGAAAGGTTTGGGGGGCCACACCCCAAACATCACAGGCGGTGATCACTATTGTTAATAAAATAAAATAAACAAACTTCTTCATTCACTTATTATACACCGGTGAAATAAGCGAAGAAAGAAGCCTGTTTTATCTTTTTGCCAAATAATAGGCTGCTGTTAGGATGGTGATAATGCTATATTTATTTTATTGGGAAATCTTCTCAATTGTTTCTCGAAGTTCTCCCCAACTCGGTTCAACAAGTACGGATCCATTTGGGAAAATAATTGTTGGGACGCTTCGATTGCCATTATTTATGTTCATTACAAATTGAGTAGCCTCTTCGTTACCTTCAAGCCCAACACGTAAATATTCAATTTTGTTGGCTTCGAAGAATGCCTTTGCTCGGTGGCAATCAGGGCAATATTCGGTTGCGTACATTACGATCTGCGATGGATTTGTGTTGTATAAGTCGCTCAAGGTAGTTCTCCTAAGTTTTGTTATTTTTCCGTGGGGTTTATTTTATCTGTCCACGGTTTTTAATCTTCCCTACTTACACTGCTGAGGCATCTCCTGATTTCTTCGGCAACGCGTAATCACACTATGTCTGTTTATGTGAGTTCTCGCTCGGATTTGCCATTGCTGGGTTTTGATGATATTACTGCTGGACTTCTTACAAATTGAGATACCTTTTAACATCATTTTAGCAACTAATTTTCTGAAGAGTACCTTGTTAGCCATTCAATGATATTGTTTTCTGTGTTTTTTTACAGTTTAATTTCAATTGTCCCTTTAAAAAGAGTGAAACTGTCGCTTTCGTGCTAAAATTGTATTAGCATTAAATCTAATTCCTTTACCCAAATATCTACTGTAAATATGGTTAAATTGAATTTGTCAGGTCTTATTCTTTGTAGGCGGTGTTTTTCATGAGTGATTTAAAATTATCTATTACGATATTAATTTCATATGTCATTGGCGTTTTGGGTATCGCCAATATTGATTCTTTCCAGTCAAGTGTCATTAATTTTAACCCGGCATTTTTTATATTGATCGCCATAATTGTGTTTTCTGAGCTTATGATCACTGGGAACCTTATCCGAAGGGGAGTCAAAATTTCTTATTACACGGTCATTCTTTTTTGGGTGATCGTATATCTTGCCTGGATGTTTTATTCGAAGGATACCAGACCTATTCAGGTGCAGGCTATCCAACTTTTGCTGGTTGTTATTTCTGCTGGGTTAACTTACGATGTTGGAAAAAGGATCGGACAATTGGATGCGACATTGGATGGATTATCCTCCAGCGCTTACCCAAACCGTGCGCGAGATATTCAGGATGCACGTGATTTAATTTCGGCTGAAATTACCCGAAGCCGCAGGTATCATCATCCATTATCTATTTTGACCATTCGTTTGAATAAACAAAAAAATAAAATGGTTTTGAAAGACTATAAATCCCTTGAAAGCGATATGATCGAAAGGTTTGCTGTTGCAAAGATCAGCCATATTTTGAGCGGTCTTGCCAGAAATACTGATTTGGTCCTTCGTGATAAAGATGGACAGTTTGTTATCTTATGCCCGGAGACAGATTCCAATAATATGCCTGTCTTGGCTGAGAGAATTGCTGTCGCAGTAGATGAAAGCCTTAATACTGATATCGATTGGGGCAGTGCGGCTTTCCCCGATGAGGCGCTTACATTTGATGATTTATTACAAACTGCACAAAAACGCCTTGGTCAGTCTATGTCAAAGAAGATAACTGCAGGTAGCGATGAGTAGGCAAGTTAATATGTCAACTGGTATGGACCCAATTCGAAATACCTCGGAGGGTTGGGTAAGGAAGTTTGTTCCGGAGAGAAGAATTTTTACCGGCAGTGCTTATCTGTTTGCTAAGCGTCTTTTTGACCTAACGCTTACTATTTTAACGGCGCCATTTTGGATTCCCTTAATGGTTGTGATCGCTTTGATTATTCGAATCACATCTCCTGGTGCTCCTGCTTTATTTACACAGCTTCGCACAGGAAGAGGCGGAAAGCGTTTTCGTATGTATAAGTTTCGTTCCATGGTGCCAAATGCTGAAGAATTGAAACAGACTTATATGCACTTAAACGAATTGCAATGGCCTGATTTTAAGATTACAAACGATCCGCGAATCACAAAAATAGGAAAGATATTGCGCAAGACAAGTCTTGATGAAATACCTCAATTGCTAAATGTTCTTAAGGGTGAAATGAGCTTGGTTGGCCCACGCCCAACATCTTTTGGGTCAGAAACATATAAGTTGTGGCATACCGAACGTTTGGATGTTACGCCTGGTCTGACAGGATTGTGGCAGATATTAGGTAGAGCACAGCTGGAATTTGATGATCGCTTACGTCTTGACATTACTTATATCGAACGTGCCGGATTATGGTTTGATATCTGCATCTTATTTATGACAGTCCTTGCTGTTTTTAAACAACGTGGGGCACATTAATTTTTTTTTTTTGGAGGAATAATGATTGAAAAAGTATTTAAATCCCCACTTTTCTATATCGTAACTGGAATATATATAGTTGCTGGATATCAGGTACTTTCGTTTGGAAATCAGGCAGGCGCTTTTTTTCTTTCGGAAGATCATTACTTTGAAAATGTTGGGGCAATTACATTCTTTCTAGCGTCTTTGATATATTTTTATGGATTTTGGAAGATACGTTTATTACAATCTAAAGATAGATTGTTTTTTTTGAAAAAATTGGCACTTTTGGGCCTGGCTGCTCTATTTTTTTTTGCTGCAGGCGAAGAAATTAGTTGGGGCCAAAGAATATTTCATATTCAAACCCCTGAATCTCTACGCCAAATTAATAATCAAGGCGAGATAACGGTGCACAATATTGTTATTGCCGGATACGGGGTACCATTTGAAACTTTATTTGACCTACTCTGGTTGTTTTTAGCAGTTGTTGTGCCATTTGCTTCAATGTATAAACCAGTGCGCCAAATAGCAAGCCGCCTGTTGCCTATTACTCATTTTGGCGTTGGGACACTTTTTCTTCTAAACTATTTTTGGGCAAAGGTTGCCAAGTTATTGTATGTAGACAAATATGTTTTCGACTTAGTATCTTTACCTTTTGTGCAGGCAGTACAAGAGGTGAAAGAGAGCAACTATAGCCTGCTTTTTGCTTTTGCCGCTCTTTTTTCAGTTTATAGTGTTCTTTATATTGATCTAGATAGCCAGCACGAATAGTAGCTGCTTTATTTATTACTTAAAAACGGTGGATTCTTGAATCATACTAACCAAACTAAATATGTTTTTTTTGATCCTTTCCAGGAAATTTCCCTTGTGGAAAAATATTGGGAGGCCATGCTCAAAAAAAATACTCAACATTATTTTCTTTCATGGGGATGGATTTCGACATGGATAAATAGCCTTGTGGGTAAAGCCGATGTTCGCTTTGTTGTTGGATTTCAGCAGGATGAACCGGTGGTTTCTTTTTTTGTTGGTGTGGTTTCAAAAAAAACATTTGGCGTTTTTCCTTCCCGTACCTTGTCTTTAAATTCAACAGGTTCTTCTTACTTTGACGAATTGTATATAGAATATAACGGAATACTTAAAGATCCATCTATTCAAATGTCCATTGACGATTTAATAATCGCAGTTGAAAATATTTCTTGGAATGAATTTTTACTGCCAGGACTGGCATTTTCTTTTATTAATGAAACAAATGGATTAATTGCTTCCGAGAAAAAATCAGCATGGGTTTTAGTGGATGAAGAATCCCCAGCTTGTGGTGTAAACCTTGAACAAGTTAGAATATCTGACTTGGATTATTTGCGTTTGATTAGTTCAAATAAGCGTAGCCAAATACGACGTTCCATTAAGGAGTATGAAAAAAATGGAAAAATTGAAGTTGTAGAGGCAAAGAATGCACAACAGGCACGAGAGTTGTTTTCTGAAATGGTTACCTTGCATCAAAAAGAGTGGCAAAGCAGAGGTAGGGCTGGCGCATTTTCGAACGAATACCTTCTTCAATTTCATAATGAACTTATTTCTTCACGTTTTGATGCTGGAGAAATTCAGATACTGAAAATATTTAGTGCCAACATGGTGATTGGGATTTTGTACAATTTTATTTTTAATGGCAGGGTGTATTTTTATCAGAGTGGTTTAAATTACCTCCCCGGTAATATTTATAGGCCAGGTATGGTGTCTCATTATTTTTCTATAATGCATAATGCGAAAAATGGCCTTATGTATTATGATTTCCTTGCCGGTGATGCTGCATATAAAAC
>CAZHOX010000009.1:20903-28993 GCA_964534345.1 uncultured Anaerolinea sp.
CGAAAAATGGCCTTATGTATTATGATTTCCTTGCCGGTGATGCTGCATATAAAACTAGCCTTGCCACCGATTCGCAACCTGTCTATTGGCTTCGATTATTTCGTAGTCCAATTCGATACTATTTCGAATTAGGTATAAGGCGTACAAAGTCAGGCTTGAAGTCTTTTCCGGTCATTGCAACCTGGCTAAGGAAACTAAAGGATGTGTTTCGGCGTACTGCACCATCTCAAGGAGGTGGTGTTGGGATTGAATAAGTTGTTACGAATTCTTTGTTTGGGTCCGATTTTTTTGACTGCTTGCGGAACTGGAGTTTATCCTCCTGAAACGTCTGTGGCGAACGATTCCCATGTGTTGACACCTGAGATAGATCCATCTTCTAATCTTTCAATAACTCCGTTGAAGGACCCGATGGAACTTCTTCAATGTGCGTTACCCTATACATCTGATTCGATTTGGAATACTCCAATTGACTGGAATTCTATACGTGTTCACCCATTAAGCGAGCATATGTTGGATGCTTTTTTTTCTAGTGATTCGTGGATTGGATCAGATACAAGCCAATATGCGCCTAATATATATTTTGTAGATAACAACACGGAACTAATGCCAGTTACTCTCTGGGAAAACCGAAGTTTTCGTGATGCCTTCTCTGATGTCGAAATCCAGTATGGTGAGCAAGGTGGTACTGTATTGCTGCCTCTTCCTGCTGATGCTAGACCTGCTCCGGGTACGGACGGAGAATTGGTAATTATTAACCTGGATACTGGCGAAGAGTGGGGGATGGTTAATGGAAAAATAGACGATCAGGGATTTTGGTCTGTAGGTGGAGTCTATCGTTATAGTGTTAAGAATTCAGGTGTCCCGCCAAAGGGATTTGCTCACCGCGGTGCAGGAATCGGTTCGTTGGCAGGTATTATTCGTCCCTGTGAAGTAGAAAGGGGGAAAATTGGTCATGCCGTGACGATTGCTTATGATTATCCATGTGCACCAGAAATTTGTAATGCCAATGGGTGGCCAGAAGTTATTTTACCTTTTAGTAAAACAGATGGAGAGGGATTTTCTCAATTTGACCTTCCTGAAGGAGCACGGCTTGCAATAAAACCACAGGTGTCCATTGAAGAAATTTCTACCGCCTGTAATAATGTGAAAGGGTGTATTGTATGGGCCCTAAATATGCAAGAGTTTGGAGGTTTTATTGTTGATAATAGCGGTCATCCCAAGACTTATGCAGAAGGGAATATGACGGCGAATTGGGATGATGCTGTTTGGTCTAAAAATATGTTGATGAATATTCCCAAAGATTGGTATGTAGTATTGGATTGGAATTAAAAAATAATTTTTGCGATTCGTATGATGCAAATTGAAGTTTTATGTATTATCCGTAGACAAGGACTTAAGAATGATATTAAGAAGAGACTACCCCTATGTTTTTCTTGCCGTATTGCTTTCAGCACTTGCGGCAACTGCAGTTGCAGACCCAGGTGAATCAATTGGCACCTTTGCCCTCTTAGGATTGATGGGGGTTGCTATGGTGATGTCTATTCTTATTAATCCAAGTCTTGGTGCTAATATTTTATTAATTGCTGTTTTTTCTAATATTTCGCGTTCATTTACTGATAATGGACTTCCTGGAGTTATCAAACCACTCGTTGCAGTGGTGTTTGTGGCTATTTTGGTGAGGAATTATTATGTTGGACAAATCCCATTACATCGCCCAAAGACCATGCGTGTTGAAATCTTTTTGTTTATATATCTTTTTGCTGTAATAGCAAGTATTTTGGTTGCCTCTGATCGCGATCTTACTGTAGAGCGAATTGTTGATCTTGCCAAAGACATTGTCATAATTTACTGTATTTTATTTTGCCTTAGACGACCAAAAGAATGGAAGACAGCAATTTTGATTGTTATATTGGTGATGACTGCTTTGAGTGCGTTGGGGCTTGTTCAACTGGCTAGTGGAAATTATAGCCAGACATTTTTTAACCTTGCACGGATTGATACAGATAATCGTGTTGCGGGACCTATTAATGAGCCTAATATGTGGGGACAGGTTTTAGTAGCAGCCATACCTTTTGTGATTTTCAGGATGTTATATGGATCTTCAAAGGCCAAATTGCTTTATGTTGGCATACTTGTAATTCTATTAGTGGAATTGCTTAATACGTTTAGCAGGGGTGGGTATTTAGCTTTTTTGGTTGTGTTATTTTTAATCGTGTTCTTTTTTACAAGATTTAATGCTGTGGCTGTTTTTTCTGTTGCGGCTGTTGCGATATTGGCTCTACCTTTATTGCCTGCGCAATATGTGGAGCGTTTCCAAACAATTACAGCGCTTTCATCTGATAATCAAGGTGCAGTATATGAAGAGGCTTCGTTTCGAGGCAGAACTAGTGAAATATTGACTGGGTTTACTATGTTTGCAGACCACCCTCTGTTGGGTGTCGGTGCTGCAAATTATCCAGTTAATTACCAAAAATATGCTCAAATTATTGGGCTGGAGGTACGAACAGAACAACGCGAGGCACATTCTTTATATGTTGAAATTCTTTCAGAAACAGGGCTTTTCGGCTTTCTGTCTTTTATGGGAATTGTATTTTTTCTCTTTTCGATGCTTTCGAATATGAAAGCTGAATTACGAAAAACAAAATATTTTGATGAGTGGTCTTCTCATATTTCTGCTATGCAGGTTTCGCTTATTGGATACCTCTTTGCTGCTATCTTCTTACATGGTGCGTATATTCGCTTTTTATGGATGCTAATTGCCTTAGCTCTGTCACTAGTCCAAATACTATATGAATATCTTGATAATCAACATCATTCTGCTCGACAGGAGCTATTAGCTTGACCAACAACTTAACTAGCGCTACACCCGAAAACACAGGCGAGAGTGTTACTCGCAAAGCCGGGCGTGGTATCGTTTGGAATTTTCTTACATATGGACTTGGTAAAGGCGGGACGCTGGTTACCACAGCTATTCTTGCTCGCCTGTTAACCAAAGATGACTTTGGCTTGGTTTCAGTTGCCGTTATTGCTATTAATTACCTCTCTGTGTTCAAGGATCTTGGCCTTGGGGTTGCTTTAATTCAACGGAGAACTGATGTTGACCGTGCGGCAAATACAGTATTTACCATCAATATCATTCTTGGCTTTTTTCTCTCAATTGTTACCTATTTATGCTCTCCATGGGTTGCACAATATTTTAATGACCCGTTGGTTGCACCAGTGCTTCGCTGGCTGGGCGTATCATTTGCAATAAATGCTTTTGGCGCAGTCCACGTAATTTGGCTAATGCGAGAACTGGACTACCGGCGGAAGTTCATTCCAGATATGGGGAACACCTTAGTAAAGAGTATAGCTTCTATTGGATTTGCTGTTGCTGGATTTGGAGTGTGGGCGCTTGTTTTTGGACAATTACTAGGGACTTTAGTTTCCGTGATCTTGGCTTGGGTAGTTGTTTCATGGCGTCCAAAGTTAATGATTGATAGAGATATAGCAGGCTCTTTGATGAAATTTGGCTCTTCCGTTGTGGCTGGGGATATATTAAGCGTTTTTAGCGATAATATTGACTACACCATTGCGGGTAAATTATTTGGTCTTTCTCAATTAAGTATTTATACCCTGGCCTTTCGATTGCCTGAAATGCTTTTAGTTGGAAATTTATGGGTGATGGGGGGGGTTATTTTTCCTGCTTTTTCTTCCATACAGGATAAACCTGATGAAATGCGGCGTGGCTTTCTGACATCTGTTCGGATTATTCAAATAATAGCAGTACCGATTTCGTTCGGTTTGTTTGTGGCTGCTGACCCAATTGTTCGAGTAGTTTTTGGAGAGCAATGGTTGGATGTAATCCCTCTCTTGCGTGTGTTGGCAATTTATTCTTGGGTATATTCTATTGGATACCACATTGGAGATATTTATAAGGCAGTGGGTCGCCCCGATATTTTATTTAAACTTACAATTTTAAATTTGATCGTTGTTGTTCCAACTCTTTTATTAAGCTCTCGGTTTGGTTTAATTGGCATTGCATGGGGACAGTTGATTGCTGTTTTAGTTCGCCGAACGATAAGTTTGACAGTGGCGACAAGGTTTATTAATATTTCTATTTTTTCGATCCTTAAGGAACTTAAGTCATCTGTAGCTGGTGGAGTAGTGCTCTTAATATTAGCATTTCTTGCTTTAATGCTGACTGTAAATGTTGTTCCTCTTATCCAGTTAGTAATTGTTATATTAGCGGGCGCCGTAGGGTACTTGGTTGTTCTGTGGTTTTTGGAGAGAGAAAACTTAACCCACCTTTTACGAAAAGTGGGAGTTCCACTATAACGTAAAGTGGCAATAATCATGCAAAATTCGCCTGCTGTATTTCCTGAAAATAGCCTTGATTGGAGATTTTTATTACCAATAACTTCGGAAAGTAAAATACTTGTTATTGGGCGTGGATGTGGACACATTCAACGCTATCTGATGAATCTGGGGCTCTCAGAAGTTTTTTATTGTACAGATCATGAGCCACAGATAGCTGATCTTGGCGATAATTCACCTCAATCCAATATACTGACATATAGCGAATTGGGAATGAAATCTCAATTCCTTTCTTTTTTTGATATAGTGGTTTATCCAAATGGTTTGCCAAATAACGATGCTGAAATACTTGAGATATTTGGTTTTATAAAGAAGTATATTCGCCCTGGTGGCGCTCTTTTTATTAGCTTTGCAAATGAGCTATTTTCAAGAAAAACAACCTCTGGTTACTCGTACCTTTGGCAAATCAAAAAAATACTTAAAAAGACTGGCTATGCTATAAGAGAAATTTATGGCGCTATTCCAGATCAACATGTTCCGGAGTATGTATTTCCATTAACGCCGAGAGCAATTGGGTTTATTGTAAGGCACCGATATGCCCACAAAGTACCAAACCTGCTTTTGCGTTTAATGGCATCTCCTTTTGCCGCAGTGCTGTTTTCTAACTTTTTTCCCGCATATTTTGTTGCTGCAACTGTGGCAATCTAACATCGTATAAAGCGATCAGCAATGATTTACAATCAAACAATAAGTACTAATAAGGTTTAATATACTATTATGTCTTTTGTCGATGATCTAACATCTCATGTATCTTCTGTGCTGCTTGGAAACCAAGAATTTGCTTCGGATGCTTATTATTGGGTAATGCTTTCTAACGGCAGTGCAGACGCTCATGAATGCATAGTGTTTTTTGGATTTAAAAATAGTGAGGCATTTCCTACTCTTGTTGCGAAAATCCCCCGCTTGCCTGAAGATGAGTGGGTTATTCGGGTTGAATATGAACGCTTGGAGGAAGTATATGGCTTGGTTGGCTTGCCAGATGCAGTACACCACCTTCCACAGCCCATTTCATACACATCATTGCAGGGTCAGCCTGTAATGATTACAACTTATGTCCGTGGTGAAAATTTACTTCGGGCTACTGGAAAAATGATTTGGAAAAAACCAGAACAAATACGTATGCTTGCGATAGATGTCGCAAGATCTTTGCGCCACATTCTCGATCGGACAGCAAGACAATTGGTTGACAATAACCGCCCTGTTTCTGATTTTCAAAAAAAAGCAGATAAATTTAAGCAAATGCACTCCTTGACAGATAAGGAGCTAGGCTTTGTTGATAACCTCATAAACGAGGTCGCAAATAATAATTTGAAGGCCAGCCATAAGATATTGCTGCAAGGTGATTTCTGGCATGGAAATATGATCCGTGGTGAAAAATATGGAAAATTGGTCTTTATAGATTGGCAATATGCTCATTGGTCAACCGATGCTAGTTTAGATGTTTATTTATTTCTACTTGCAGCCTCACTTGCTACTGCGCCAAGAGAATGGACACGGGCGGAGAGGGCACGTGGCGCAGTTGAAACTCTTATTGCCTGGCAGAGCAATATAATTCCTTCGTATCTAGCTGCATTTGGAGAGACGGATCGTTATGCGTTATTACCCCCTCGCTCAGGAATGTTAAAGTGTTGCATTGAGAAAGCCGTGCGTGCCAGCATGGACCTTGGCGTTGATCAAGAGAATGATCTGATCTGGCGTTTTCTGTTTGCTGAACTAATAAAAATTAACGAATAGGCTTGGTATATGAAAGACGAATCTATCAATAGCTCTGAAGCAAGAAAATTTAATATTGTATTCCTAATTGATGGATTAGGTTGGGGCGGAGCAGAACGTTTAATGATTCCTATTTTGGCAAATATTGATAAACAATTGTTCTCAGTGCGGGTTGGTGTTTTTCAGGTGAGAAATGGGAACCCTATAGCAGATGACCTGAGAGCGCTCGGTATCCCCGTTGACCTAATTCCCGTACCTTACATGCGGGATTTAACCGCAATCTCGCGAATTACAGCTTACCTAAAAGACGTCAAAGCTGACTTGATACATGCCCAGCTGGAATTAGGTGATATTCTAGGTGGCATAACTGCCCAGCGTATGCGGTTACCCAGCGTATCTACACTTCACACTATGCCCTCGCAAGATATGGGGCTTAAATCAAGAATGCATCAGGAAGTGGAATATTTTTGTCTCAGGCATTTTTTCAGCATGATTATTTCCGTCTCTGATGAGGCCCGCCAATTCCATAAGGAAGTTGGAAGATTATCTGATCGAAAAACATGTACGATATACAATGGAATAGATATTTCTCATTTCCCGACCTCGCCTCGATCGAACCGTGAAGCTGTTTTGGACGAATTTAATATTCCCTCCGCTGCAACAGTTTTAATTACAGTTGCAGTATTGCGCGAACTTAAAGGAATTCAATATATGATCCGTGCTCTTCCTGAAATTCTTTCTGCAAATCCCAATTTGTATTATCTAATAGCTGGGAGTGGAGATTATCAGGATGCATTGATGGAAGAAGCATCTCAAGTCGGTGTACGTGATCGGGTTATTTTTGCCGGTGCAAGAAAAGATGTGCCTGCGCTTATGTCAGCAAGTGATATATTTATCCTTCCCACTCTCACCGAGGCCCTTCCTACCGTTCTTGCAGAAGCCATGGCTGCTTACCTTCCTATTGTTGCTTGCCGAGTTGGCGGTGTTCCAGAAATGGTGGAAGATGGCGTGAATGGAAGATTGGTTGACCCTGCTAACCCACAGCAGCTAGCTAGTGTCTGTAATGATCTGATCCAACATCCAGAGACTCTTTCTAAGATGGGATATGCTGGCAGGCGAATTGTTGAAGAAAAATTTGATGTTCGTGTTCAGGTTGAAAAGCTGCAAAACTTGTATCGAAATTTAATTAAATCTTATGGAAAATAAAATGCGCATCGTAGTTGTACAACCCATGAATGGTGGCGGTTTGGTCCATTTTGATTATCAGTTGTGTAATGCTCTGGCCAGCGCTGGCGCAGATGTGACTCTGATTACTGGAACTGAGTATGAGCTGTCTTCCATGCCGCATAATTTTACTGTCTTAAAAATGCTTAAATTATGGAAGAGTTTTGATGAACACCCAGCCAGCGCAGACTTGAATTTGATTCGGCGAAGTATCAGCAAATTGTATAGGAACATGCGTCGGGTAGTGCGAGGCGTTCGTGTATTGTCCGCATGGATATCTTTAACAAGGTATTTATTCAAATCCAAGCCTGATTGGATCCAATTTACCCGCTTTGAATATCCATTTGAGGCTTTTTTCGTTCTGTTATTGAAGCGTAGTGCTTCTGTTGGTTTGAGTCAGATGTGCCATGAGTTTGAGAGTAGGGAGCGGGCAGGATTTTTTTCTAGGTTTTTGTATCGATTGGATGCCAGAGCTTATCGCTCTTTCTCAAAAATATTTTTTCTTTCAGAAGATAGCCGTACACGCTTTTTGTCACTCTTTCATTCTGTAAATAAAGATGCTGCAATTTCCATTCCTCATGGGAATTCAGAATGGTTGACAGGAATCCAAGCTGCTGTGCAGGATGTGAATCTTCGTTCGCGTTATGGGTTAATGGAACAAGAACGTGTGATTTTATTTTTTGGATTACTTGCGCCTAGTAAAGGGGTAGAGGATTTAATTGAAGCGTTTTCTTTGGCGGTACATTCCTGTGATGCGAAGCTGGTGATTGCGGGATACCCAACCAAGTTTGTTAGCG
>CAZHOX010000009.1:29093-37236 GCA_964534345.1 uncultured Anaerolinea sp.
CATTCCTGTGATGCGAAGCTGGTGATTGCGGGATACCCAACCAAGTTTGTTAGCGCAGCCCGAATTAAGCACCTTTTGAATGATTTTGGAATTGCGGATAAAGTGATTTTGGATTTGCGTTACGTTCCGTTGAACGAAATTGGGGCTTTAATGGACCTTGCAACCGTTGTGGTGTATCCATATCGCAGCAGTACTCAAAGTGGTTCTTTGCAGGCCGCTTACACTTTTGGTAAGCCTGTGATCGCAACCGCAGTGGGTGGTTTGCCTGAGGTTGTGGATGATGGCAAAAGCGGTTTTTTGGTTCAGCCTCATTCTGCTACGGACTTAGCAGAGAAGATTTCATTAGTCATCAACGACCCAACGCTAGCTGCTGAAATGGGAAGATATGCACGCCACTTATCTGTCACCCGTTTTAATTGGGACTCAATTGCCGTGCAGATGCTTGATCAATATAAAGATCTGTCAAATTAGGAAGTTCGAAGCCGATTGAGTGGGCTTATTAGTGTTGAGAATTGGGACATACTGTGTTTGTGTGAAATAAAGCTTCTACGTATGGTATAGGGCATTTTTTTCACTTCACTTGATGTTGCTGGGCCATTGAGGAGTGTAAATGCTGTTGAGAACCCCGTCTCTTTTGTGAGGTTGATCACTGTGTCGTTAAAGTCGGCTTTCATGCCGTTAGGGTAGGCAAGACTGGTAACCGGTTTGCCTAGTTCTTGCTCAATTTTTTTCTTTGAATCTGAAATTTCTGTGCGCACTTGCTCTGGGGAAATTCGGGTAAGGATTGGATGGGTGACTGTGTGAGCCCCAAAGTCAATGTTCGATGCATTCATCTCACGGACTTGTTCCCAGTTCATCATCAAATTCTTGAAATAATTATCGGGGATTGATACATTTAGGTTCTCAGGAATTTTTGATATCCAATGTTGTTTTTGATCCTCTTTTAGGATTTTCATGGATTCGATCCATTGCTTTGAAATCTGATTCTTGTCATCAAGGGATGCCCACCCTCGTTCGACGCCGTCTGGGAAGAGTATTTTGTCTTTTTCAGTGTGGGTAAAGCAATAAGCAACCAGGTCCCAGTAAAATGGGCGGTTTGAGTCGATGTGGCCGCTGGTAAGGTAAATAACGGCTGGAAAATTATATTTTTTTAAAATTGGAAATGCATTTGTATAGTTATCCAGGTAGCCATCATCAAAAGTTATTAATGCTGCATAGCGCGGGAGTGGTTTATCTCTCAAGATCCAGTTTGTTACATCTTGTAAAGAAACTACTGTAAACCAATGTGAAAGATAAGACATTTGCTGGTCAAAGTCTGCTGGGGTTGCGCTGATATTTGGCTGAAAATTGTCAGGGTTATTTTGCAATTCATCTATGCGATGATAATTTAATACGGTAAGTGAATTTGCCCAGAGTTGGCGCCCAGCTCGAATTAAGCCGGTGTTGTAAGCCAGCGAGATTATTTTCTTTGTTATGGAAGAGCCCTGGCTAGGGTTTTCATGTTGCCCGGATAAGTACATATTCGCCTCTGTGTTATTGGTGAGAAGTTGAGGGTTTTAAACCCTGTAAATGAAAAGATAGCGCTTTTTGATATGCGCTCCATGTTAATTCAAGCTGTCTATCAATATTAAATTTTTCTTTTATTCTTTCAACTGCATTCGCACTTAATGTTTCTGCTAATTTTTTGTCATTAATAATGCGTTTCACTGCCTGGGCTAGCGATTGTGGATCATCTGGAGGAATAAGCAGTGCATGCACTTGGTCTTGAACCAATTCAGGTATTCCACCAACATTGGATGCAATAACTGGGATGCCTAGTGAGGCCGCTTCCAGCAAGGCAATAGGTGTACCTTCGTAGCGAGATGGCATAATGAATATGTCACTGGATTTTACAAACGATAGTACAGTTTCATGATCTTGGTACCCAGCAAAGGTGACGCTTTTATTTACTCCAAGTGCGTTCACTTGGTCTGCTAGTTCTGCTTTACATTGGCCATCTCCGACAATGAGGAAATGTACATTTTTTAATTGTTTTCCAAGTAGGTGGGCCGTTTGTATGAGAATGTCAAACCCTTTAATTGCTACGAGTCTGCCAACAGCAATGCAGATAATGGAATTTTGTGGAATTGAATATTGTCTACGCAGATCAGTATTATTGGGTAAGTTTTGAGAGTTTGCGTTTACTGCATTATATATAAGTTCAATTTTTTCATTTGGGATATTTGACCGTAGAAGAGATTGACGGTCATTTTCCGAAACGGTGATATAAAGATCTAAATTGGAATTTGTAGCGAGCTCTAGTGTAGTATAAATTTTCCCTTTTAGTGAAACTTTGCCATGCTCATTGGCGTACCAGCTGTTAATAGTAGATACTAATGCAATGTTTTTTCGTTGCGCGGCGATGCTTCCCCAAAATTTCGATTGAATGTTTTGTGTATCAAGTACTTGGTACCCTTCTCTGTCTATTAAAGCTGCAAGACCTCTGCCAATGCCGAGGTCTGTTTTGCTTTGACCGATAATATGTGTTGGGATATTAAGTTTTAATGCCTCTTGACTAATAAAGCTATCTTGGAGGGCTGCTAAACCAATTG
Organism: uncultured Anaerolinea sp.; assembly: GCA_964534345.1. Classification (GTDB taxonomy): domain Bacteria; phylum Chloroflexota; class Anaerolineae; order Anaerolineales; family Villigracilaceae; genus Villigracilis. The sequence goes on from CAZHOX010000009.1 coordinate 31,685, forward strand.
TTTCAGGGTCTGCGCGGCTCATCAACGAAAGGATGCGTGAAGTCGCTCCGCCATATTTTAAGGACAGATCCAAAATTAATACTTTTGGCTTGTTTTGTAATTCCATTATTCTCTCGTGACCCATGGGGAGATTATCGTCTGCTAGCTTGTTGCCACAGTACAGTACGTTTACCTGACAGGTACCAGAACAACCCCAGGATACTGGCGAAATTTGTTGCGCACAAATAATAGGGAATAGTCCATAGTTTCAATAACTTGGATTTTTTGTAATTATTTTTTGAAAGATACCATCCTGTTAAGGCCATGAAGTAGAAAAGCAGTTGCAGGGCTAGGATGAAAAATATCACTTGTTGCATAGTTGTTGATATTTGCAAAATTGGCGTGTCGAACGCAAGGTACAAAAGTACATTGGAAACCAATGCAAGAATCATGAAGTGAGGAATTGCAAGCCTGAGAAATTTGTGGGAGATTACTTGAAATTTTAGCAATCTTGGAAGCTTTGATAAGTAACTTTTCCACATAGCAAGAATTTGGTAACGTCCAGCTGTCATCCTGCGACGGCGATTCACCTCATCTTCCATGGAAGTAGTTGGCCGTTCCCACACAGTAGCTTTTGGTTCAGAGATCACTCGAAGCCCTTGCTGCATGGTTGCCGTAGCCAAATAGAAATCATCAAGGATGATGTCTTGAGGAATCGGTTGAAGGATACTTTTTCGTATACCCATAAAATGTCCGGTAGCTGCTACGGTGGAATGTAAATGGCTCTCACTTTGCCGAATCAGAGATTCGTATTTCCAGTACAATCCTCCAGACTCACCGCTTTTGTTTTCTGACGATAGCATGTGAGTCTGGGCAATTACGCATCCAACTTCTTCGTCAGAAAAGTTTGCAATCAACTCTTGTAATGTATCTGGTTCTGCTAATGTATCGGCGTCAGATATTAAAAAAATTTCTCCTGAAGAAAGCGGAATTGCCCGGTTAAGACCACCGATTTTCCCTACTCTGTTAGGACTTTCACTCAGAAGTACACCTTTTGATGCGAAAGATCTTACAATTTCTCTGGTTTGATCGCTGGAAAAATCATCACATACAATAATTTGCAGCTTTTTAGGGGGATAGTTAAGATTAAGAGTGTTTTCAATTTTCTCTTTAATTACACCCTCTTCATTAAATGCTGGGATAACTATGGTGACATTTGGAAAGAAAATATTCTTTTTTACACTTTTCCCAAATATTTTTGAAAGACCGAATATGATTGCGGGGTAACCAATAAATATGTATGCAAGGAAACTGAAACTTATTAGTAATAATATAGATGTGATAATAATTGTGTTGTCTGGAAAACTCATTAGTAGCCCTTTTGGGTCATGGAAAGTGATAATAAGATAGGTAAAATCGGTTAGTTTATTGAGAGACTCAATGTTTCAAGAATGGTATACTTCTACCCAGTATTAATTTAAAATTATAACACCTAGTTTGATAGTTTGAAGGGAGCAGTGAAGTTATGGAGATTCGTTTTTATCTAAAAATAATCCAGAAAGGGTGGTGGTTAATATTAATATCCGCCTTGGTGGCGGTTAATTCATCACTTGTGTATTCATTTTATTTTGCTACACCTGAATATGAGGCTGTTGCCCGTTTTATTGTTAGCCCTAATTTGCAAAATACGGACAATAGAGATGTCGTGAATAGCTTGGAGGCTTTGGATAAAAGGTCTATTATCGCCACATATGCAGAGGTCTTGAATAGCTATCAAATTACAGAAGGGGCCTTGCAGTTGTTGCGTAAGAATCCAGATGATTTCATTGGGTATACTACGTCTGCAACATTACTTCCAGATGCCAATATTATTCGCTATAGTGTAAAAGGACCTAATCCAGAGATTGCTGCAATGCTGGCAAATAGTATTGGACAATATGCCATTGATTATGTTGGAAAACTATATATGGTATATACGTTTGACTTTTTAGATAAAGCTGCGCCGCCTGTAGAGCCTAGTAAGCCGCGTCCTTTGCAAGATGCAATTCTTGCTTTGTTGATAGGTCTGGTTATCGGAGTAGGTTTGGCAATTTTCCGAGATCAGGTTTCAAGTACATTAAACCGATTTACCCAACGTAACACAGTTGATTACGAATCGCTTGCTTTTACGCGCATATATTTTGAAAGACGTGTGCGTGAGGAGATTGCGAAACAACCGGATGCAGTCATTACCCTTGGGGTGATTCATCTTAATGGCCTTCAGGAAATTTACGAATCTTTGCCCCAGGTGTACATTAACCAAATTTTCCGTAGAGTAACTGAAACGCTGAAATACCAACTGCGAGGAAATGACATTGTTGGCCGGTGGTCCAAACTTCAAATTGGTGTTTTGTTGCTCGCAACGGATGGCGCATCTGCAATGAGTAGGCTTGAACGAATTCAGGAAATTCTGGATCAACCCGTTATGTTGGAAGCTGGCGGGGAGCTTAATGTAAACCTTGATGTTCATATTGGTTTTGCAGACCGCCAAGGCGGTGAGTCTGTTAATGTATTAGTTAATCAGGTCGAGAATGCGTTGGAAGTTTCCTTAGAATCGGGCACTAAAGTTTATATGTATAAAGTTCGCCCGTTTGGCTAAGATGTTTTTCTTTGACGATTTGTTGCTGGAGTATCTCTCATGAAGATAAAGACTATAGTATTTATTGCGTTAATTTGTATCCTTTTGGCTACCCCAATTCATGTATTCGCTCAATCTGTAGCGTCCGATGATTTTTCTGAACTTATGCCTGAGATGCAAATTACGGATAACAGGGCCGTTTTTTCGTTTGCTGATTTGGGGTTTGTTGAAAAGAGTCTATTCAGCCCTTATGGAATTTCGCGAATTCTGTTTAGCGTTCCGCCAAACTGGAAACTTACCCCTGGTGGAAGCATTACAATTAATTTTGATGCGGTGCTAAATGCAGCGAATCTCGACAGCCTTTCAGGTGGTGGCTCCTCTGTCGATGCCAATTTTGTTGTTCGTTTCAATGAAGTGGTGGTTGGTACTGTTCCGGTAAATGCAACCGGAAATTACTCAGTTCAACTTTCTATTCCCGATGAAGCTCTTGTCTCCAAAAGAGAAGATGGAAGACATATTTTGTCTATCACGTTTGATGCGCAGTTGAGCTGTACTTATAACTTGAATGCAGTGCTTACATTGAAACCTTCTTCGAGCTTTGATTTGTTATATGAATCAACAAGCCCATTGTTATCTCTTTCTCGCTTACCCGCACCTTTTTACCTTGAGAATTCAATTGTTCCAGATAATACATTGTTAATTCTTCCAGATTCTCCTGCTCCTGAAGAACTTCAGGCTGCAATGAATGTAGTAGCCGGGTTGGGCTCTATGATTGGCAATGACTATAATTTAAAATTAGTCAGTGTAGGGGAAGTAAATGAAAGTGATTTAAGTTCTAGTCACTTGATTTTTGTTGGCTTGCCAGAAAAATTAGGGATTCTTTCCGGCGTAGAATTTACTCACCCTGTAGAGAATGGGAAATTTGTTGGAATTCCTGCCTCGTCTATCGATGACGGCATCTTGCAAATGGCAATTTCACCTTGGAATCCAATGAAAGCTATTTTATTGGTTAGCGGAAATTCTACAACTGCTCTTTTGAAAGCTGCGCAGGCTGCAAGTTCAAGTGGCATATTCGTCTATGAGGATCCTACTATTGCATACGTCTCCAATGTACAAAGCCTGCCGGATGCTTTGCCCTTTGTTGAGGAATTTTCACTTGAGGATCTTGGGTATAGCACTAAAACTTCCGGTCTGTTAACTGGCACTGGCGCTACATCCACTACTTTTTCATTCTATGTGACAAGAGACCAAGTGTTTACAACTGAAGGTTTTATTGACCTGGCTTACTATCATTCCGGGTTGTTGGATTATGGATCATCTTCCTTTTCTCTTTACTTGAATGATCAGGTGTTTTTTACAAATGTATTTAAAGAAGAATCAGAAAGGTTGACTAATTTACAAATCCCTATACCTCCTGGTATTTTACGCTACGGAGAAAACAAGTTGGAAGTGAGAGCCAGTATGCTTGAATTGCCATCTTGTGATAGCACAGTTATTTCGGACCCTTGGTTTACGATTTCAGACCAAACCCGAATTAATTTGCCTCTTGCGCAGTCTCGTAACTTGAGCCAGTCTATCTTGAGGGATTTAAAGTTCTACCCCGAACTCTATACCACCACCAGCGACCTTGGTGATGTTGCATTTGTTGTTTCCTCGGAACCATCCACTTGGAAAACTGCGAGTTTGCTTGCGTATACGCTTGGTACTACTGTTCAGCCAACAATGTCTAACTTGAAGGTTTATTATGGTGATAGTATCCCAGACGATGTTCGGGCAACTCGGTCAATGATTGTGGTCGGCAAAGCCAGTGATTTACCCTTTGTGTCTGAACTTAATGACCAATTGCCAGCGCCATTTGATTTGGCTACGAATACTGCCAGTGAGCGCCAACTACAGATTTCTTATCGTATTCCAGAAGGACAGAACGTTGGCTATTTGGAATTATTACCGTCTCCATTTAACGCCGAGCAGACTATACTTCTTGTCTCAGGTAATTCAGACGTTGGCGTGGGGATCTCTGGAACAGTATTGACACTGTCTGACCTCCAAGATCGCCTTGCTGGAATATTTGCAGTCACCAATGGCGAATTTATTGCAACTGGTAATGCAACTTCTGTGTTTTCAATTGTTGGAGAGGGAGTACCTAGCGCAGAGCAGGTGATTACAACACCTGTTCCTAGCCTGCCTGGTACCGTTGGAGTTCAACCGCCTGTTTGGCTTGTCCCATTTATAGTAATTTCATTTCTCTTGATTACTTCAATTGTTGTGTTTATCGTTTTTTCGTACATCAAAAAAGAACGATTAAGACGATTGCATGAGAAGATTGTAAGTGATGAGGCAGATAAAGTTGAGTAAGCATCTACATTGCTCAGAATTAAAACAAAGCCACATTCTTGCTTTCTAACTGAGCTTGTGATTTGTAAAATGTGTTCTTAATACTGAGAAGTATCAATGTACAAAAAGAGTCTGATTATCAATCAGACTCTTTTTGCTTTTAGAACACTTTTCTAACTGTGAAGCGGCATTCTTCTTGACTTTTAAGTGTTGAAGTAGTAAACTTTCCCTACCTACCGTTCGGTAGGGAAGGAGATGTGATGACCAGAGACGATATTCTCGATGCCGCAGCACAAGTGTTTCGACAGAAAGGGTTTCATGGTGCTTCTATGTCTGCCATTGCAGACGCAGTCAACTTGCAAAAAGCCAGCCTTTACCACCATGTCACATCCAAACAGGAGATTTTGCTTGCGCTTCTCGACCGCGCCCTCGGCATGTTGACAGACCATATTGCGGGGATTGCCGCTCAACCTCTACCAGCCGACCAAAAGCTCAAGCAAATGATCCGCGCTTATTTATCAGCACTTGCAGAAAACGGTGACCTCACCTCAGTCCTTCTATTTGAGCATCGTTCACTCGATAAAAAATCACACGCCCGTCATGTCCCTCAACGCGATAAGTT
>CAZHOX010000010.1:0-33816 GCA_964534345.1 uncultured Anaerolinea sp.
GATGAATGCTGAATGATGAAGGATGAATAAAAACTCTCGTCAATGAATTTGATGAGAGTTTTTCCTTTGTGTACCTTTGTGCCCTTCGTGGTTAAAAGACGGTAAAATACCCCCAACCAAGGAGAGAGAATGACAGGATTACCCGAATCAAAAGAGAGACGAGTCTTTAATAATGTGCTTGGCGCGATGGGGAATACACCACTGGTCCGGTTGGAACGAATTGGGCGTGACCTGCCCGTCCCGTTGTATGCGAAATTGGAATTTATGAATCCTGGCGGTTCGGTCAAAGACCGAGTAGGGGCGAATATTATTGAACAGGCCGAGAAAAGGGGAGAGATCAAACCTGGCGGCACCATTGTCGAAGCGACCTCTGGTAATACAGGCGTTGGTCTCGCGATTGCTGCAGCATTGAAGGGATACAAAACCATATTTGTCATGCCTGACAAGATGAGTAATGAAAAGATATTATTGTTACGTGCTTATGGCGCGAAAGTGGTCATCACTCCCACGGCTGTTGGTCCCGATGACCCGCGCTCGTATTACGAAGTTGCAAAAAAATTCGCGCGTGAAACTCCCAATGCCATTTTGGCGAATCAATATCATAACCCTGATAATCCGAAAACTCATGAACTGAGCACAGGCCCCGAACTATGGGAACAGACCGAGGGCAAGCTGACCGATGTCATCATTGGCATTGGCACGGGTGGAACCATTACAGGCGTGGGACGTTACCTCAAAGCCAAGAATCCAAATATCACGATTGTCGGTGTGGATATTGAAGGCTCCATCCTCACCGAGATCTGGCAGAACAAAGGCATCATCCCTCCCGGCGCATACCCCAAGACTTATAAAGTGGAAGGTATCGGCGAAGACTTTTTGCCGTCCACAATGGATATTGAATATGTGGATGCGATTGAGCGCGCAGGTGACCGCGAGTCGTTTTTGTGGGCGCGTCAGTTGGTTCGGCAGGAAGGGATCTTCGCGGGCGGCTCATCAGGCTCTGCGATTGCAGGCGCGATCAAGTATTGCCGCAAATTAACTCCCGACCGTTTGCCTGTTGTCATTTTGCCTGATTCGGGTTCACGCTATCTTTCAAAATTTTATGATGATAAATGGATGCGCGAGTTCGGCTTCCTCTCGATGGAATTCGGCGAAACGGCTCTGGGCGACCTGTTGATTGCCAAGCCAAACAAGGCATTGATCACCGCGACGGTGGGGGACTCGATCCGCAAAGTGGTGTCCGTGATGCACCAGAATGCAGTATCCCAAATGCCAGTTGTCGGGGCAGATGGAGCGCTTGTGGGGCTCATCGAAGAAGTGGATTTGCTCAATCACATGGTGGAAAAGCATGAGCACAGCAACGATGAAAAGATCGATGCTCTTGTGCAAAATGCTGGCGCGGTCTTCCCGCCAGAAACTCCGCTCGAAGAAGCTATGCCTTCCCTCACGGCGGGGTACGCGCTCATTGTTGTGGATGGTGGCAAACCGGTTGGTATCCTCACCAAGATCGATGTATTGGACTATGTGGCTGGAAAGATCTAATTTTTAGTTAAAAGCAAACAGTCCCTGAATTTTTTCAGGGACTGTTTTGTTTAATTTATATTGTAATATTTCTTGATGGACGGAATGAATGGCAATACGAGAATCAATAGCCCGTTGACCGCGGTTACATATTGGATGGGCGCGATGATGCCGATGAAATAGGCTTCCACAACCAGCCACAGCATCAAGATGATGCCAAGGATCACAGTCCCGGTCCATGACCAGTGGTAAGGCGCGAAGCGGAGCAAGTTCTGGATGAAGGGAATGTTTGGTTTGGCGATCAGGCCAAAGGTTAAGAAGAGAGGCGTGAGCGTCATCACGGTAAGCAGAAAGATGCCGGGCAGTGTGTAATTTGGCACGGGAAGCAAGGCCAGTTCTTTTGCCATCCCAATGGATGTGCCGGTTGGGTCGCTTAGAAAATGATAAGCACCGACCAGGCCGCCGATGGCAAGAAAGACCAGAAAGAAAACAAGGATCCAAAGAGTGAATGGGCGTTTCATGCGGTTAAGGTAACACATGCAGTGTGCTGATTCAAGAGAGGTTTGTCATGGGCTGGTTTGTGATTCGTCAGTAAAAAGAACGGTCTTGAAATAGAACAAGCGTTCTGCTATAATAAATCAACAGATCAGCAGGCGCTGATCAATTTTAGAGATGGAGGCTGAAATGGATTTTGGTTCAATTAACTGGTTGGCGGTTATTGTTTGCGTTGTGGTGAGTATGATCAGCGGGTCGATCTGGTACAACCCGAAGACGTTCTTCCCCATGTGGTGGAAGGTCGTTGGGGGAGGCAAGGAACAACCCGGCATGGAAAATATGGGAATGACATGGGGCCTGACCGTGCTTTCTTCATTGGTGCAGGCAATTTCCATGGCGATCATGGTGAATTTCATGGGCGGTGTGGATGCGATGTCCGGCGCGCGAGTTGGGTTTATGCTCTGGCTTGGTTTCGTTGCTCCCACGTATCTGGTCAATAAACTTTTTGCAGGTCATGGGCTGAAGATCTGGGCAATTGAAATTGGCAACCACCTTGTCAACTTCCTTTTGTTCGGTGCCATTCTCGGCGCGTGGCGATAAACTCTTATCTCTCATTTGGGAGATAAGAGGCTTTTACAAGTAAAATAGGCGGACGGCGTAAGCCGTCCACTATTTTTTTAACTTGGAGAACAATGATCCGTCCGTATCGTGAAGATGATTTTGAAGTTGTAACTGCCTTCTGGTTTGAAGCCATGCAGGTTGCCATGCCGGAAATGATGAAGCGCATGAAGCATAACTTGGAAGATGCCCGTGAGTTTTTTCGGAACTCTGTCGTTTCTGAAAGCGAGCTGTGGGTGTATGAATTTGACGGAGCTCCGGTTGCCTTTTTAGCCGTAGCAGATGACTTTATCGACCGCCTGTATGTCGCCCCCGCACACCATCGCCGCGGGTTTGGGCGGGCATTGCTCGATTATGCCAAAACGCTTTCCCCGAACCATCTTTGGTTATACACCCACGCCGCCAATAAAATGGCGCGTATCTTTTATGAAAAGAACGGTTTTGTTGCCGAATCCTTCGGCGTGAGTCCGGCGCCTGAATCTGAACCAGATGTTGAGTATCACTGGCGTACAAAGTAAAAGAGAAGACTGCACAAATACAAGAATATGCGACCGACTTACCTTGAAGTTAACCTTCCTCAGCTAAAACAAAATATCGAAGCCATCCGCGCTCATGTTCACGGCGCGAAGGTCATGCCAATGGTCAAAGCCAACGCGTATGGTCATGGCATTGAAGGCGTTGCTCCGTTCATCGAGCCGTTTGTAGATGCCTTTGGTGTTGCGCTTGTTGAGGAAGCCATTCAATTACGCCAGCTTGGAATCAAAAAGCCGATTTTGGTCGCAGGCGGAACGTTGATCGAGCAGTTGCCATTATTTCTTGAGCACGACTTAATTCTCACCGCCTCTTCTTTGGACCTGTTAACTGCTTCTGAACAATTAGCAGCGTCTACCCGTCAGCGGCTCAAAGTCCACCTGAAGATCGATACGGGTATGGAGCGGGTGGGTGTCCACGAATACGAAGCGGAAGAATTTATTCTGAAAGCGTCTGCGTGTAGTCACTTGGAGGTCGAGGGTGTGTACACTCATTTGGCAAACTCTGAGCTGGAAGAACGCAGCAAACTGCCAGAACATGTTGTCACTGCTTCTCAGCAGGTAGAGCGCTTTCAAGAAGTGTTACATATTTATGAAAAGCACAGCCTGCCCATGCCGCTGCGCCATGTCTGCAATTCGGGTGGGATTCTGAACCTGCCCGAAGCCCACTTGGATATGGTGCGGCCTGGGGTTTTGTTTTACGGCGTGTACCCCGGGCGTGACATTCAAACAAAAATTGACGTGAAACCTGCACTCACTTGGAAATCACGAGCGGCGTATAGCAAGGTCACACTGCCTGGGCGAAGCGTCAGTTATGGGTCGTTGTGGCAGGCTGAAGCGCAGACAAGAATCGTCACTGTCCCGTGTGGCTACGCCGATGGATATTTCCGCCGCATGACGAATCAGGCGCGGGTCATCATCAATGGGAAGTCATATCCGCAAGTGGGGCGCATCTGCATGGATCAGTTCATGGTGAATGCGGGGGAGGACGATGTGCAGGTGGGGGATGAGGTGACGTTGTTGGGAAATGGCATTGCCCCCGAAGAACTTGCTGATTGGGCAGGCACGAATGAATATGAAGTGATGACGAACATTAGCGCGCGCGTGCCGAGGGTTTATATCGGTGCGGTACAATAGGCGCACTATTTTTTAAATGAGGTGTGATGTTGAATTCGAAAGTGAAAGATTACTTGATCTTATTTGGCGTGGCTGGTGTTGTGGTTGCGCTCGATCAATGGACGAAGTGGTGGGTACGAGAGAATATCGAATTTAGTGGTATGTGGCTGCCCGATTCGCTGATGTGGCTAAGTCCGTATGCGCGGATCGTTCATTGGTATAACAGCGGCGCGGCGTTTGGTATGTTCCAAAATGGGAATTTGGTTTTTACGATTCTGGCTTTTATTGTGATCGGCGCCATCATTTATTATTTTCCGCAAGTGGAAAGCGATGATTGGACGTTGAAAGTGGCTATGGGCTTGCAGCTTGCCGGCGCCAGCGGAAATTTGATCGACCGCTTGATGCGCGGCAAGGTGACAGATTTTATTTCCGTTGGGGTGTTTCCTGTTTTCAATATCGCGGATGCATCCATTTCGATTGGCGTGGCTGTGCTTTTGTTGGGCGTGTGGCTCAAGGAAAGACAGGAAAAGCTTGCAAAAGCTGCTGAAGAAAAGAATTCTGATGGCGTTGAAAAATCCATTCAGGTGGATGTGCCTGTAAACCCCGCAGAAGAAAGTTAGTCTGCGAATATGGATGAGAACTTAATACCTACGTTGGCTGAAAAAAAGCCGCGCAAACAATATTCCATTTTGTTGATCGTTGTAACACTGATCGTTGCTCTCGATCAATGGACAAAGTGGCTGGTGCGAAAGAACCTATCTCTTAATACTTCGTGGCTGCCTGAGTCGTTGAGCTCGCTTTCTCCCTATGCTCGAATTACCTATATTCAAAATAAAGGTGCATCTTTTGGAATGTTTCAGGATGGCAAAGTTGTTTTGAGCATTCTGGCTGTGCTGGTCATTCTTGGCGCTATTTATTACATATTGACCGTGGATTTCGCAGATGGCTGGATGTTGACCGCTGCCGGTTTGTATATCGGCGGGGCGATTGGAAATTTGATAGACCGCCTGACGATTGGCAGTGTGACTGATTTTGTTTCTGTGGGGACGTTTTATATTTTTAATGTGGCTGATGCAAGTATTAATATCAGCGTGGCGATGTTATTGTTGATCCTGTGGATCCATGAAAGAAGAAGACCAAATATGACGACACCAACGGATGGGGAGACAGTATGAGCGAGCGAGTGGAGAAGTTCAAATACGAGGGCGGAAAAGCCGGAAGACTTGATAAATTCCTTGTAACCTGCCTGCCGGAGTTTTCACGGGCGCGTTTGCAAGGATTGATCGAGGATGGTTTTGTTTCCATTAATGGAGTGCCTGCAAAAAAATCAGGTCAGTCTTTGGATAATGGCAATGAAGTGGAAGTGCATATCCCGCCGCCTGCTCCCAGCGGGCTGACGGGCGAGGATATTCCGCTTGATATTATTTTCGAAAACGATGAATTGATCGTGGTCAATAAGCCTGCGGGCATGGTGGTTCACCCTGCTGCGGGACATGCCTCCGGGACGTTGGTCAATGCTGTGTTGGGGTACGACCCGGATATGGAAGGCATCGGTGGGGAGGAACGCCCCGGCCTCGTGCATCGGTTGGATAAAGAAACCTCTGGCTTGATCGTGCTGGCGAAGAATGAACGCGCTCACAACTGGCTGCAAGATCAATTCCGTTTGCGCAAAGTGGAAAAAACCTACCTCGCGCTTGTGGATGGCAAACCGCCTACACCCTCTGGGCGTGTGGAAGCGTACATTGGGCGCGACCCGAAAGCGCGAAAAAAAATGGCAATCGTACCTTCCGGCAAGGGACGCGAATCAGTCAGCGAATATAAGACCTTGGAAAGTTTTAAGAATCACACACTGCTGGAGTTTCGTCCGCATACGGGGCGCACGCATCAAATTCGTTTGCATTGCCAATTTTTGGGCTGTCCCATCGTTGGCGATTCGGTTTATGGCAGGCGGACTGTGACCGTAACAATCGATAGACATTTTTTACATGCCTATCGATTGAAGATCATTTTGCCAAATGAAACACAGCCAAGGACCTTTGAAGCCGAACTGCCTGTGGAATTGATGAATGTTCTGGAGGAAGTAAAACGATATGAATAATTTGAATTTTGTAGACCTTCGTTCTGATACGGTTAGCAAGCCCACCCCCGAAATGCGCGAGGCAATGGCAGAGGCAGAAGTGGGTGATGATGTTTACATGGATGACCCCACGGTCAATGCGTTGCAGGAAAAGGCGGCATCCATGCTGGGCAAGGAGGATTCGCTTTTTGTTCCTTCGGGGACGATGGGAAATTTGCTTGCGTTGCTCGTCCACTGCCAGCGCGGGGATGAGGCGATCGTTGGGGAGAAGTCTCACATTTATATGAATGAGGCGGGCGGGATGTCTGCTCTGGGGGGGATTCATCCGCACCCTGTCAAAAATCAAGCGGACGGGACACTGGCTTTAGAGGACATCCGCGCCTCGATCCAATCCGAGGATGTGCATCACACCATTACGCGACTCATTTGCATCGAGAACACGCAGAATGTTTGCGGCGGTATTCCGTTGACGGCTGAGTACACGGCACAAGTTGGAAAACTTGCCAAAGAGAATAATCTGCTCTTCCATATTGATGGCGCGAGAATTTTCAACGCAGCCGCTGCCTTGAATGTGGATGTGAAAGATTTAACCGCCCCTGCTGATTCGGTCATGTTCTGCTTGAGCAAGGGATTGGTTTCTCCTGTTGGTTCAATGCTGGTAGGGACGAAGAAGTTCATTAATCGTGCGCGCCACTTGCGCAAGATGCTGGGTGGGGGGATGCGTCAGGCGGGAGTGTTGGCAGCGGCGGGACTGATCTCGTTGGAGAAAATGACGGGGCGGCTTGGGCAGGATCATGCACGGGCGAAGAATCTGTTTGAGGGGTTGAAGCAGGTGAAGGGATTAAAGTTGGACGCGGCTTCTTCATCCAATATGATTTATTTCGATCTTGTTGACCGAATCCAATTGACCGAGAATCAGATCATCGAAGAAATGAAGAAGTATGGCGTACTGGTGGATTGGGCTGGCCCGCGCCGCTTCCGTTTGGTGACGCATTTTTGGGTGGATGATGAGGGTGTGGAGAAGGCGATTAGAGGCTTTTCTGAAATATTGAAATAGCCGAATACTTTTTAATTAGTTGGACGTGGATGCGGTTTCGATTTGATCGCGTCCACGTTCTTTTGCTGTGTATAGACGCTGATCGGCAATATCTATTAATTGCATGATCTCAACGGCTTCATCTGGAAAGACGGCAATTCCCATGCTGATGGTGGGAACAGGAATTGCTGCATGTTTGCTGTGATTTATTTCAATAGAGGCAAGTGTTTTGCGAATTCGTTCGGCAACTTGCAAGGCTTGTTGTCCATCTGAGTTTGGAAGCGAAATGGCAAATTCTTCTCCGCCCCAACGCCCAACAGCATCTGTTTTTTTGATGTGCTGCTGGATAGCGGCACAAAGGCTGATGAGGATCTCATCTCCAACGGTGTGTCCGAAGGTGTCGTTGAATTGCTTGAAATAATCAACATCGAGCATGATCAGGCTAAGGTGTTGGTTGTTGATCTGGCAGGTATTGGCTTGTTCACGCAATTGCTGAATAAAATAACCATGGTTGTAAACACGGGTCAGGCTGTCTAGCCTGGCCTGTTCTTCAACAAGTGCATGTTGATGTGTGTTATCGAGTGCAAGGGCGGCGCGTTGTGCAATATTGGATAACAGATCAAAGTCGCTTCGGTTGAAGGCATTGGCACGATACGAGGCGATAACCATGATCCCACTTACGTGGATGCCTTTCATGGGAACGCCCATCCAGGATAGGGATTCTTTTGGCTTGCCGATATTGCTGATCGTCACCCCTTCGAGCGGTTCTGCTTTGCGTAGATCTGCCAGAAAAAGAACCTTTTGGTTTTGGATCACCCAGTTAGAGAGGGTGCCCTGCAACTCAAAACTGATGCCGTGGAAGTATTCCCCATCATCATAGAAAAGTTCCATGTGAAGCTCGTCACCTTTTTTCAGGCCAATGTAATAAGTATCTGCTTCAATGACGTTTTGAAGTTCGGCATCCAGAAGAGCCAGTAGTTGCTTTGTCTCCAGGGTGGAGGTAATTTGTTTGCTTATTTCATTAACGATCTCAAGGCGACTCATTTGCTTTTTGGATATCTTTTTTAATTGTTGTATGGTTTCGATCGCAATAAGCGTGGAGAGGAAATGTCCGCCATGTGTGAGCCAACTGATTACTGATATGTTTCTATGAAAATACTGTACAGAATGAAATGCAAATATAAAAAAGATCAAAAAGAACGCTGGTCCGCGATCGGAAATAACGGAAGTAGCCAGTGCTGCCATAAGCACAAGTGCATACACCAGGTAATTTAATTCTTCAGGGATGAGATATGGAAAGACCCCCAGTGTAATTCCTGCAATGATTACATTGATCCATGCATATTTTGATTTGTTTGGAGAGAGGATGTAGTAGCGATAGTAAAAACCGAGGTAGATATTGCCGATAATTCCAAATGCAATCAGCCCATTTCTGTAGAGGCCATTTATAGTTGGGCCAAGTAAAATGGCGGCAATGATAGTAACTGACAATCCGAACATACCAGCAAGTACTGCCGGCAGGATCGAAATAAGATTTTCCTGAGGGTCGTAACTAAATTTATCTATGTCTTTGCTCATTCACTTACACTTATAAAATTATTCAGAAAAAGTAAAACCGGTATTATCAGAATTTACAAGCTTTTCAAATATGGGAACAATATTGGGGTCGAATAAAATACCAGATTGTTCTTTTAAGTATTCCAGGGCTTCTGCTATTGAAATCTTTTTGCGATACGGACGGTTGCTGGTCAGAGCATCGAAGGCATCTATAATGGAAAACATGCGGGCAAGCATGGGAATATCTTCTCCAGCAAGGCCGCCGGGGTACCCAGTGCCGTCCCATCTTTCCTGGTGATGGCGAATTAGAGGAATGGTATCTTGCAAAAACGGAATGCCCTCTACGATCCTGGCACCTATATCAGGGTGCAGCTTCATCACCTTCCACTCATCTTCATTCAATGGGCCGGGTTTATGTAGAATGGTATCGCTGATACCGATCTTGCCAATATCATGCAAAAGCGATCCGCGTTCTAATACCTTTAGTTGTTGATGAGAGTATCCAAGGGTCTTTCCTAATTTGGCTGCCATGGAACTCACGCGCAGGCTATGCCCCTCGGTTTCTCTGTCTCTTGCATCCAGCGCTGAAATTAAGGATGCAAGAGTTTGATCATACGTAGCCTCCAAGGTGTCGTAAGCTGCTTTGATCTCCACAGCCTGACGACGTGATTCCACGAGTAGAAGCGAACGTTCCAGTGCAATAGCCGCCTGATTAACAAGAGCCTGCAAGTCATTGGGGTTAGCCGCAGGTTTATTCCCCTGGTCTTCATATGTGTCCATCCAGACAGCGCCGTATTTTCGAATAGGAGTTTGAATGGGAAGGCAGGTACGGGTAATTGCATGTCCCTGGGAAAAATAGATGAGCTGCCCCGAATTCATCGCATCTTTGATAAGCTCCATCGGATGTTTGCTGCCATTGTGCCGGCCTGTCTCGTCAATCTCCAATTCTGCAGCGATCTCGCCGTCTGTATCCAGGAGTACGATTCCTGTGGTAATACTTTTTGCCAGTTTATGAGCTATGTTGGCAATGTCTATTGCCGCAGTTTCCAGATCCTCGGCTTGCATGATCTCATTACTTAGCCGGTACAGCAGCGAAGTCATGCGCAGCGATGATCGCAGTTCTTGTTGCAGCCATGTGCTTTCAAATGCGCCCGCCGCTTGAATGGAAAGAAGTTCGGCAAGAGCCTCATCATTTTCTGTAAAGAAAACCCCATCCTGTTTCCCAAATGCGAAGATAACCCCAATATTCATACGATGCCAGCGGATTGGTATGGTAAGCATACTTCGCAGCGCGGCATTATCAATTGTCAAATGAGTAGTGGTGCTATATTTTCGTACATCCCGAATGCGAAAAGGCTGCGCAGCCTGAAAAGCCATTTGAACGAGCATCTCTGAATATGTGGAATTTTCCAAAGAGTTCAACAAGCTTGGAGCATTGCCCGATGAAGCGCTTTGAGTAAAATTTCTTTCCTGCCCTAATTGGATATGGACAAAGGTGAATCTGGCCTGCAGGATATCCCTGCTGATGGATGCAATTTCATGAGCAGTCGTCCACGGTTCAACCATAGCCGAGAGTTGGCTGCCAGCCTGAATCAGATTCATCAACCGATTATGATACCCGGAACGTTCCCAGGAACGGCTTAGCTCCGAACCTACAGTTTCTGCAAGCCCAATATCAATACTGCTGAACGCATTTGTTTTTTCACTACTGAGAACGATCGCTCCATTGGCATGACCGTTGAATATCAATGGGATGATGAGAGCCGAAAGATTACTTTCATTTTCAAAGGGAATATAGTCAGCATCTTCGCGAACATCGTTAATGATCTGTGTCTTTCTCTGCCGCACCGCCCTTCCAATCGCTCCAACAGATGCCTCCTGCCGATACCCAGTCGGAATTATGCTAGTTTGACTTCCTGCAGCAGCGAGCAGCATAAATTCCCTTTTATCAGTCTCATGTACGTAAATTGAAACCAGTGAACAATCCACTGCGCGCTCAAGCGTATTAACTGCCAATTGTGCGGCAACTGGCTGGTCTAACTGATTCTCTAGTTGCTGGCTTAACTCTAACAAAAGAATTAACTGCGAATTACGCTTTTTTTCATTTCCTAATTGATAGCTAAGTGAGCTGATCTGATCTGCCTGGGCATTAATTCGGTTACGCACCAACTCCTGTGTAAGAATAAAAGGCTTAAGGTAAAAAGATATACGCTCGCTCCAATTCCCAAGATTGAACTTTTGAGAAATGTTAATTTCAGCATCAGTCTTCTTAAGTTCCTGGAGCAGACCATTGATCGTAATAAGGATATTAAAGACTTCGTAATAAACCACTACTGTGGTCAGCGAAAAAAATAAGAAAGTAATGTCTCGAATAGTGCTTATTGAAATTGAAATATTTTTTCCATTGAGTGGGTTGTCCAACAGCAGGAGCATGGCGCCAAGGAATAAAAGCAGGCCCATTTCCAGCGTAGCCGAGATCATTAAGGTACGGCGCCCAAGAACATCATCATTTCCCAGCTTTAAATGCTCCCAAGGCATCACCCCATAAGCAAGCAATGCTATGATCGCAAGGCCGGGAATGATCAACGTTGCAAGAGGCGCAATCGGTAAGAAAATAAAGCACCACCCCAGCCATGGAAGGATCTGTAAACGTATTAATAACCCGGCATATTTTGTGGCTGGGGCTACAACAGCGATTCCGCCTGCCAGCGCTGTTGTTAAAAAGCCGATCACCAGAAGTGTTTTGTAATTTACCAGATCGTATTGCCCATATTGCGTGTTTGATGCAGCAAGGAATATTCCGCTTGTTAAACCGATCAAAACAAAAGTCAAGTTTAGAGTGTTGGATTGCGGCACATACACATTTAACGGAGTGACCAAAATCAGCAGTATAAGCCCTGAATAAAATACAACGATCGCTTCCAGATAATATCCCGTCTGCCAATAAACCCAGGCAAACACAAAAAGCAAAATGATGGCTGAAAACTTAACGACCATTGAACGCTTTTGTGGCGCGTTCAACGTGGAAATAATATGCAAAGACAATGCGGTCGCAAAACTTAACAGCCCCAAAATGGCAAACAGCCAATTGAATTCAACCACATAGGTTATATTCAACTTGGCAGGAATTAATAGCACTGCCGCGCCAATAACTCCCAAAATTCCAGATAAAAATGCGTTAAAGTCATTATCGAGTGACTGTTTCATGGTGCGTTAGGATAGCATAAGAGCCAAAATTTATCTACTCTTTTTTTAACACAGATTAAGCGGTAAAAAAGCCATTTATTATTTCTGATATAATCTCGAACGCAAATTGGCTTTTCGTTGGGGGCGCGCCTGTTTGTAAAAAAAGCAGATACAGGTAAACATACATGCAAAATTATATTTCCCTTACTCAAATTGACGAAACCGCACAAAAAATAAAAAGCCAGATATCGATTCAGCCTGTTGTCGGAATCATTCTCGGCTCTGGGCTTAACGGTCTGGCTGATTCTGTCCAAGGGGCAGTTCACATCGCTTATAACGATCTGCCCAACTTTCCTGTATCAACTGTACACGGACATGTTGGCCGATTTGTAATTGGAGAATTGGAAGGCAAGCCAGTTCTTGTTATGCAGGGACGCATTCATTATTATGAAGGCTACACCATGGGACAGGTCACTCTCCCCGTCCGTGTGATGCAGCGTATGGGCATTCCTTCCATGATCGTCACCAACGCTGCGGGCGGCGTACACCCAGATTTTGAACCAGGTGATGTGATGCTTATCACCGATCAACTTAATCTTATGGGCATGTCTGGTTTGAACCCGCTCATGGGACCCAACCTGGATGAGATCGGCCCCCGCTTCCCAGATATGAGCCAACCGTATGATAAGGCATACGGTGATCTCGCTCGCAGTGTGGCGAAGGAAAATGGCATCACTCTGCGCGAAGGTGTCTATGCAGGGTTGAGCGGCCCTTCATTTGAATCCCCAGCTGATTTACGCTTCCTTCGAAATGCAGGTGCAGATGCTGTAGGCATGTCCACAGTACCTGAGGTAATTATCGCCCGCCACGGAAATATGCGTGTCTTGGGATTATCCGGCATTAGCAACAAAGCAAACCTGGATGGCTCTACAATTACAACTCATGAAGAGGTCATTGAAGCAGGCAAGGTCATTACTCCCAAAGTTGAGAAGATCGTGCGTGGTGTCTTGCGTGGATTGTAAATAAGTCTTGCGAATGGAAGAATTCTACAGGTTTCTCGCCTCGTATGAGGTGCTGATCTATATTTTGTTGGCAATTGGCGGCCTGTTTTCCTTTCGATGGCTGTGGCGGTCATGGCGTGAATGGCAGGTGGCTGTCTATAGCCTTGAACGCGAATTTTCCTCCCGTCGTTTTGGGCGCTCTGCTGTAATTTCAGCCTTTGTGGTGATTCTGTTCTGCTTTGAATTTTTCATGGCTACATTTATCATCCCCGGTTTACCAGCGGATGTGTTCCTCACGACCCCTACATTGGACCTGATCTCAACACCCACTGGTACACTCTCAGCAGAAATGATGACCCAATTTTCAGGGCAGCTTCCGCAAGTAGCTGTCAACTCCACTGGGTGTATTAAAGGCCAGATCGCAATTACCTTCCCAGAACCTGGTGACGAGGTAAAAGGTGCAATTGAGCTATTGGGTACAGTGAACATTCCAAATTTCGGATTCTATAAGTATGAAGTAGCCCCTGCTGGGAGCGATACCTGGGCTACCATTTCTGCTGGGCGTGCTATTGTGAATGATGGTTCATTGGGACGTTGGGATGCAACCGCACTGACTCCAGGTGATTATCAACTTCGCCTTGTAGTCACAGATAACCAGGGCCAAACTCTTCCGGCCTGCGTTGTGCCAGTTCGTATTGTTCCCTTACAATAAATATTCTGGAAGCTACCATGTCTGAAATTCAATTACGTCCAACAGTTGCAACCGACCTTTCCCGTTTAATGGGGTTTGACCATACCATTAAGAGCGACTCGGTTTGGCAGTTGGAATTGCGGCGCGAGAATGGGCAAGTGACCAGCACATTTCGTGAAGTGCGCCTTCCACGAACTATTGCAGTTGCTTATCCTCATAACCCTTTTTCTCTGGCGGATGATTGGGTTAGAAAATCCATGATGTATACGGCTGTTATTGGGCAAGACCCTGTTGGATACATTTGTTTATTGGAGCGGGGGACTGCTTCTGTGGTGGGGATCACTGATTTGGTGGTAGATGCGGCAAGCCGTCGCAAAGGCGTAGGATCAGCCTTATTGGCGGCCGGTCAGGAGTGGGCGGCGTCTAGATCGCATCGTCGCTTAATTTTGGAGATGCAGGCGAAAAATCTGCCAGCCATCCGCTTTGCCCAAAAATTCGGATATGAATTCTGCGGGTATAATGACCATTACTATATCAATCAGGATGTATCCATCTTCTTTGCAAAAATATTAAAGTAAAACCCAGCAGCATTTTTACGGTGTTGCTGTGAATCATTTATTGGAAGGGTTTGTATGATTAACGGTTGGTCGGCACCACTTCTGGCGGGGATCCAGACGCTCAACCAGATATTGACGGCGGGGATCGCCATCACAGCATTTTCGCTGTTTCTCTATGCGCTTTCTTTTAATTTGCGCGATAGGGTTGCGCGCTCATTTGCGATTATTTTGCTGTGTGTGGTGGTTGTTTTTACTTCTGAAGCCCTGCAAGATAAATCGCTGACTCTTGAAGCTATTGAGTTATTCCTGCGCTTGCAGTGGTTTGGCATTGTCTTTCTTCCGGCGGCTTATCTTCATCTTTCAGATGCTCTGCTTGTCACTGCAGGCCGCCCATCTCGCGGACGCAGGCGGGTTGCGGTGCGCGGGATGTATGGTGTTTCCACTTTTTTCCTGATTTTGCTTGCATTTGGATATTTGCTCGGCCCAATGGTTCCGGATGGTAAACCGGCTCCATATCTTTTGCGCACCATTTGGACGGAAGTATTCACACTTTTTTATATCTCGTCCATGGTGTGGGCAGGAATAAATTTTGCACGCGCTTATAGTTTGATGTTGACTCGCTCTGGCCGCCGCCGCATGTTGTACCTGATGGCTGGTGCCACAGCACCGGCGCTTGGTTCCTACCCTTATCTTTTGTTCGGGTACAGCATTGCTGCACAGCATCAATTTTTGTTTTGGGGAGCGGCAACGGTTATTAATTTACTGGTCGGCGCTCTTGTGATCTTGATGGCGTACGCGGTGGCTTTCTTTGGTGTTTCCTGGCCAGACCGCGTTATCAAAAGCCGTCTTTTCAAATGGATCATGCGCGGACCTGTTACTGCCTCTGCAACGCTTGCTTTGATGACAATTGTTCGCCGTGGTGGGGATATGTTCGGCTCGCCATATAATGCGTTTGTCCCTTTTACCGTGGTGGCAACGGTCCTTCTGCTTGAACACTCCATTACCTTTGCCGCCCCGCTTTGGGAGCGTTGGTTGTTTTTTGGACGCGACCGCAACGAACTGGCATTGCTTCAAAATATTGAAGAGCGCCTCTTAACCCAGAGTGACCTTCAGCAATTCCTTGAAGCTGTCCTTGCGGCAGTACGTGACCATTTACAGTCTCCGGCGGCTTTTGTTGCGGCATTGGATGATGAAACGCTGGCTCCCATTGTGGTGGCTGGGAACCGTGCTCTGCTTGATCAGGAAAGTTTGACCGAAGCAATGGAGCAAGTTAATGGTGAAACGCGCCGCGAATTTCAATGGGGAAATTTTTGGGTGCTTCCTTTGCATCGCCGCCGACTGGTGGAGATGGATCAGGATGAATTGCCTCCTCTACTTGGTTTGTTGGGAGTGGTGAAACAGGAAAAACAAAAAATGGAAAATGACCAGCGTGAAGCCTTGTGGCTTCTTGCTGATCGGGCTGCTCTCGCATTGGAAGACAGACAAATGCAGCAGCGAATGTTCCGCTCCCTTGCAGATATACAACCGCAAGTGGAAATGATCCAGCGGATGCGGGCAGCAGGGCGGTACGATACTCGCTCTAATTTGATGACGGAACCTGCTTTGCAGGAAGCCGACCTTGCAGATTGGGTAAAAGATGCGCTAACCCATTACTGGGGCGGCCCAAAACTCACCAACAACCCGCTGATCAAACTTCAAGTGGTTCGCGATCTTGCTGAAAAAGATGATGGAAATACCGCCAACGCTTTGCGCAGTTTGCTGCGTCAGGCCGTAGATCAGGTCAAACCACATGGCGATAGAAAGTTCACCACGGAATGGATCCTCTATAATATCCTTGAGATGAAATTCATCGAAGGACGAAAAGTGCGTGACGTAGCGGCACGCCTCGCCATGTCTGAAGCAGATTTGTACCGAAAACAGCGAGTGGCTGTAGAATCTGTTGCCAAGGCAATTCTCGAAATGGAAACGAACCTTCAGGAACAGTGAACAAGCGTATGATTACGCATATTTTATTAAGTAAGACAAGGAGGCCATGATGACCGGCCAAAAAAGAAAGTATGAAAATCCGATCCCTGATGTAGATGAAGGTTGGTGGGCGTCTGTTTTGGCGGAGGAGAGCCGCGCGTCGGGGCCGGCACCCATTCGCTCGGCGGGAAACAGGCCCGAGGTAGGAGAAGAGGCGAAGCAATCCTCTCCTGAAAAAAAGGTCACTGCCAACTGGACGCAAGTCAAAGACCTTTATATGCGCGACCAGATCATTGATCTAACGGTAACCGGTCATAACCGTGGCGGCCTGCTTGTGGAGGGCGAGGGCTTATATGGTTTTGTGCCGTTTTCACACCTGATCGATCTGGCTGGCAAGGTGGAGATTTCAGAGCGCGACCAGGATCTTGAGACCTATGTTGGCCGCTCGTTGAAATTAAAGGTGATTGAATGTGTGCCGGAAGATGGACGCGTGGTGTTCTCTGAACGCGCTGCACAATCTGAGCCTGGAAAACGTGCAGAACTATTTCATGCCTTATCTGCCGGGCAAAAGGTGCAGGGAATAGTCACCAACATCACCGACTTTGGCGTGTTCATTGACCTGGGCGGTGTGGAAGGTCTCATCCATATTTCCGAATTGTCATGGGGCCGCGTTACGCATCCATCCCAAATCGTAAAAATGGGCAGCTCAATTGATGTGCAAGTTCTCGACCTTGCCCCTGAACGCTGCCGCGTTGCATTAAGTTTAAAACGATTATTGCCGAACCCCTGGCTCACCGCCACAACTGAATTCCCCGAAGGTTCCACACAAGGTGGTGTGATCACCAGCGTACTTTCCTTTGGCGCTTTTGCGCGGTTGGATGCAGGTGTGGAAGGCCTCATTCATGTTTCCGAAATTCCGCAGGCAGAAGGCAAACCCTTGCGCGAACTTCTTTCAGAAGGCCAACACGTTCAGGTGCGTATTCTACATTTGGACGCTCCCCATCAGCGCCTTGGCCTGAGCATGAAATTTGAATAACCTGAATGTCTGAAACCCCAAACCCTCGCAATAGACGGTATGAACAGGCTGAACCTCCGCCAGTTGAAAACGACTGGCTCGATAGGTTGGCCCGTTTCAACTCGCTATTTGGGCGTTACCTGCGCGACATGTTCGGCATTGCCCTGCTGGCTTTTGCGCTCATGTCTTTGTTTGCAATTTTGGAGTATGTCTACAACCAAACCTTCAACCCCGCTGCACAAAATATAGAATCCACTTTTCTGAGTGGCGCAATTCTTGTATTTATTGCGGGTTGGCTTACCTTGTGGTTTGGGCTTGGCAGCTTACTGATCATTGCCGGAATTGGATATTTTGGATACTCCCTTCTTCGGCGGGATGAAACGGAAGTGCGTTGGGTCCGCATCATTGCAATTGAACTCGCCTCTCTCTTAACCCTGGGCCTGTTTGCTGCTTCGAGCGGCAATGACCTCTATCTGGCAGAATCTGGCTTGGCCGGCGGCCGCCTAGGGTGGGGACTCACCACACTCATGTGGCGCTACATGGGACCCATTCTCGGGACCCTCGTTATATTTATCTTGTGGGTGCTTGCTGTGGCAACCGGTTTTGGCTTATGGGCAAAACTGGAAGCATGGCTCTTGCGGCTTGCAGGCGAAGCCCCCGTAGTTGTAGAAGCTGCGCCGGCGCCCGTTGAAGTGCAAGAAGAACCAGTTGTTGTAGAGGAGCCTTCGAAAACAACTGCGCCCAAAAAGAAGGCGCCGCTTTTGCCGCCTGAATTCCGCACATCCCTGAAAGCTTCCAATAAAAAAGAAGAGAAATCCGTCAAGCAGCAGCCGCGTGGAGAAAACCTGCCGCCGCTTACCATTCTGCTTGCAGAAACTGCCTCACGGCCTGACGAACGCACGATCAATCAAACAGCGGGTTTGATTATGAAAACCCTCTCAGACTTTGGCATCCCCGCTACAGTCATTGGTTATCGTGTTGGCCCCTCCGTCACTCAATTTGCGGTACAACCTGGCTTCATTAAAAAGCCCGGCTCCGATGAAGAAGACGCGCAGCAAATGAAAGTCCGTGTGGCGCAGATCGCTTCACTGGAAAAAGATATTGCCTTGGCATTATCTGCCCAGAGATTGCGCATCGAAGCGCCTGTACCCGGCAAACCATATGTCGGTATCGAAGTTCCGAACACCCACAGTTCTGTCGTTCGCATGAAAACCCTGCTCGAGTCGGATGCGTTCTATAAAGTGGGTGCTCCGCTTACGGTTGCACTGGGACGAGATGTTTCAGGTATGCCGTTGATCGCCGACCTGGCGCGAATGCCGCATGTCTTGATCGCAGGCTCTACTGGCTCCGGTAAATCGGTGTGTATCACCTCCATTGCCGCCTGCCTCGCCATGAGCAACGCCCCCGAAGATCTGCGCATGGTGATGATCGACTCAAAAATGGTGGAGTTGATCCGCTTCAATGGGTTGCCGCATTTGTACGGCAAAGTGGAAACCAACCTCGAACGCATTTTGGGCGTTCTACGTTGGGTGGTCGTTGAAATGGAACACCGTTACCGCCTGCTCGAATCTGCCCATGCGCGCGATCTGGATTCCTACAACCGTAAAATAACCCGCAAGGCCGATGGCAAAGCCCTTCCCCGCATCGTAGTTCTGATCGATGAACTCGCCGACCTGATGATGTCTGCGCCAGACGTGACCGAGCACAACCTCGTCCGTCTCGCACAAATGGCGCGCGCTACAGGTATTCACCTCGTCGTCGCCACCCAGCGCCCTTCCACAGATGTGGTGACGGGTCTCATCAAAGCCAACTTCCCGGCGCGTTTGGCCTTTGCCGTTGCATCCAGTATTGATAGCCGCGTTATTTTGGATTACACCGGCGCAGAAAGTTTGCTCGGGCGCGGTGACATGCTCTTCCTCAACCCTGAAGTCGGCAACCCCGTCCGCGCACAGGGTGTGATGATCACAGACATGGAGATCGAACGCATCATTTCTCACTGGCAAAAGACCGTGGATACAAAAGATGATGTGCCGCCGTGGGAAAAACTATTGCAGGAACCAGACGAAAATGAAGACGATGGGTTGGTTGAACAAGCCATCTCCATTGTGCGCAGTAGTCAGCGTGCTTCCGCCTCCTTGCTCCAGCGCCGCCTGCG
This sequence comes from uncultured Anaerolinea sp., assembly GCA_964534345.1. Lineage (GTDB taxonomy): Bacteria > Chloroflexota > Anaerolineae > Anaerolineales > Villigracilaceae > Villigracilis. The sequence goes on from CAZHOX010000010.1 coordinate 19,521, forward strand.
GATCGGATATCCGCGTGCTGCGCGGCTGCTTGATCAGCTTGAGGAAATGGGAGTTGTAGGACCCTCTCAAGGCGGCGGCAAAGAGCGCGATGTTCTCATCAGCGAAGACGACCTTGCAGATGAGGGAAATCCTGAAGCGCATTAACATTTCACCATCTGCCACAGAGAAAAGAGCTTAAGAGAATTTTCTCTGTGGCAGCATTATTTAACTTTCCAAAGGACGCATGAACTGATCGATGAATCTAAAACCGACTTTCACCGATAGATTGAGAATTATTTTTAAAGGTATCCTCGACCCCATAGGCGCGTTTTTGAATCGTCTAGGTTTGACCCCGAACACCATCACACTATTGGGGCTGGTCGGCACATCTATTGGAGCATATTTTCTCTCTCAAGGAAAAATGACCACGGGCGCTTTTGTTTTGCTGGCCTCCGTGCTTGTGGATGCTTTCGATGGAACCATGGCACGCCTGCGCGGCGAACCCAGCGACTTCGGCGGCTTTGTTGATTCCGTCAGCGACCGTTATGCAGAACTCATCACCTTTGCCGGGCTACTATACTTTTTTCTCTCACAAAATGATGCGCCAGGAGCAATGGTCACTTTTGCAGCGGCGGCAGGCTCTGTGCTAGTCTCATACGTCAAAGCCCGTGCTGAAGGATTGGGTTTTACAGCCAAGGTTGGCATCCTCACCCGCGTGGAACGTTACCTTGTTTTAATTCCCTTGCTTGTCTTTAACCAGCCGTTCATTGCCATGCTTGTCATTGCCGTGTTGGGAAATATCACCGCGTTGCAGCGCATTCTGCATGTGCGCGTGCAGGGGCGTGAACGAATGCAAAAAGCAAAAGACGAAAAGAAGAAAGAGTATCTACACTAATGAGCGAAGGTTTTCAGATCGGCCCCTTGCTAATGCGTTGGAACGGATTTCTGGTTGTGCTTGGCATTGCTGCCGGTACATTATTGACCGCGTATCAAGCAAAACGCCGCGGGCTTGATACTGAAATTATCTACTATCTTTTTTTGCCCTTGATGATTTGGGGGACGATTGGCGCGCGCCTCTGGCATATTTTCACCCCGCCTCTTTCCTCGGTTCAGCTTGGTCTGACCACCAAATATTATCTCACCCATGCATTAGACGCCCTCGCCGTGTGGACTGGCGGATTCGGAATCCCCGGCGCGATCATTGGCGGGGTTGTCGTCCTCTTCTTTTTCTCACGGAAAAATGAAATCTCATTCTGGCAATTGGCTGACCTGCTCGCGCCCGGCCTTGCACTTGCCCAAGCCATTGGCCGCATTGGGAATTATTTCAACCAAGAGTTGTATGGCTTGCCTACAGAAATGCCCTGGGGGATATTCATTGACCCAGCCAGCCGCCTGAGCGGATATGAAGATGTGCATTTTTATCATCCGCTTTTTGCGTATGAATCTGTGCTTAGTTTTGTGAACCTGTTTTTGTTGTTGTGGCTTGCATATAAATTTTCAGACCGCTTGAAAACGGGCGATATTTTCCTTGTTTATCTTGGCATGTATTCGCTCATCCGCTTTTCGCTCGAATTCCTACGCTTGGATGTCGCCTTGGTGATCGGCTTGAATGTCAACCAGATATTTTTCGTTGCACTTTTTGTCTGTGCAGGAATTATCCTGTTGTGGCGGCGTCGATTTGCACAGGTATTGTAAGGTCTTTGTGAAGAGGGGGAATGCAGGGCGGGTAATAAAATAGGATTGTCCAACTTCTAATTTCTTGTTTCACCTAATAAAGTATCCCCTTTTTTGTACAGCGACATTCATGTCGCTGTACTGAAACACTCGAAGAGGAAACCCTATGATCGAAACTCAAGATCTAAGCAAGCAGTTCCATGACTTTATGGCTGTGGATGGAGTGAATTTATCCGTGCAGTCGGGACAGATTTTGGCGTTGTTGGGGCAGAACGGCGCCGGTAAGACCACCACCGTCCGAATGTTGACGGCGTTGTTGCAGCCTTCGCGTGGGTGGGCGCGTGTGGCTGGGTATGATGTCGTCAAGAATGGACATGATGTCCGCGCTTCGGTGGGGGTGCTGACAGAGCAGCATGGCTTGTACATGCGTATGACTGCCATCGAGTATTTGGATTATTTTGGGCAGGTGTATAGCCTGTCTCCTGCGGCGCGGAAGACACGCAGCAATAATTTGCTTGAATATTTCGGGCTGGCAGAAGCTGCCCGCCGCCGCATTGGCGAATACTCAAAAGGGATGCGTCAAAAATTAGCGTTGGCTCGTGCCATGATGCACGACCCCGGCGTGCTGCTTCTTGATGAACCTACCTCAGCCATGGACCCGGAATCTGCGAGGCTGGTGAGAGATGAGATCGCGCGCTTAAAATCCACAAGCCGTACGATTGTGATTTGCTCGCATAATCTCACTGAGGTGGAAGCGTTGGCCGATAAGATCGCCATTATTTACCGCGGGAGAATTTTGCTGCAAGGCACATTGGATGAGTTGAAGAGTCAGGTGCTGGGTGCGCCGGAATATGAAGTTAAGTTCAGCGAAGCGTGGAGTGCGGAAGGGGTGCAAATGCCAGAGGGTGTGGAAATGCTCTCGCAAACGCCGACCAGTTTCAAAGTCCGTGTGAGGCGGCCAGAGGAAATGAATCCACAAATCTTGAAGGCGTTGTCATCCAAATCCGCGCCGGTGATGGCATTACAAGAAGAATCGCGGACGTTGGAGCAGGTCTATCTAAAAGTAATGACGGAAGCAAGAGGGTTGGAACATGTTCAGTAAATTGAGACTCGTCTGGTTGGTGGCTGGGCGTGAATTGCGCGATCAGTTTCGTGATTGGCGTGTGCTCGCGCCGATGTTGATCCTGACTTTGTGCTTTCCGTTTTTGATGAATGAGTTTGCAAAACAAACTGTGGATTTTTTGAATCAATACAATGCGAATTTGATCCTAGACAGGCTGGTGCCGTTTTCGATCATGATCATTGGATTTTTTCCGATCACGGTTTCGTTGATCGTGGCGCTTGAATCTTTTGTAGGAGAGAAGGAGCGCGGCACCATTGAGCCGATGTTGAGCGCCCCCTTGGATGATTGGCAATTGTATTTTGGAAAACTGCTGGTGGGCGTGGCAACGCCGTTGATCGCAAGTTATGTGTCGATCGGGTTGTATCTCTTTATGGTGTCGCGTCAGAATTTGAATATGCCGCCTGCAACTGTGATGGTGCAATTATTCTTTCTGACCACTGCTCATGCCTTTTTGATGGTGAGCGCGGCAATTGTGATCTCGGTGCAATCTACTTCGGTGAAAGCGGCTAATTTACTGGCTTCGTTCATTGTGATTCCGGTTGCCATTTTGATGCAAGGAGAGGCTGTGATGTTGTTCTGGGGGAATGAACAGGTGTTGTGGCTGGCGGTTGCGGGTGTGATGATCATTGCACTGCTATTGATTCGTGTGGGTATTGCGCATTTTGAGCGCGAGTACCTGCTGGGACGTGAGATCGATGTCATCAACCTGCGTTGGATGTGGAAGACGTTTTGGTCAAATTTTCGCGGCGGCGCGGTTTCAGTTGGAGGTTGGTATCGGAATGTGCTTGGGTCGGCATTTCGGCGTATTGTGCCTGCCCTGTTCTTTATGTTGTTGATCGCCGCGGTAAGCATTTGGATGGGATACGACTGGATCAATGACAATGTAGCTGGCGTGCTTGCCAAGGCTTCACCGGAGGATCTGGCAAAGTTGGAAGAACGCGTACGTGACTTGCCTGACCTGGCTGAGATACGTGACCAAATCAGCGCTCCGTTTTTGTTCTTGAATAACACACGTGCAGTGGCGATGATTTTTCTGGCAGGCTTGGTGTCTTTCAGCGTGCTTGGCATTTTGCTTTATATGGTGAATATTGGCTTGATCGGCGGGGTTTTTGCCATCCTTCAACTGTTGGGCGTTCAGCCTTGGCCAATTTTCATGGCGGGGGTGGCGCCGCATGGTATTTTTGAGATTCCAGCGTTGATGATAGGCAGTGCGGTGGTTCTTTACGTTGGCGCATCCCTCGTTACGCCACAGACGGGAAAATCAATGGGTGAAGTGATCCTTGATTTACTGGCAGATTGGGCGAAGATATTTGTCGGTTTGGTGGTGCCCATGCTGGCGATTGCAGCATTGATCGAAGCCTACATAACGCCGGGATTGCTCTTGAATGTTTTAGGAAGTTGAAGTTCAGATCCTGCGAGGTAAAACCCGCAGGATTTTTTTATGATTTAAGGGATTTCATGATCCTTGATTTTCAGTAAAAAAACACCCCGCTCCCATTCAGAAGCGAGGTTGAAACGAAAAATAAGAGTGGGTAGGTTACCAGCCCGAAATATACGGCTCCCACTCGCCATTTTCAGAAATATGTTTTCCAAAAATGTACGCGGCGCTGGCTGGCGGCTCCACTGGGAGGTGTAAAAGGTGCATGTGCGCCTCGTCCACTTTTCGCCCGCCTTTGCGGTGATTGCACGCAGGACATGCCGCCACGAGGTTTGTCCAAGTGTGCTGCCCGCCCATGTGGCGTGGAATCACATGATCAATGGTCAATGCCCCTTCGCGCCTGCCGCAATACTGACAGGTATAATTGTCGCGGCGGAATATTTCGCGGCGCGTTAATTTTACGCGTGGCCGCGGACGATGAACCTGGCTTTCCAGCCGAATGACAGAAGGGCGTGGGAGTAGCTGCGATATTGTTCGGATATGCCCGCGTCCATTCGCGATCATTCCAGCCTTGCCAGCAAGGATCAGTCCAATGGCCCGCCGTGTTGAGCATATATGAATCGGCTCAAAGTTGGCATTGAGTACCAATACAGGTTCCTGCATTTTTGCTCGGCAATTCTGCGTGATTATACATCCACTTAAATGGATTCGTAAAAGTAACAAACATTACAGGAGTATTTGAAATGAAAGTGATGATTGCAGGCGGCTCGGGTTTCCTTGGGCGCGCGCTGACAAAATCTCTGCTCGCAGATGGGCATCAAGTTTTTATCCTCACCCGCGGCACGCGCATACCTAAGGGCGCACAAGCAGTTCAATGGGATGCAAAGACAACCAATGGGTGGGGACACCTCGTCAACGAGATGGATGTGATGATTCACCTCGCTGGGAAGTCGCTCGCCTCCTGGCCGTGGACTGCTGCCACAAAACAAGCCTTCCATGATTCTCGCATCATTCCCGGACTTGTGCTTGCTCAGTCTATCCAACAAGCGACTCACCGCCCGGGCATTTTCGTCCAAGCTTCGGGCATTAATCACTACGGCTTGCGCGGTGACCTCGCTGACGAATCCACCCAGCCTGGGGGTGATTTTCTCGCGCAGCTCACGGTCAAATGGGAAGATGCAACAAGATCAGTTGAAGAGTTGGGCGTGCGGCGTGTGGTTATCCGTTCGGCGGTGGTGTTGGGCAAGGGTGACGGTTTGCTAGGGCTGATGGCGCTGCCCATCCGCTTGTTTGCGGGCGGGCCGCTTGGTTCAGGTAAACAAGCCATGCCGTGGATTCACATCAACGATTGGGTGGGGGGAGTGCGGCATTTGATAAATAACGAACATGCACGAGGTGCGTATAACCTTATTGCGCCGACACCCACATCCAATGCTGATTTCAATCGTATTTTGGCAGGTGTGCTTCACCGCCCATATTGGTTTCCAACGCCCGCCTTTTTGCTGCGGACCCTTTTGGGGGAAATGAGCGTCTTGATTTTGGAAGGTAGGTTTGCTCAACCCAAACGGCTGACCGAGTCTGGGTACAGGTACCAGTTTCCGGGTCCGCATGAGGCGCTGGTTGATTTGGTAGGATAATGCAAAAGGAAAGAAAAGTTCCCAAAGGAGAAAATATCAAATGAAGAAATTCATCATCTTGTTACTGGTTTTTATAACAGCCTGTGCTCCGGCGCAGGATTCTACAGTTGTGCTCCCGCAGTTTTTAGCAACGGCTACTCCATATATAGATACAGCCTCATATCCCACGGCGCAGGCACAGGTGGCAGCGCCAAACCAAACTGCAAGCGGATTTGATGTTCACATGGAACATGCTTCGGTGGATGGGAAAAATGTGAACGCAGATGTTTGCTTTACTCTGCCCGATACATCCGATTGGGGTATTTCGTTTGCAAGCCTGAATTATGGAGGGACGATCTTGCAGGAATACGGAACGACGCTGGTTAGTTTACAGGAACCCGCTGGCGGACAGGCTGGTTTGCGCTGCGATACCTTGACCTTTGTTGTGCCGCCCGATGCCGACCTGACCAATGCCACGATCGTGATCGATGCTATTGCCACAACCCCGCGAGAGGGGGAGTATTGTTCGGTGTATATGCCCAAGATTCAACAAGCCATGGTTGAGCGAGGTACTGGCATTTCGGTGGATTGCTTGGATGTGAACGGCGTGCTGACGATGCAAATTCTCAGCTTCCCGCCTGAAATGACGCAGGAGCAAGCTGAGCAAATTGTATACAGCGATGAGTTTTACACTGTAAAAGGCCCGTGGACTTTCTCGTTCAATTTGTCGCAATAAAAATCCTGTTGTATAATAGCGGCATGTCTGGCAAGTTTTTCACCCACTATTATTATTACACTGCCCCTTAATTTTCTGCGGTAGTGTGCTTTGAACGCGCCCTAACTATCGCGGGCGCGTTTTTGTTTGTATAAACGCTGTTTTGGGTTTGGCCTCAAAACGAACAAAGAAACGGTTAGGAGAATGTTATGAACATCGAAGAACAAGTTGAATTATTGATGCAAGGCACGGAGTATGGCGATGAAGAATTGAAGAAGGCCATGACCAATGAGCTTCGCGAACGCTTAATTGTTGCTGAAAAGGCTGGCCGGCCTTTGCGTATCTATTGCGGATACGATCCCACATCCACTGACTTGCATTTGGGGCATACCATCTCCATGCGTAAGTTGCGCCAGTTTCAGGACCTGGGACATGATGTGACGTTTCTTATTGGGAACTACACTGCGCTTGTAGGCGACCCTTCGGATAAGAATAAGGCGCGTCCTGTCTTAACTCAAGAGAAGGTGGCCGAAAATGCAGTTACCTACGCTGAACAAGCCTTCCGCGTGTTGGATCGCGAGAAGACGAAGATCCGTTACAACAGCGAATGGCTGTCCAAGTTGTCGCTGGTGGATCTGATTCGGTTGGGGCAGAATTTCACCGTCCAGCAGTTTTTGGCGCGTGAGAATTTTGCGAAGCGATTGGATAAGGGCGAACCGATTTACCTGCACGAAACATTCTATGCTTTGATGCAAGGCTATGATGCAGTTGCGATGGAAACCGATGTTCAGGTTGGCGGCTCGGATCAGTTGTTCAATATCATTGTCGCAGGGCGTAAGTTACAGGAATCGCAGGGACAAAAGCCATTGGTTGGTATTGTCACTGGGATTTTGCCCGGCACAGACGGCAATCAGCGCATGTCCAAGTCTACGGGCAATATCGTGCCGATCAATACGGGTGCGAATGATATGTTCGGAAAGCTAATGTCAGTGCCCGATTTTGCGATGGGCACGTACATGCGGCTTGTCACACGCTGGAGTCCGCATGAGATTGAGCAGATCGAGAAGGATGTGGCTTCGGGTGCATTCCATCCACGGGATGCGAAGATGAAGATGGCAAGCGAGATCGTGAGCATCTTCTACAGTGATGCGGAAGCCGTTGCAGCGCAGGAGAATTTCATCAAGACCTTCCAGCAGAAGGAAATCCCTGACGAGATGCCAGAGTTTGACCTGCAAGATGGTCAGACGGTGGTGGATGTCATTTTGGCAGCGAAACTTGCCGAGAGCAAAAGCAAAGCCCGCGCCTTGATCGACCAGAAGGGCGTGCGTTTGGATGGGGAAGTATTGGAAAGGGGCGATGCTGTTTTTCCGCACCCTGGAGTTTTGCAGGTTGGCAAACGGCGGTTTTTGCGAGTGAAGTAAAGTTGACAAAAAAGAAGCTGTGACTCTCGTCACGGCTTCTTTTTTGTTTTGGTAGCTGGTTTCTTTTTGGCTGTGTGCGTCTTTTTCGGATGAGTTGTTTGCACAACAGGAGGCGGCTTGGCTCCAACTAGTTTCAAAAACTCAGTCACAACATGCGGGTCAAATTGTTTGCCTGAAAGGTCTGTAATATATTTTATAACATCTGCTTCTTCCCATGATTTACGGTAGGGGCGGTCTGAAAGCAGGGCATCCCAGACATCCACAATGGCGAAGATGCGTGCAGGGAGCGGTATTTCTTCACCTTTCAAATTCCGCGGGTAGCCGCTGCCGTCCCACCATTCATGATGACAGTAGGCAATATCCAGTGTAGGGCGCAGGTAGGCAATGGGGGAGAGAAGATCATAGGCATATTGTGGGTGTTTTCTCATTTCATTCATTTCTTCTTTTGTTAACGGCCCTGGCTTGCGAAGAATGTTATCGGGTACGCCCATTTTTCCAATGTCGTGCAGCAAGGTGCCACGACGGATGTGAGTGATCTCAGATTCGGGAATGCCCATTTGCCGAGCCAGTTCCAATGTCAAATTGGCGACGCGGTTGGTATGTCCCTTTGTTTCTTTGTCGCGTAGTTCAAGAGCTTTTCCCCATCCCTCAAGGGTTGTGTCATATGCAAGCGAAAGTTCCTGATTGCTTTGTTGTAGATTTTGGAACAATTGCGCGTTATCAATTGCGATGGTGGCCTGGCCTGCCAGAGTTTTTAGGAAATCTTTCCAGTCTGTGGTTGGGGTGAATAGTGATCTAAAAAAGGTTTCAAGTACACCTTTTGTTGAGCCTTTGCTAAAAAGGGGGATGGCTACATAGCTTTTAAAGCCTTCGTGTATAAAGTATTCAGGTAACAAGATGCCGTTTTCTTCTTCGATATTTTCTATTAAAAGTTCTTTACGGCTGAGGAGTGTTTGGCTTGCCAGATCGTTTCCAATGCCAATTGACTGTTTGGATAGGGATAGGTCGTAAAATCCGGCGGTTGTAGAACTATCCAGCATTTGGCTGTTGGGGTTGTAGATAAGGACACGGGCTGCACTTACACCCATTTTTGTGGTCAGATGCTCAGTTAGGATGTTTAGCGTGATGTTCAAGTCAAGGCTGGATGTGATGGCGGTATCTATTTCTCGAAGTGTGGTGAGACGGCGAATCTGTCCCTCACTTTGTTGAAATAGATTGGAACGATAGATGGCGTTTCCGGCGATATCAGCCAGGGTTGTGAGCAGGCGGATATGGTGTGATTCGATTTTTTGTGGATGCTTTCTGGCGATCATGATCACGCCGATCGTATCTAGTGATGTTCGAATGGGAACGGCGAGGGTGCTCCAATTTGTTTGAAAGAAATGTTTATTTTCTGTTGAAGATAGGGGGTCGTCAGCCATTTTATTGCTCAAGTGAGGCAGTCCGTTTGTGAACACCCTTCCAATAATTCCTTCGTTTGTTTTGAATTTGGGCTTTGGCAGGTTGATCAACCATCCACTGATTGCTTGTGGTATTAGTTCTTTTGTCTCTGAGTCGTAAAGCCAAATGGCTGCTGTATCTGTATCAACGCTGGTTTTTATTTCACCTAATAGAATGGGCAGCATTTCTTTTGCATCTTTGGCTGTGCGCAATGTGAACGATACGCGATTGACCATTTCCAATTCTTCGAGCCTTTTGCGCGTTTCACTGTACAGCCTAGTATTTTCGAGGGCTGTGGCTGCTTGATGTGCAAAAGTTTGAGCTGTAATTGCATCATCTTGAGAAAATGCTCCAGCGGAGGAGCTGTCTACCGTCAGGTAGCCGATCACCTGTCCGCGGGAAATGAGCGGGACTCCCATCCAGCCGCGTATGTGATTTGTGTCTCCCCATTTTTCGAAGCGAGTATCTTGCTGGCAATCTTCAATGATTAGTGCCTGTCCGGTTTCGTTGATGGTTTTACAAAGAATATTATCTGCTGGGAATGTTTGATTTAGGATTTTTTCCGGGTTTGGTAGATTTTTTGTGGCAGTAATGCGGATCTGATTTCCTTCAATCTCCAGAATGGATGCGCTGTCGTACGGAGCAATTTTTTGTAACCATTCCAGGATTGCATTTTGCAGAGAAGGAAGGTCAAGCAGGTTATTGAGTTCTGTGGCGGCATTCATTAATGCTTCGACACTTTGTCTTCGTTTCTTTTCCCTGTCAAATAGTTTTGCTTTTTCAATTGCTGTTGCTGCCTGATTTGCAAATGTTTGAATAAGGCTGGCATTTTCTTCGTTGTAAGCGCCGGGAGTTCGACTGTCGAGGTTGATGAAACCAATTAGCTCATCTTGTGTGAACATGGCGACTGACATCCAGCCGCGGATGTATTCGGTGTTTTTCCATTTTTCGAACCGGTCATCCAGTTGTACATCATATACAACCAATGGTTTGCGAATTAGGGCAACATTATTCCACTTTTCCGTAATACTGAAGATGTTGCCAATTTTATACTCGTCTGGAAGGTCGCGCTTTCCTGCAAGGTAAAGCTTATCCCCTTTTTTTATCATAATGGATGCACTATCGTAGGGTGCGAGTACTTTCAACCAATCGAGGATGCTTTCGAGCAGGTTGCCCATGTCCAATGTGTTTGTGAGTGAGGCTGTAGCAAGCTGAAGATTTTCAGCTTCGCTTCTTCTGCGTTGTTCCAATTCAAATAGCTTGATTCTCTCAAGAGCATTTGCGAGACCTCCAGCGATTGTATTAAGTAATCTCTCGTCTCTTTCTGTAAATGTATCTGGCTTTTGGCTTTCAACATTCAAGACACCAAAGAGCGTTGAGCCGCTCATAATGGGAGCACATAGTTCGGAGCGGGTACGGCTGGATATTTCAAAGTATTCAGGCTCGCGAAGTACATCTGCAACCAGGATTGAACGCTTTGAAGTTGCAACTTTACCGCCAATACCTATATTGATTGGGATGCGAACGGGCATTTTTTCAGTATCCGCTCCCTGATAGGAAAAATGAGGTATTAAACTTCCCTGTGCTTCGTTAAACAGAAAAACACCACAATTATCCAAATATAAAGCGTCTTTAATAATATCTGTAATTTGCTGAATTAATTGATCCGAGTCTCTGGCAGTTGATTCTGCGAGTGCGACTTGGTGAAGAATACTTAATTCCTTGAATTGCTTTTGCAGGGCTTCTTCATCTTTTTTTCGGGCAGTGATATCCTGAGAGACGGCAATAATCACTTCTTTTCCAAAATAAGTGCCTTTGAATAAACGAACATCTTTTGGAAAGATTTCACCATTGCTTCTTAATCCCCAAAACTCAAATTGTTGAGGTATGCCTTCAAATGCAAGCTGAATAGCTTGTGCAATATTTTGGGGGTTGTTTTTCCCTGGCGCACTTAGGAATTCAGGAGTTTTTCCTAAAAACTCTTCTTTTGGGTATCCATATATTTTTACTGCTCCCTCATTAACATCAAGGAAATTCCCATTTTTATCTTGAATGTATATTGCATCTTGCACTGTATTGAACAGGCCGCGGTAGCTTATCTCGCTGTTGAGCAGCGTTTCTTCGCTCATTTTTCTTTCTATAGATGTGCCGAGAGTGTTTGCAGCAGCTCGTAATGCTTCAATTTCAACATCACTCCATATATGTTCGTTAATGCAGTCATCAAACCTAATGAATCCCCACCAATCTACCCCTACTTGGATAGGAATGCAGATAATGGAAATGATTCCCTGACTATCCAATCCGTTTTGTTCTTCAGGAGAAAAATCTTTTACATTCCCGAAGATAGGCTTGTCCATGTTGAAAGAATCTACCCAGCGTTCGTATCCCTCTGTTAAGAGGTTTATATCTTGCAATGCTTGATTTTGAATCTGGGGAGTTATTTCAGTGTCACGCCATTGGTGTGTTTGTGAAACAGTTACTTCTTTGCCCGCTTCTTTTTTGAATATAGATATCCGGCTGATGCTAGTGACTTTGCCGAGCATTGCCAACATGCTATTGATGCTTGTTTCCCAATCAGATGTTTTTAAGAATTCTTCTGCTGAAAAGCCAACAGTTTTTAGAATAGCATCCCTTTGTTTTAGCGCAGCTTCCGTGCGTTTTTGTTCTGTGATATCTAACAGAACTCCCTGCCAGAATAGGGGAGTTCCATCTTCGCCCTTGATGATGGAAGAATCTTCCTTTATCCAAACATAGTGGCCGTCTCGATGACGCATTCGATATTCAATATGAAATGATTCGCCTGTTGTATCGGTCCGTATATCCTCTTTAATTACTCGTTCCCTGTCGTCTGGATGTAGAGAACTTTCCCAAAGGCCATTGCCATTTTTCCATTCATCTGCTGTGTATCCGAGCAGATCTTTTATACGCGGACTCATATATTGGGACGTTTGGCTATCGTTAAACCTGTCCATAAATATGACTGCCGGTAAATTTTCCACCAACAAGCGATACCGTTCCTCGGCATCGAAGAGTGTGTTTTCAAAGACTTTTCTTTCTGTAATATCCCTAAAGTTTGAAATGATCGCTTCAATATGAGGCTCACTCAGGTGATTTGTACAATTAAATTCTATCCATCTAAGGCTCCCATCCTTGCAGACACATTGGACAGTAAATGAAACAGATTCATTTGGGAGGGAAATTATTTTGTGGATTTCGTCTTGCGCCTTTTTTTTGTCTGTTTCATATACAACATCAAGATACTTTTTCCCGAGTAATTCACTTGGTGGATACCCGAAAATGCGAGATGCTGCAGGGCTTAGAAAAAGAATCCTGCCTTCGGCTGAATATAGGGCTACCCCATCCATGCTGTTTTCAATTAGTGCCCTGAATTTTTTTTCGCTTCTTGCAATGGATTCTTCCATCAATTTACGGTTGGATATATTTCTTGCTATCCCAATTAGCAAGTTGTTTGGCAACTGTTTTAAGCTAAGTTCCACAAGCACAAAGGTTCCATCTTTTCGCCGCAGCGATTTCTCAATCATCACCGCATGGTTGCGAGAGATTTTATCGCTTTCCCATAATTCCATTTCGTTATTTGCGAATATATCGTCCAGATTGAAATTAAGTATCTCGCTCTTAGTGAATCCAAGAAGGTCGCATATTTGTTGATTTGCTTCATAAATTTTTCCTGATGAGCTTGCTATGAGTATCCCGTCAGAAGCTTGTTCCACCACCATGTGATATTGTGCTTCGTTAGTTATTATTTGTTCTTCTATCAGTTTTTGCTTAGTGACATCAACTAGAATTCCCTGCCAATATGAGGGGCCGCTATTATCTTGCATTATCAATGAGGCTATGTCGTGTACCCAAACTACAGTGCCATTTTTAGTGATTAGGCGGTATTCAGTGTTGAATGTTTCGCCACTTTTTAGGGCCTTTTCGTGTTCTTCTTGAATTCTCTGCTTATCCTCTGGGTGAATAATTCTCATCCATAGATTGGGGTCATCTTTCCACTCCTCGGCTGTATAACCGCTTATCGCTAATATCTGCTGATTTGAAAAGAAGCTGGCAAAGCTATTTTCTGAATCAATATAAGCTGCAACTGGCAATTGCTCGATTAATGTGTGATATTTCTTCTCAGTATCTCGGAATGCATGCTGTACATTTTTTTGTTCTGTAATATCTGTTACGAATCCTTCGTAATAAAGGACTTTTCCTTTTTCCCCCTTCACGGCACGGCCATTAGTAGATGTCCAAATTATGCTGCCATCTTTTTTGAAATTTTCTGTCTCAAATTTTTCAACTACACCATACTCATTTAATAGGTTGATAAACTGAATTCTATCTTCAATAGATATATATGTATGCCTGCTTAAATCTTTATTGGCTTCCAACATTTCCTCAGGAGATGTATAGCCCAAAAGTGAAGCCATTATTGGGTTGACTTTGATAAAAATTCCATCTGGGGATAATTGGAAAATACCAACTTTGGCGAAATTGAAAATATCAAGTGGGCTATATTCTGTCTCTCTGTGACTTTCCCTAATACTTTTAAGTAAAAAATAAAACAAAAATAAATTTGTAATAATAAAAAATCCCATTTCCATTACTTGAATTGTTGATAGTTCATTTTGAATATCTGATAATGTAGCAAGGAATTTTTCAAAAAAAAGAATCCATACTATCCCGATTACAAAGATGGTGATGGATATCTTTTGCATGTAAGAAGTTGATGATCTTTTCATGAAAAGTAAGCCTTTAAATTATTATAGGCACTTTTATATAAAAAAACATGCCAAATGAATTGTAATAAAAAATATTGCAATTCATTTGGGTTGAAATAAAAACGAGTCCGCAATTGCGAACTCGTTTTTAGAGGCGTCGACGGGATTTGAACCCGTGATGAGGGTTTTGCAGACCCTTGCCTTACCACTTGGCCACGACGCCAT
>CAZHOX010000011.1:0-2176 GCA_964534345.1 uncultured Anaerolinea sp.
TTGCGCTTCTGGGCTTGCTGTTAGCTGGTATCACATTGACGGTGGCTCGCCACGAAGGCTTTATCGGCGAAGCGACGGCTGGCGCGTTGTATATTTTCAGCGGCGCAGTCTTCCCGTTGGATGTGCTGCCCGAGTGGCTGCGCCCTATTGGGTATTTCATGCCAACAACCTACTGGCTGGAACTGCTGCGCAGGTCACTGGTGGGGAATGTGGCGCAAGCCTTCCCAACTCTGGCAAATTTCAGCAACATGGAAATTCTCGGCATTTTGCTGGGGTTGAGCATCTTCTTTGGCGTGGTCAGTGTGTATGTTTTCCGTTGGTGTGATGCCTGTGCGAGAGAGTTGGGTCTGATCGATAGAACGACGAATTATTAGTCTATAAAAAAGTAGATGTATCAATAAAGCAAAACTCTGAGTTCTTTAAGAACTCGGAGTTTTTATTGTGATAATCAACTTACCTGTTGCTTTTTCAATGCTCGCACGCGCAAGCCAATGCCGCCCAACCGCCCAGACATGATCCCTAAAATGGAACACATGATAATGTCTGCGGCGAGGTTCATGCCGGGGATATGCCCGAGGATGAATTTTGCAATGACCAGCAGCCAGATCAATACAAAGTAGATGCGATCAAATGAGAGGGTGACAAGTTCTGCTGATTGCGCTTGCATGGGTACAAGGCGGCTCATCCACATCCCGATGGGGAAGCAGAGAGCTAAAACTGCCGCACCCCATTGCCAATGGAATATGCCAGCAGACATATCGTGGACAAGGTATGTTCCAAAAAGGATGCTGAAGATGGTCAACAAACCGGTACGAACCCATATTTTAGCTCGGCTGTATTTCATTTGACTGCGCAGGGAGTGAATTTGATCGGTGAATGACAAGGATGTTTTATTCATTTGGCGGCTGCTCCAAAAGATGATCGATCATTTGCTTGAGTTCTTTCAGTTTAACTGGCTTGCTCATATATTCATCCATGCCGGCTTCGAGGCAGCGCTCACGGTCACCAGACATGGCAAAAGCGGTGAGCGCGATGATCGGAACAGAATCAAACCGCGGGTCGGCACGGAGGCGTTTGGTGGCTTCAAATCCGTTCATTTTGGGCATCTGAATATCCAGCAAAATGATATCGGGTAAAAATTCATCGGCTCCACGGAGCGCATCCTCTCCATTATAGGCAACTCGTACCTGATAGCCGAGGCTTTCCAGGTAATCTTTGACCATGATGATGTTGGATTCGTTGTCATCTGCGAGGAGAATTTTTTTGCGGTGTGTGAATGACGACTTTGCAGTTGTCTGATGCTCACTGCTTTCTGTCTTTTTTAGATCATGTTTTGCGGCTACTTCTGGATCTGGTTGCCAGGGTAAAGTGAACGTGAAACAACTCCCTTTGCCAACCTCACTTTTCAATTCAACAGTCCCGCCTTGCATTTCGACCAGCTTTTTCACAAGGCTCAACCCCAGCCCAGTCCCTTCATATTGGCGGGATAGACTGCTATCCACCTGAATGAATGGCTTGAATAATTTTTGCTGGTTCTCAGGCGCAATGCCGATGCCAGTATCGGTGATGGAGAAACGCATCAGGCCTGCGCTTGCATCTGCTTGCACATCGAGTTTTATGCTTCCCTTTTCGGGAGTGAATTTGACAGCATTGTTGAGCAGGTTGACCAGAATCTGTTTAAGCCGCTTCGAGTCTGCGACAATAGAGGTTGCTGTGGGATGGGGTACATATTCCACGCTGATGGATTTCTTGTTTGCCAGTTGTTTGATGAAGTTCAAACTTGAACGGCAGATGTCGTTTACCACAAGGGTTTCAGGTACAATCTCAAATTTTCCAGATTCGATCTTGGATACATCCAAAATATCGTTGATCAGCCCAAGCAGGTGCTGACCGCTGGATTGGATGATCTCCACTGCCTGCCCTTGTTTTTCATTCAACGGTCCGCGGATTCCTTCCAGCAAGGTTTCTGAGAATCCGAGGATGCCATTCAAGGGGGTGCGTAATTCATGGCTCATGTTGGCAAGGAATTCATCCTTTGCGCGGCTGGCGTGGACGAGTTCTGCCGTGCGTTCTTCCACACGCAGTTCCAGTTCGTTGGCGTATTGATAGATCAATTCTTCCGCTTGTTTGCGTTCGGTGATGTCAACCGTAGTAACAATAACTTTGGAAAAATCAT
>CAZHOX010000011.1:2276-12923 GCA_964534345.1 uncultured Anaerolinea sp.
GCTTGTTTGCGTTCGGTGATGTCAACCGTAGTAACAATAACTTTGGAAAAATCATGTTCATAGCCGGGAACTACAGACCAGGTTAAGCTGATCTCAATGGGTTCGCCTGTCATTTTTTCATCGCTTCCATCCCAGCTATTGCTGTTTCTGCCTTCTGCAATGGCAATGAAATCCTCCTTGTTGTGTTCCATTTCGCCTTCACACAATGTTAGAAGAGTATTTTCGATCAAACTTTCCTTGCTGGAAGCCTTATACATTTTTAGGGCGGCGCTGTTAACATCCAGCACGTTGATCATTTGAGTGCATTTGATCACTTCGTCTAGGTGTGATGTGAAATATTCACTGAAGTCAGTGATGCCCGTTTCTTTGAGCGCATCGATATGTTTTTTAACCTGAGAAAAATCTTCCTCCCAGATCGCAATGGGTGAATCCTCGAACAGGGCACGGTAATGTCTCTGGCTTTCTTGTAAGGCCTGCTCTGCTTGTTTGCGAGCGGTGACATCTTCGATCAGAATCTGCACATGATGCAGCTTTCCTTCCATATCTACAAGCGGGGCAAATCGCAGGTTCAAATCAATATGTTTGCCCCATTTAGTAACATATGGATGTTCTGACGATAACGATTGAACGGTCTGTAGGCATTGCTGAAAATCGGCTGAGATCTTGGCTTGGATCAGAGGCGGGAATGTCAAAAGGTTGATCTGACGTGTAGCTTCTGTAGATGGCGAACCAAGAATCTGCAACGCAGAAGGATTAACTTCGAGAATATTCCCTTGCAGGTCTACCAACAGAACACCAATGGGAGCATTTTCAAACAAATTACGGAAACGATCCTCGCTTTTACGTAGTATCTCTTCTGCCTGTTTCCGCTCTGTGATATCTGAAATGATCCCATACCATAGCGTTCCGCCGTCTTCCATCCGTTCGGGCAGGGCGTCAGACAAACGCCAGCGTAATCCTTGTTTTGGAAGAACAACACGAAACTCGCAATGAAACGGCTTTAGAGTGCGGGCAGATTCAAAAATGTCTTCTGTCACGCGGCTGGCATCTTCTGGGTGCAGGCGGCCAAAGACAGGGGTGGCATCTTCTTGCACTTCTTCCGGGGTCACTTCGTAAATACCATTCATCCCGGGGCTTGCAAACGGGAAGGCAGAGCGTCCATCAGGATATAGCCGGTATTGATACACCACGCCGGGCACCTGTGCTGTGAGTTTGGCAAGCATCTCATGGCTTTGGTGAAGCGCCTGTTCAGACTGTTTGCGCTCTGTAATATCTTCATAGACCCCCAATATGCCAATGATCTCTTTCTTATTGTTGCGCAGCGGAACTTTGGAGGTGCGCAGCCAGATGTTCCTGCCATCTGGAGTGATCTGCGGTTCTTCATATGCGATCTTTGAAGCACCGGAATTCATAACCAGTTGATCGTCATTACGGTAAATCTCAGCCTGTGATTTCCAGCTTAACTCGAAATCATTCCTGCCAATCATTTCCCACGGATGCACCATCCCCGCATCTGCGGCGAAGGCGGGATTACAGCCAAGATAGCGTGACTCCTTATCCTTCCAGAAGATGCGCATTGGAGATGTATCAATGATGGTCTGAAGCAATCGCTTGGATTCGCTGAGCGCATCATCTGCCTGTTTTCGCAGGATGACGGCAGTTACCTGGCTGCTGATATCTCGAATTCGTTTGAGATCCTCTTCCGTCAACACCGCTTCACTGGATACATCCAGCAGGCCGATGGCCTTGCCAGAGGAGATGAGGGGGACGGTGATCACAGATGTAATATTTAAAAGGGCATGGATCTGGGGTATGAATTTCTTGAGTCCGGCGCGCAGCAGGCTTGGCAGGAAGGTTGTCTCGGTGAATTCTGCGATCCATTTTTTCAGGGTTTCCGGGTCACGGATGATGGTGCCTTGTTGGCTTTTCAGGAGCGTTTGAAAGTAACTTCCTTGAGCAAGGGGAATATTAAGCCTTGGAATAGGCTGTCCGATCAATTTTTCTATCTTGGCAAGCAGTGATGCTGAAATCGTCATCCCCCGCAGTTCCAGGTTTTTTTCTGTGGGGTCAAAAAGATAAATGGATGCGCCGCGGTAGGATGGAACCATGTCCGCGACCTTTTCGGCAAACAAGCTTACAATGCCGTCAATAGACTCGCCGCGGTTGGCCGCTTCATTCAGGGAATTGGTCAGGGCAAGGTCTTCTGTGCGCATTTGTAACGTATGCTCTGCCTGTTTTCGTTCGGTCACATCCCGATAGTTGATCACAATTGCGCCGACACTTGGCTCGTGCAACAGGTTGGTACCAATCGCTTCGACCCAGCGCCAGGAATTGTTGGCATGTTTGAGGCGGAACGAACCATGTTCTACATTGCCATGCTGGTTGAGGATTTTCGCAAATTGCATTTGGGTCTGTGCCAGATCCTCTGGATGCATGAGTTCGAAAATATTGTCCCCTTTGAATTGATTGTATTCATATCCCAGCATGTGGGTTGCAGCAGGGTTTTCCCAGATCAGTGTTCCATCTGCTGCCAGGAGAGAGATATTGTCCATGCCGTGTTCGATCATCGCGCGGAAGCGCAATTCGCTGGCTCGTAATGTTTCTTCTGCCTGTTTGCGTTCGGTGATATCCTGCGCCATGGATAGGATGCAGGGCTCTCCTGCCACTTCGATCAATTCTGCGGAAAACAATACATTTCTAATTTCACCGGTCCGACGCTTCATTTGGGCTTCAAATTCATGTATCCGGCCATCCCTTTTCATGATTTGGATGAATTCTATTTGTTTTTCAAGATCGTCCCAAACACCCAAAGATATCATTTCATGGCCAATAACTTCTTCTTGAGAGTAGCCTGTAAACTTGCACCAGGCTTCATTAATCTCCAAAATACGGCCGTCTCTTAAATGTGTAATGGCTGTAGCCATTGGGCTGGAATGAAAGAAGGTGGAAAACCTCTTTTCACTTGCATTTTTTGCCATTTGAGCCTGGTGGCGTTCAATGGCATAACGGATGGCGCGCGGCCCGAGGCTCCAGCCGGCTTCTCCTTTTACCAGATAATCCTGTGCGCCAGCTTGTACAGACTGTAACGCGATCAAATCATCTTTCATTCCAGAAAGAACGATGATGGGGATGTTGAAGAATTGAGCATGAGCAGTTTCAAAGGTTTCCAGCCCCTGGCTGTCTGGCAGGCCGAGATCAAGCAGAAGCACATCAAAATTTTCTTCAGCAAGTTGTTTTAACCCCTGTTTGAGATGTTCCAAAACTGTTACCTGGAAATTAGACAAAGAGTCACTGCTGAGGGCTTCTTTCAGGAGCAGTACATCAGCGGGGTTATCTTCGATCAATAAAACTTTTATAAGCGTTTTTTTCATATTGATCTGGCTTTCTAGGCGGGTGTAAGCATGGAATTTTCCACGTTGAAATTTGCAGGGTTGCGAAGTTCTACTTTGAGGCTTTTCAACTTTCTGGCGGCAGGGTCACAATACTGAACCAGAAACTCTCAATGGATTGCACGGCTTTGAAGAAATTATCAAACCCCACTGGTTTAATAACATAGCAATTGGCGTGCAAATTGTAAGCCTTTAGAATGTCTTCATCTGCATTGGATGTGGTTAGCACCACAATTGGAATGGATTTGAATTCCGCGGTTGCCTTGATCTCGGCCAGCACTTCACGTCCGTTTTTGCGTGGCAAATTTAGATCGAGCAGAATCAGGTCTGGGCGGGGCGCCGAGGCGTAGCTTCCTTCACGCCGTAGAAATTCCATTGCTTTTACCCCATCTTCCACGACATGGAGCGTGTTTGTGAGTCTGGCATCTTGAAAGGCTTCACGTGTAATGAGAATATCTGCCGGGCTGTCTTCCACCAGTAATATCTCGATTTCTTTGGAATGGTTTTTTGTGGTCATGGTTTAGCTCCTGTGGGGGATCGTAAAATGGAATGTGGCACCTTGCCCAGGTTCAGATTCTACCCAAATGCGGCCTCCATGCCGTTCTACGATCTTTTTGCAAATGGAAAGCCCAATGCCGGTGCCAGCGTATTCGCGGCGGGTATGCAGGCGTTGAAAGACAAGAAAAATTCGTTCAAAGTATTGCGGCTCAATGCCAATGCCATTATCGCGCACGCTGAAATGCCAGGCATCCAAATTATCTTCAACCGCAATATGGATTTGCGGCGGGCGTTGGCTGCGGAACTTGATGGCGTTACCGACCAGGTTTTGGAACAATTGGGTGAGTTGGGTCGCATCTGCTTCGACCGTTGGCAGGGTCTCGCTTGTGATGGTTGCTCCACTCTGTTGGATGGACTCGTGCAAATTGCGTAATGCAGATTTCAGCGCTTCGTTTGCATTGGTGGTTTGAATTGGATTCCCACGCCGGTCTACGCGGGAATATTCCAACAGATCTGTAATAAGAGTTTGCATTCGGTTGGAGCCATCCATTGCCAGACTGATATATTCATCGGCGCGTTCATCTAATTGGCCGCTATAACGTTTTTGCAGGAGTTGTACCATTCCTGCCACAGCACGCAGCGGCTCCTGAAGATCGTGCGAGGCAACGTAGGCAAATTGCTCAAGCTCGGTATTGGAGCGCTGCAATTCTTCAAGGGTTTTGAGCAGTTGTGCTTGAGTCAGTTTGCGCTCTGTAATGTTACGTGTGACGCCCAAAACTTCCACTACGTTGCCTGCCAGGTCGGTGATCAAAGTGGTTACCACTTCTGTTGGAACAATGGAACCATCTTTGCGAATCTGTTCTACTTCGGTGGTGCGGGTGCGTGCCGAGAGATCGCCGGACAGATATCTTGCGATACGATCAGGCAGGTTTGATGAAATATTTTGGTGCGATTCATCAGTGACGGCTGCCTTCATTGGCTCTGCCATCACTTCCTCAGGCGTCATGCCGCGCAGGTTATAGACAGATGGACTTACATAAGTAAATCTCCCGGTGGCTATATTCAGGGTCCAGATCACATCTGCGCTGTTCTCCGAGATCAGGCGATAGCGCTTTTCGCTTTCGCGCAGTTTTTCCTCGGCTTGTTTGCGGTCGGTAATATCCAGCGTTATACCGATGTACCGGATAAGTTCTCCCTGCTCGTCAAAGTAAGGTTGTGCATGATCGTATACCCACCGTACACTGCCATCGGGCCGTACAACCCGATGTTCGAGTTTGTATGCCGTGAAACTTTGCATTGCCTTCATGAAAGTCTCATGCAGCAAGGCTGCGTCATCGGGATGAATATATTTTTGGAGCATTATGTCATACGATGGCGAAGGCTCGGACGGATTCAGTCCGTAAATGCGGTATTCCTCCTCCGACCACACCGTTGTCTGAGTGGCGGCGATGTACTCGAAACTGCCCATATGTGCAATCTTCTGGGCTTCCGCCAGAGTGTTGCGCATCCACTCCATTGCTTCTTCCGTCCGCTTGCGCTCGGTGATATCTCGCGCGATGCTTAGGATGTGCGGCTTGCCGTTTAATGGAAGGATCACGGCAGACAGTAGCCCATGTACCTCGCCGTGCTTCGTTAGAAAAACGGATTCAAAATTATCAACTTCCCCTTTGATTTGCAATTCTTCGATTATTTTATTGCGGTCTTCGGGGTTTTTCCAAAGCGGGAGTTCCAGGGCTGTCTTGCTGAGCGCCGCTTCACGGCTGTAACCGGTGAGGCGTTCAAACCCTTTGTTCACGGAAACAAACAAGCCATCCTCCACCTGACTGATGGTGATCGCATCCGGGCTGATATCGAAGGCCAACCTGAATTTTTCCTCGCTTGCCCGCAGGACGTCGCTTGTTTCAACCTGCGCCTTGTAGTACCTCACTCGCTGCTGGCGCCAGATCGTCATCAACCCAGCCCCTGTTGCAAAAATGAGAGCGCCAAAGAAAAAGACAGTTTCCCAAAAGCGTTCCCGCAAAGGGGCATACACTTCGGCGGTGTCCATTTTGGATATCAGGTACCAGGGAGAATCTGGAATAGCGCGGACATCGGCAATTACCTCTTCGCCGCGGTAATCCACCCCGTCCACGATACCCTCCTCTCCCAGCAAGGCTTTCACAGCTGGACGTTCGGTTTGGTCAAAAGAAGAACTCAGGTTCAACGCTGCATCCGCTTGAGAGCGAAGTGGGTTTAGATAAACAGCAGCCTCTCTGTCCTTTCGGATGAGCAGTGTTTCAGCGCTGGCACTGATGACGGGCCATTCTTGAATAAAGGGATATAAATAGGATTGCGGATCAATTCTCAACGTGATCATCCCGATGATCTCACCGTTTTCTTTATCCATGATTGGAATGATCATTCCAAGGTAAATGTTTTGATCACTACTGCGGTAGAAATCCAACATCGTCACCTGTCCGGATCTCAAAATCTCAGGGATCTGTTGGATGACCTCAGTAGAGACGGATGGCAGATCGGCAGGGTTGGAAAGATAGGTATTGCCCTGAGTATCCATTAATCGCACCTGGTCATAATCAGGGTATGTGCGATAGCTGGCCAGCCATGCCTCGAGCTGAGTTTTTGTTTCACCATCGTTTGGGTTTTCAAAAAAATGTTTGACCAGTTCCGCCAGAACCGGGTTTTTGTGGAAAACGTTTGCATCTGCCAGCCGTTCTTTGCGCCAATCTACCAGTTCATCTGCTTTCAACCCCGCAATTGCAGAGATCTCCGATTCCACTTGTTTACGGAATTGCCCCTTGTAATTTTGGTAGGTCAAATAGCCGCTGGCGGTCAGGCCGCTGGTGAACAGTAAAAAGATGAAGATCAGGAAGCTCAGCGAGCGTTTTTCCTGCCGATCGAAAGTGTTCATCAGCCGAGTGCTTTCCGGCTTGGGATCGCTTGTCAGGAACCGGTAGCGGAAGATGGCCAGTGCATACAGCAAAGCAGCCAAACCAACCCCCGGGGTAAACGGGTTGAATTCCAAATGCGGGAAAATGTTGAAGATTGGAATAACGCCAGCCAGCAGCGAGATCAGAGCCCCCATGATTAACAGCACTGCCTGTCCGCGGTATTCCAGCCGTTGCCTCCAGGTAGTTACAAGAAATACCACAGCTCCTGCAACCAATAAAAGTATGCTGTAAAAAGTATGTACCAGGAACCAAATGCCGGGGATGCGCGAAGCGGTTTCCGCGATCCACAGAAACCCGTTTTGATGGAAAGTTGCGTCCTGCTTTACCCACAACCCATGTACTCCATTTGTCCAAATCATCACCTGGGTGATAAGAGGCAGGATGAACATTCCCCGTTTCAGGCGCGTTGAAAGCCAATCCTTGTGCCCGTTGTATTCCATGGCAAAGATCAGCCAGAACACCGGAATAAGCGCTATAAAAATAAAGCGAACCTTGAACCAGAACAGGGCCAGTTCTTCCGAACCGCCCAGCATCGAAAGCATCTCTCCCAAGGCCAGCAGGCATTCGCTGAATACCATCCATGCATACGTGCGCACACCCGGCAGAGCCGGCTGCCGCCACGCATACCAAGCCAGGTAGCCGGTCAACAAAAATGTGACAGCCATGGAAACAAAATATAAAGCGGATGATGAGTTCATGAACTCCTTGATCAACTGTCCGTTTTAGTACGGGTCAGGGATCGACCTGCCATCGATTTCCCCGCTCTTTCCCCGCCCATGTTTGATGCAATTCTTTGAGCTTCACTACCATAAAATAGCGGATGAAGAATTTGTGCTAATAGAATAGCAAACAACCCTATTAAGGGCAAGATAACAAAAATTATATGTTTATTGTTACGGCATGTTCCAGCGCTACCGGATCTCAGTTCTGTTTCTCCCAGCCTGCTTGGCAGCATACATTGCCTCATCTGCACGGCGGAATATATCCTCCACCGTTTCAACAGAAGCAGCAGTTTGCAGCTCTACAATACCAATGCTAAGCGTTACAGATGCCCTCCCTTTTGGCGTTTCCATATTTAGCGCCGCCGCATTTATACGGATTCGCTCTGCCAATGGGTATGCCTGTTGCGCATTTGTCATTGGCAAAATAACAATGAACTCCTCACCGCCATACCGCCCAATCATATCTGCCGAGCGCAGTTCATTCCTCACAATTTGAGTAATTTTTTGCAGGATCATATCCCCAATGGAATGGTCGAAAGTATCGTTGACCTTTTTGAAATGATCGATGTCATACATCATGACGGTCAGAGACTGCTGGTATCGCACAGCAACATCTATCTCATGCTCCGCTATTTCAAACAGGTGGCGGCGGTTATTAATGCCGGTTAGCGGGTCAGTGCGGGCCAATTCCTGTTCATGGGCAAGGGTTGTTTTCAAAACAAGGTTAACTTCTTCAAGCATTTGTTCTGCCCGTTTACGCTCAGTAATATCGCGGACAATAGCCCACATACTGGATGGTTCTCCATTCTCATTTCTTAGTAGAACCGTATGCAATTCCACTGGAAAGACCGTGCCATCTTTTTTAATGTATTCTTTTTCGTAAATATCGGAATAACCCCGCTTGATGATCTGGTTTTCAATAACTTCAGATTCAAACTTGTACCATTTTTCAGGTGTAATATCTTTATACGTTAACTGAGAGAGTTCTGTTTCAGAATACCCTAGCATATTTCTGTAAATATCATTGCATTCTAGAAAATTTCCATTCATATCTACACTTGCAAATCCATCGATCATGCTCTCGTGCAACAGGCGGTATTTTCTTTCAGATGTTTTTAGGGCTTCTTCTGCTTGTTTGCGTTGCACAATATCCCAAACCAGGTCAGCCAGTTGTGTCATGCCTTCCACATCGTTGTCATCATAATCATGTGCTTTATTTCCAACCCCCATGATCATCACCACCAGATCATTTCTCAAAATAGGCACAACAAGTTCGCGGAAGATGGGGGCATGTCCTTTGGGCAATCCCTTGCGGCGCGAAAGGGGAAGGTTTGCATAATCATTATGGATCACCGGCTCATGTGTGAAAATACACTCTGCCCATACACCGGCCTGTTCCACCGGATAATGATTGCCTTTGCCTTCTGCTGTACACATGTAAGATAGTGTGTTCGTAGACCACATTTGTAGAAGTAATGTTTTCTGGTCCTCTTTGAGAAAATGAGCAAAACCGATCTGGCTGCCGGTGAGCGTTTCAGCTTCATCCAATGCCTTTTGTAAAAGTTCATCCAGTGTGTGGGTGTCTGCATACTCGCTGATTTGTACACGCGCGTTCATCAAAGATGCGATGCGCTTGCGTTCTGTAAGATCTACATCTAGACAAAATAATTCAGTTGGCAACCCGGGGATGGATACAACTGCATGGCTTGAATAAACCGTTACGCGCGAGCCATCCTTGCGCATCAATGACAACTCTGCCGCAGGAACGGGCTGCCCAGTTGTTGCCATTTGATGAATGGCCTGTTGTACATCGTTTCGCATTTCCGGCGGGATGATCAACTCCAGCAGGCTTTTTCCGCGGGCTTCCTCCGCACTATACCCATATAATTTCTCAGAGGCAGCATTCCAATAATGGGTCATGCCATTCATTCCATAGCCCTGTACGGCTATATTTTGAACTTCCTGGATCATGCTGCGGAAGCGCTGCTCACTTTCCTTTAAAGCCATTTCCGCCTGTTTGCGTTCGGTGATATCTATGGTGTAGCCTGCAAGCAGGGTTTTACTGCCCACGGTAAGCGGGAACTTGATCGAGGTATAGTAACGGTCGTTGAAGTCTTCATCCACTTTCAAAACCTGCCCTGTGGCGATCACGTTCCAATCATCAGCGGTGAATTTTGCGGCGAATTCAGGTGGAAATAATTCCTGCATGGTTTTGCCAACCATCTCTGAGCCGGGGATGCCGATCATCTCTTGATAATTATTACTGGCTTGTAATACACGACTCTCCGTAGGAGTAACCTCTTTGATGAAGGCATAAATGGGAGAGTGTTTCATGAATAATGTCAACAATTCCTGGCTCTCACGCGCAGATTGTTCCGCATGTTTGCGCGCTGTGATGCTCATCATTACAGCACGGCAGGTCTGTCCACCTTCAAAACAGGTTGCTTCGATGCGAACCCAATGCAGATCGGGATCATTTTGCTTAAGTGTTAATTCGCAGGTTTCCTTCCCCATTCCTGATAACAGGGTTTCAAAAAAAACTCCAAATGCCGAACGAGAATCCACCGAAACAAAACTTCCCAACCAGGAGTTGATCAGTTTTTCCCGCTCCACGCCCAGCAGGTTTGCCCCGGCTAGATTAACTTCAAGGATGTTACCGTTCCGCTCTAATGTAAAGTAACCCACTGGTGCAAAGTCATACAGATCGGTATATTGACGATACGCCTCTTCTGCCGCCGCCCTGGCTTGTTCCAGCTTCTCGTTCTGCTTTTGCAACTCGAATAGATTCGCTTCCATTTCATGGATACGACGCAGAAGGTCATCCGCCTTTAATGGACGGGCTATATCTTCCTGCTTTTTTACCTTTTCTTCCCGCTTGGTAGGTACTTTCACTGTTGATTGTTTTTTCATGGCGTTTTCCTATAAACGACCATCTGACAGGCAGGCCTTATAATTTTCGGCTCAGCCCTTTAGCATATTCCTCCATCTGTATGTTATGTAGTTAACCTTGTTGCTTCTTTTTATTAAAAACTTGAGACTAGTATAGCATTTTTACATAGCCAAAAGGATTACAATATCGATATTCTCAAC
>CAZHOX010000011.1:13023-15981 GCA_964534345.1 uncultured Anaerolinea sp.
GACTAGTATAGCATTTTTACATAGCCAAAAGGATTACAATATCGATATTCTCAACTGGCCCATTCTGGAGCATGGAAAAAACAACAGGAAAATTAGGGAGAACAAAAAGACTGGCGCAGAGCGGGTCTTTTTGTCTATAAAATTGGTGGCGGGAAAGCTTTCTTGTTAATTTTTACCGACAAGCGGGTTTGGATGTGGGTAACAACATAGAAGCGTATCCATATACTCGATGCCACAAAAATATGGGCAGAGGGAAATATTCTTGACCGCACAATGATGAATATTTGTTTCTTCAGCTTTATTCCAGGGGCATTTATCCTGCTCCCATGTGATCATACTTTTGGGCGTCGCCAGATCAATGTCCATATTGGCGCCATTGAGTTTTTTGATCAGTTCGTTCATTCTTTACTCCTTGAGATGCGGCTCGATGATTTGGGCAACCTTGAGATGCCACTGTATGATTTCTTCTGCTACATCATCCATGCCGATGCGCGGCAGCCATTGGCTTGCGTTTAGGCAGGCATATGCGTAGGTGAATGCCAGTACGCGTGACAGGTCAATTTCGAGAGTCTCTGCGAGGATGGCTGCATTGGTCAGCAAGCGGGTTTCGTTGTGGACGAGTTCTGGCATGACCGGGTTGCAGAGAGTGTTGGCGCAGTCATAGGTGCGTTCGCCATAGAGGCCTTTGGGGTCAAAGGCGATCCAACCTCGCGATGATTGGCGAATGTTGTAATGATGGATATCGCCATGCAGTACACGCACATCACGCGGGTCAGCGAGTAATTTTTGGGCGAGCAGAGCGCTGCGCACATAAATAGATGCAATACCCGCTTGCCTGTCTGCCTCAGCTTTGTCAAATAGCCTTTCGAACCAGCGATCAAGCCCCAGCAGAGAATCGAGGCGCGCATTTGCCAGTGGGATGCTGTGCAGTTGCTTCATCACCTGCGCGATGATGCGTGTGGCAGCCTCATCCTCACCGCGTTTGACCAGTGTTACGAGTTCATCTCCTGCGGCGTATTCGATCAGTTGTGCGCCTTCATCGTACCGCAGCAGGCGCACGGCGCCGCGACCATCAAAATGGTGCAATGCTGCCGCGCCGCGCTGTTCCTCTTTTTCTGAGGCTGCCAGCAATTTGAGAATTGCAGTCTCGCTGTCATGCGTGACGATATAGATATGACTGGTCAATGTCTGTGTGAGGAGCTGCGGGTTTGCAAGCCTCCACTCAGACAGGTAGTATGTCAATTCTTTTTTGCTCATGAGGTGATTATCACATCGAAATAGAAAATTTGATAAGGCCGATGGGTACTTCCAGTTATTGAGATTTTGAATAATTTTCTGCGCGGTTTCTGTGACTCATGGCAAAAAATTCATATCTATTATTAATGTTGACTGCGATTTTCCCCCTTGCCAAGAATATAAATTCGTGTAAAATAGCGTTGTTCCAGTTAGGGTGCCCCCCTCACCCTGACTGGAACATTTTTATTACCTTGGTGTTTTTGATGTTTTCAGTAAAAAAGACCGGCTTCATGAAGCCGGTCTTTTTTTGTTGCTTATGCTGGAGGTTGATCTTCAAAGGATTCAATCTACAGAAGATGCAGCTATCTGAATGAATTCTATGTCATTTTTCCCGTTCGTTTTAACTTTATACATTAATGCATCTGACAGTCGCAGTAATTCATCCACTGAAAGGGGGGGAGAGGCAAAGGTGACCACACCTATGCTGAAGGTCGCTTGAGAAGCGCTGGTTTTCATCTTCTCTGTAAGTTCTTTCCTTACCCGATCCATGATGGCCATTGCACCGCTCTGTTCGGTATTGGGCAACAACACTGCAAATTCATCACCGCCAATGCGGGCCGTGAAATCGGTCTTGCGGATGGATGCAAGGATGGTTTGGGCAATGGTTCGCAGGAGGCGATCCCCTTCCATATGACCAAATTGATCGTTGACCTGTTTGAACTCATCAACATCAATATATGCGATGGTTAGAGGCAGTTTTAATCTGCAAGCACGCAGCAGTTCAAGATGGGCTTGCTGCTGGAACTCACGGCTATTGGCAATACCTGTCAAATAATCGGTTCGGGCAAGCATGTGTTCATGGCGGAGTGCCCGCTTGAATTCCTCCAATAACCAGATGATAGCCACAAATAAAAAGAAGCGGGCAGATGCATTCCAGAAGCGAATGATCTCGAGAGTGTAGGTTTCTCCTGCTGCCCAATTGGTGATCAGCCATACTGAAATACTCAATGTGGTAATGAGATAGCCTGTCCATTTGTCGAGATACCAGGTGGCAATGGCAATGGGTGCAAGATAAAAAAAGGAAAAACTGATTTCAAAGCCTGTGGAATAATCCAGCCATCCCAAAATTGCAACAAGCAAGAGTACTATTAATAAAATTGAAGATTTGCTTCGCTTTACAAAAAAGGAGTGAATATGGTGCATTGAAGTTCTTCCTGTTACCATATTACAACTGGATAATTTGAGAGTCAACTATAAAAACGGAATGTCCCAAAATCACAGCGTGGTTTATTGTGTTCCTTGTATTCTCTGTTTAAAAACAGTGTCTTTCTATTGAATCCCCACCCACTGCAGCGCCCCATTTGCCGCCCATCTTCCACTCGCAAAACAAGCCGTCAGCAAATAGCCACCCGTGGGCGCTTCCCAATCCAACATTTCTCCAGCGCAAAATACACCGGGGAATTTCTTCAACATCAAGTCTTCATCCAGCGAATCAAAACTCACGCCGCCTGCAGAACTGATCGCCTCATCCAACGGACGGGTCGCAACCAACGGCACCGGCAGCTGCTTGATGTAAAACGCCAACCGCGCCATATCTGCAAACTCATCCTTCGGCACAAACTCACGCAGCAGCCCCGCCTTCACACCTTTTATTCCCACCGCCTTCTCCAAATGACTCGCCATCGAACGCGACCCACGCGGTTTCGACAACTTCTCAAGCAG
>CAZHOX010000011.1:16081-17955 GCA_964534345.1 uncultured Anaerolinea sp.
GCCTGATCCAGCCAATGGACCCATTCTCCGCTGGAGCCGAGTCTTGCCCAACTCCCGCCCCCCAACGCCAATATCACAGCATCGGCTTTTACGGTCTTGAGTCCATCGGGCGTATCAAACTTGAGAGACTTATCTTCATTCCAACCGACCCACTTATGCCGCAAATGGACATTCACCCCCGCCTCATCCAGTCTCTTCAGCCACGCCCTCAGCAACGGACTAGCCTTCATCTCTTTCGGGAACACCCGCCCCGATGTTCCCACAAAAGTCTCCACGCCGAGTTCACTTGCCCACTTGACCAAGTCATCGGGTGTGAATTTCAACAGCCATTTCTCAACTTCCTGCTTTTTATTTCCATACCGCGAGACGAATTTCTCGAACGGCTCCGAGTGAGTTAAATTCAACCCGCTCTTGCCTGCCATCAAAAACTTACGCCCCAGCGATGACATTGAATCGTACACATCCACCTGCAGGCCATGCCCGCTTAATACTTCTGCCGCCATCAACCCCGCAGGTCCGCCACCGATGATCGCTGCTGTTTTCATTAGGATACCGTTGCTTCCACTATTTGATTTTTTTGTGATGCATTTCCGGCAAAGTACACCAACACTGCACCCGCCATGAACAAACCGATATTCAAAACGAAAGGCAGGCTTTTATTGATCGTGGAAAGGTTGCCTGCGATCCAGCCGAACGGAGAACTGATCAGAATGATGCACACATACACAATGGACAGGATGCGCGCGCGCTCCTTCGGGTCAATGGTCAACACCACCATTTGATCTACCAGCGGGTTCACAGCCGCAAGGCAGCAGGCTTCCAAAAACACGCTGACAATGAGAAAGAGATAACTCAAGTCTGGCGCAGTGATCAGGATGATATTGCTGATGACAAAACCAAGAAACCCAATGGTCAATGGTAGTTTGAAATGCAGCTTGTTGATGCGCGGCATGACCACAAAGAAAAAGAATAACATCACGCCCGATTTGACGAATGGAAAGATCGCCAGACTTTGAGCCGGAATATGCAGCCTCTCCGTCACAATGATCGCCCAGAAACTGCCGCTAACGAGGGTGGTAATGCTAAGCACAAGCATAATGCCTGCCGTGTACAACGTCTGTGGGGTGCGCAGCAATTCCTTCAGCACGCTGCTATATTCACTCAGCACGCTCAATGCGCTCTGGTGACGAGTCTCTTGCATACGGATCTTCCCCTGCCCGGTCTCTTCGGTCATGATGTATGTGACAACCGCCTTCACTGTGAACATGACCGCCGCAAAAATGTACAGCCCACGGATGGTCGGCACAAGCGAAAAAGCGCCTATCAATAATCCCGTCAACGGAGCCATGAACCCAACCATCACATTGGCAATGTGGATCCATGTGTAAATATCCACCAATTGGGTTTGATCAGCATCTTCCACTAGCAGGCAGCTCCACGAGTTAAGCGTGATGCGCCAAAAGCTGTTCATCACCCCTGCCGCCAAAAAGAACCAGAAATTCTGAGCCAATGCAGAGAGAATGGATGGAATGGTCCACGCCAGAATGTCAAAGAAGAATGTGGTGAATCTGCGCCCAAGTTTGTCGGTCACTACGCCGCTTAATAACGCCAGCACGATCTGCACCCCCCAACTGATGCTGACGATGAGCCCGATCTCTTTATCTGCAAGTCCTAAAGCGATCATGTAGATCGAAACATACGGCGAATACAAATTAAAAGGAATACCCCACAAAGGCTCTGTATAAACACAGCCGCGCGGGTTTCCGCGCAGGCTTTTTAAAGTAGTAATTAACGAATGGTTGTTCAAAACACAAGCTCCAAAACTAGAATGAGGTGATTATAAAGAGAAAACTCCTGAATGGGTCAGGAGTTTT
>CAZHOX010000011.1:18055-33306 GCA_964534345.1 uncultured Anaerolinea sp.
CACTGCCGATCTGGAACT
Source organism: uncultured Anaerolinea sp. (assembly GCA_964534345.1). Classification (GTDB taxonomy): domain Bacteria; phylum Chloroflexota; class Anaerolineae; order Anaerolineales; family Villigracilaceae; genus Villigracilis. The sequence continues at coordinate 18,074 of CAZHOX010000011.1, forward strand.
GCTGGAACTCGCTGATCGAACCCGGCGTATAGGTTTCCTGCCCATCAGATGTGCTGAAGGTGACTGTCAACGCCTCAGAGGATGTTCCCAAGCGTTGATCGCTGCTATAACTTGGGCTTTCATACACGGGGTTGAGGTCATTGCCGCTCAAGTCATAGGTCTGGATGGTCGTCCACTCGTCCACGGTGTAGCTGCAATATTGCTGTGTCTCCGTATGGCATTCTGTTACTACTTCTGCGAAGCCATTGCCTTTATCGATGGTCTTATCTTCACAGACTTCCTGACTATCATCATAGCAGGAGACATTGTAAGCGCCCGCTGGCGCGCTGCCGCGTTCATTGGAGTGATTGACCGCCCGCACTTCCTGCACCGGCACAGAGGTTTGCCAGTACACATCGGTCACTGTCCCTTTCACAGATTTGGAGGGCAGCACGAATAGCATGAAGATCGCCACACAGCAGACCATTAAGAATGCCGCAATTCCACCAAAGATGAACCAGTTCACTTTTTTCGCTGGCTGGGGAGCGGGAGTTCCAGCAGCCTTCGGCGGTTTGGCAGCAGGAACAGCCGGAGTTGGCACAGCAACCTTTGGTAAAGGCGCACCGCATTGCTGGCACTTAACAGCAGTGCCCGGGTTTTCAGCATTGCAATTCGAACAGTTAACAACTTTCGGCGCGGCTGGAGCGGCTTGTAATATCTGCCCGGATTCGCGGGCTTTGCCTTCCTTCAAATCTGCACCGCATTGCGAGCAGGTTACTGCATTGCCGGGGTTGCGCGTGCCGCAGAATCCGCAGTGGATGTCTGCGCCCGCTTTGGCAGCTTGCACAAGTTTTTCATCTGTAACGATCTTTTCTTCCGCAGCGCGTTGAAATTTTACGTCTTCCGGTTGAGGTGCGCCGCAGCTTTCGCAGATTTTGATCGAACCGGGGTTGCGCACGCTGCAATTCGGGCAGACCCATTCCAGTTGAACAAAACCTTTACTTTCTTTTCTTGCCATAAACAACTCCTCTTTCTAAATTTCTTTAAGTGTATAACAAAATATTACTTCTTTGTCAGGTTGATGCTTTCTCCGTCATACTCTCCGGTCAATGTAGCGGTTTGTGTTTGGTAATTGTAGGTGTAGGTGAGGCTGCCTTGTTTTTCGCCGCTAATCTCTACAACCGAATTGAATAGATAAAGATTGCTGTTGTATGTAGCTGTGCCGGTCAATTCAACGCCGGGGATCATCGAACATGCGTCATACTTGTATTCTGCTCCTTCGGCGCTGGGACCAAACGAGTAGGTGCCGCCATAGGTGCAGCCGATGGTATCTTCTTCTTCCCAGCTTCCATAATACACTTCAGGCAGATAGTAGAAATTATCTTCAAGCGCAATGATCATATCGATGGGGCTGGCAAAGTCACTGGCTTTTTGGGGCAGGTTGGGGACGTAGGATGAATAGGGTTCGGCTTCCCAATCTGTACATACGATCTCATGCTCAGAGGGAAGTTTGCCATCTACGAGGAAATCATTAATGTAATTGTCGGGGCATTCATATCCCCAGCCATAAATGGAATGCACGCCGCCTTCCACATAAATATGATATCCATCCGCAAGGTTTTCCGCCACGAACTTGCCTTCTTCAAACGGAGTGGCTGGGTCGAGTGTGGCATTCAATACGAAAGTTGGCACACCTTCCAATACCAGCGGCTCACGGGTTGGAGCTTCTGCCGGTGCGGCGGGCCAGAAGGCACAGCTTACGCCGACGTATAAAGATCCGTCAAGGCGTGGCACTGTGCCATTCGAAGCCTGACCAGCTTCAATGGACTGCGCGATGCGCTCTTCCGGTGTCCCGCTGAAGAATGTATCGTCAGTGCAGAACACGCCGAGGAACATCGTATCGGAGAAGGTCGAGTCGCCAAGATATTCAAAGGTGGCTGGGTCCATCGTTGTGTTGGAATACATCAAGCGCATCATCGGGATGAAGTCGCCTTTTTGTGTGGCGGCCAATGCCTTTAGAAACGTCATGCGCCCAGAGAGTGAATACAATTGATACGAGGCCGTGTATTCAAACTGGTTGAAGGTAAATTTGCCTTTCACGGTTTCGCCGTTTGCCAGCGGGTATTCATAATCAATGGGCTTGTCGGCTAACTTTGTTGCAAGATCATCGTACACCGCAACAGCATCCTTGCCGCCCATATCGGCTGCGCAGGCTTCATCTTCATTGCAGGCATTCAATACAGCAAGCAGCACTTTTTCAAATGCAACTTCCTGCCCATGCACGCCTTCTTCACCGCTCAAGGTCATGTTGATGGTTCCATCAAGTATCAGCCCGGCAAGCCGGTCAGGGTGGGCGTACGCGTATGTCTGTGCTACTGCGGTGCCATAGCTTACGCCATACATCCAGAACTTTTCATCGCCGATCGTTGCGCGGAAAGATTCAATATCCTCAGCAACTTGATCTGTGCCAAAGAAAGCCAGCTTGGATGGCTCAATGCCGATCTCGGCAACACATTTTTCAATATAGGTGCGTGTATCGTCCACAAGATCGGTCTGCTCTTCGGTGGTGTCGTAGCCTTCTTCGCCGACATTATCCAGCTCAGTAAGATATGTGATGAAATCTTCCGCATACGCAACAGGACATTCCAACGGATTGGAAAGCCCAATGCCGCGTTGGTCATAATAAACAATATCGTAATGCTCAAGAATTCCCTCGCTGAAATAACCAGTGTATGCGCTGCTAATTCCCTCCCCGCCTGGGCCGCCCGGAAAGGCTTGAACATACATGCCATATCGTTCACCAGAAGCAGGCAGCACGGCAAAGGTCACTGCAATGGTTTCTGTATTGGCCGTATCAAAATGATTTAGCGGAACTTGAAGGGTCACGCACGTTAACTCAGGGTTTTCCGTACATTCCAAACCGCCCATCTCTTCCAGCTTTGGCACAATACTTGTGCTCACTGCCGCCGGAGGTTGTGTTGCTGAATTGGGAACTTCACTGGCGGCGGGTGTTGGCATCAACGTCTGACACGCCATTGATAAAATTCCAAGTATTAAGATAAACACAAAAAGTTTTTTCATTCTTCTCTCCTCATCGTTGGTTGATAAAAGTGTACGACATAGCGGATGTAATCACACACCCCAATATGTCCTAGGATGATAACCCCTGCCATTTGCAGATCTCGGCAATGCGCGACTCGTGATCTGGGTCTTTGTGCGGGGATGGATCACTCGCATCAAACTTAAGCGGACGGTTGGTCAATGCGCCGAAAACAGAGTCCACGCCGTGAGCGACGTTCTTCGGGTCGTAGCCGCCTTCCAACACAAAGACAATTTTGCCGTCACAATATTCTTCGGCAATATCCATCAGTTTCTTCGCAATGTTGAAATACCCTGGTGTGGAAAGCCCCAACGAAGTGATCGGGTCATTCCAATGCGCATCAAACCCAACGGAGATCAACAACATCTGCGGGCGGAATGCCTCCACCATTGGCTTGAAGATCGCATCGCTGATTCGCGAGAAAGTTTCATCTCCTGCGTAGGCGTGAAGCGGCACATTGGCGATTCGTTTCTTTGCATGGGGAGCGTCTTCGATCCAGCCGGTGCCCGGGTAGATACCCCATTGATGTGTGGAAATAAAGCCGGCGCGCTCGTCGTTCATGAATGCGGCTTGCGTGCCATTACCGTGATGTGCATCATAATCAATGACCATCACGCGATCCTTCCCATTTGCCAATGCATCTTGTGCCGCAATGGCAATGTTGTTGAAGATGCAGAATCCCATGGCACGGTCAGGTTCGGCGTGATGCCCCGGCGGGCGGACGATGGCAAATGCATTCTTTGCTTCACCGCGCCTCACAGCCCGTGCGCAGGTGATAACTCCACCGGCGGCAAGCATTGCATCTTCATACGATGTTTGTGTAACGTAGGTAGGAGCATAGTCGATCACTCCGGGTCCCTGCTTGCATACCTCTTCAATGCTTGCGATCAGTCCCGGCTCATGCACACGCGCTACTTCTTCCACATTCGCACGAACAGGGTCAACACGCTCTGCACCAAACGAATCAAGCAGCGGTTCTACGATTTCCAGCCTCCCCGGTCTTTCAGGATGATCGGGATATTCATGATCTCGTGATGGGACAAAAGTGAATATGGTTTCCATTTGCAGATTATAGCCGTAGATTGGAAGTGGAAAGAACCCACTCCATAGTACATTAAAGCAGAAAGGACACTTGCGTGCCCTTTCTGAACGTTCATACTTATTCAAGAAAATTCTTGCTAATATCCAACACTCGAAACATCGTTGGATGGCCGCCATTGTGACCATTTATCGGTAGCCGGATCAATGGTCATGTTACCGGCCTCACCGCCTTGCCAGAACACCTGGAAGATGTTCGTGTCACCATCTCGGTCGGAGGTAAATGCCAAGTTTGTGCTGCCGCAGTCCCAGGTCGGGCCTGAATCGATGCCTGCGTAGGTGGTTACTCGATATTCCTTTTTCGTGAGCAGGTCATAGCTGTAGATATCGAGGTTGCCATTCCGCTCCGATTGATAGGCAATGCGGTTGCCTTCATGCGACCAAACATGGTTATTGGTATGTCCATCAACGGTAATGCGCTGCATATTTTTTCCGTTTTGGTCAACGATGTAGAGATCGGTCTTGCCAGCATTGTCCATGAGATAGGCAATCTGCCTGCCGTTCGGAGACCAGCTTGGGAAGGTCTCATCCATGGGGGTGTCAGTGATTTGATATTCGTTACCCGTTTCAACATTGAGGACGAAGATGTCCCAATTGTTGTTGCGGTTGCTTTGGTAGACCAGCCACTTGAGATCAGGCGAGTAGAACGGATTGACGTCATCTGCCTCGTCACTGGTGATCTGAAGTTCTTTGCCTGTAACCTGATCGATGGTGAAAAGATCGAAAGTACCGTTCCTGTCACTCTGATAGACGATGGTGCGCGCATCTGGCCCGTACATTGGGTTGGTGTTATTCGATTGAGTATTTGTCAAGCGGGTAGCTTCGCCGCTGCCGAGCAAGTCAGTATAGTAAAGCTCCACATTCCCGTTGCGATTGCTTTGGAATACCACATTGGAATCGTTAGGGGCGCGGCTTGGGCGGCTATCCACAGCTTCATCCTTGGAGAGGTTGTAAAGTTTGAAGCCTTCCTGTCCTTCAATTCCATCCAGACGATAGACTTCAAGATTCTCGTCACGGAATGTGTGGAACACCAAACATTGAATACAAATTGAAGGCTGCGCTGGTGCGATCGCAGGAATAGGTTCATGACAATTTGCCATGGATGCTTGAACTGTCAGGTTGCCTGCATTGGTGATCGACAATATCAAGCCGGTGGTCACGCCGTTCAGAGTAATGGTCAAACTTTGTCCAGCGCTCAATTTGAAGGGGGTACCCTGCTGTATGATATTGCCATAAATATCTGTGATGGTGTAAATGTAAGCCACGGTCATGTCGCCGCCATTGTTCGTGATGATGAACATCGCGGTACCAGCATTGTCCGTACAGACACCATTTGCTGTCAGGCTTGGTGCAGGTGGAGGCGTGACACAGGTGGACATATTTGCCTGCGCGGACAGCTTGTTGTCATTCGGGCTGGTCAGTGTGTAGGTCGTTGACGTGCCGGTTACACTGATGGTGGTACTTTGGCCTGCTGCTAATTGGAAGGTGGCAGTTTGAACGACGGCTCCGCTGGCATCTGTAATATTATAGGTGTACGGAGTGGACATGCTCGCGCCATTGTTTGTGATGATAAACGTGGCCGTACCCTCGTTGGATGTACATGCGCCTGTTACTGTAAGAGCTGGCGCGGCTGGCGGTTGTACACAAGTAGACATATCTGCCGCTGTTGTAAGTGCATTGTCATTTGGACTGGACAACGTGTACGAAGTGGAAGAACCGTTCACGGTGATGGTTGTGCTTGCTCCAGCAGCCAATTGGAAGGTTGAAGTTTGGACAATGTTTCCATTAGCGTCCTTGACGTTGTAAGTGTAGGCGGTAGTCATGTCTGCGCCATTGTTGGTGATAACAAATGTCGCTGTACCAGCATTGGAAGTACATGCTCCGGTTACTGTCAAAGCAGGTGGAGGAGGCGGAGGCACACAGAGGGTCATGTCTGCCACGGTTGTCAGGTTGGCATCGTCAGGGCTGGCAAATGTGTAGGATGTAGATGAACCGTTTACTGTAATGGTTGTGCTGGCTCCTGCGGCAAGCTGGAAGGTGTTCGTATCCACAATGGCGCCGCTGGCATCTGTCACATTATAGGTGTAGGCGGTCGTCATATCACTGCCATTGTTTGTAACGATAAAGGTTGCGGTGCCAGCGTTGGATGTGCATGCGCCTGTCACTGTTAATGCCGGGGGCGGGGGAGGAGGCGGTACGCAGAGAGACATATCTGCTACGGCGGTCAGTGTATTGTCATTCGGGCTGGATAACGTATAAGTACCCGATGTGCCATTTATAGTAATGATGGTGCTTCCGCCTGCTGGTAATTGGAATGTCCCAGTTTGAACGACGACACCTTTATCATCAGCAATGTTATAGGTGTACGCCGTAGGCATGTCGCTGCCATTGTTGGTGATAACAAAGGTCGCTGTGCCAGTGTTGATGCCTGTGCATACTCCAGTTGCAGAAAGGGCAGGCGGGGCAGGTGGTGTATTGGTGGGCGTGCTGGTTGGCGGGTTGGCCGGCGTGCTGGTGGGTGTGTTTGTGCTAACAGGCGTGCTGGTGGGTGTACTTGTGGGGCGCAACAAACACGAACCTACCGTGCTCAATGTTACAGAAGAGAGGATCGAGGTGCTGTAAGTAACGGTCATGGTTGCGTACCCTGCGCCTCGCATGGAAATAGAACCGCCGGGTTGCAAATTAATGGAACCGCTCTGAGAAGGATCAGAAAGATTGTAGGATCCATTGCTGACCGCGCCTGAAATATTGCGGATTACAAATGTGGCACTCAGATCAGAATTACAAAATACCTGCAAATCCAATTGGCCGTCAATGATCTCACGGGTTGGGGTATATGATGGCGTGAGGGTGATGGTGGGTGTTAAAGTCTGTGTTTTGGTTGGTCTTGGCGTGCTGGTATTGGTTGGTGTGGGTGAAGGCCCAGGAGTGATGGTGGAAGTCGCTGTACTGGTTGAGGTGGGTGTTCTTGTAGGTCGTGGCGTGCGGGATGGCGTGGGTGTGGGGGAAGGCCCAGGAGTAATAGTGGAAGTAGCTGTATTGGTTGGTCTTGGGGTCTTGGTGTTGGTCGGCGTGGGAGAAGGACCGGCTGTGTTTGTCGGTGTGGGAGTCTTTGTTGCGGTGGGAGTTCGTGTTGCGGTCGGATTTTGTGTAGGCGTGCTGGATGGCAGCGGTAGACAAGTTCCAACTGCTGCAAGATTCACCTGCTCCAACTCAGAGGTTGCATATTTAACCGAAATCGTAGCATTACCAGCCGTATTGAATGAAATGCTTTGTTGAGAGCCGAGGTCAAATGAAGCAGATACCGGAGATTTGCCCGGCTCGCTAATTGTATAGCTGCCGCCGGTTAAAGGTCCGCCAGCATTGAAAATTGTAAAGGTAGCGCTTAAGTCATTGTTGCAGGCAACGCTTAAACCAAGGTATGGGTCAGACACTACCTGGTTGGGAGCGGCAATATTTGGAGCCGCTTGACGGGCTAAAGTGGCAGTTGGTGTTGCCGTTGGAGCCTGAATATTATTTCCGCCGGCGCTCGCTCCAGCCGGAGGTGTGGCAGATGGAGTAAATGAGGCGGTAGGTGTAGAAGTTGGTGTGGCAGTTGCGCCTGCGGAAGATGAAGCGCCCGACGGGTTGGATGCTTCAGGTGTGGCAGATGCAGCTTCTGTGGTGGGTGATGCTGCAACAGGAGGCTCGGTGGCAGCCGGCGGTTCTGTTGCCACAGGCGGTTCGGTAGCAACGACTGGCGGTTCGGTTGCCACAGGAGGCTCGGTTGCGGCTACTGGCGGTTCAGTGGCGTCTGCTCCGGCTGCGCCAGAGAGAGGCGCTGGCGCACATGCTGCCAGTACCAGAGATAGAACCATTAGTACCGAGAGAAATCTTAATAGTGTGGAGTGTCTTTTTGCTTGCATATCGCCTCTATTTCTTTGATCAACTGCACTTTTAATTTGATGAAGATAAGATTAGTTCCATTTATTCAATTATTTTTCATAAAACAAGTTATGCAAAGCCCTTATTTTGAAGGTGTGCCAAAACTATTGACTATTTCATTATATCTAATAAGAGATACCTTGTCCTGATTTGTCATTCCTTACAATGATTTTGGCACTTTTTCATACAATTTTAGCTATCCATAGAATTAGTCGTACAACTCGAAAAAAAGGGGTCGTGCGGCTTTAGCTGGCTTGAGAGAATGTAAATTCTTTTGGAGTTGCAATACTATGAACTAAATTCTTATTCCCTAATTAAATATTATGCGCTAGAATAAATTAAATGGTTATGTGTTAAAAAAAGGAAACTTATAAACAATGAAAATTCGAAAAATGTCCCCATTCCGTTCTTTTACTTTGTTCTTTGTCGTTTTAATGTTATTGTCTGCGTGCCAGCCTAAAGCCACAGATACACCTGTTGCTGAAGAGGCACCACCCACCGAGGCAGTCAATATTGCAACCCAGCCTCCGGTACAGGAAGAAGCGCTTCCTATGCAAATTAGCGCAGACCTCAACCTTGACCCCGCTCTCGCTCAAGATGCAGATTCTCTGATGATCTCCCAATATCTGTATGAAGGTCTTGTCCGTCTCGGTACAGATGGCGAGGCGCACCCTGCTCTCGCTGAATCCTGGGTGGTCTCTGACGATCAGTTGGATTATATTTTCACCCTGCGCTCCACCGCTATGTTTAGCGATGGCACCCAAATCACCCCTGATATTGTCGCTGATAACTTCAACCGCTGGTTTGATCCACAAAGTCCATTGCGCGGCAATGGAGATTATGCCACTTGGGGTCGTATCTTTTTAGGATTCCATGGAGAGAAAGGCCCAGATAACCGTGCGAAATCTTCGGTGGATGGGATTCAAAAAGTGGATATCAACACCGTACTGATCCATCTCAATCGCCCTGTGCCAGACCTGTTGAAATACCTGGCAGACCCGGCTTTTGCTATTCTGAATCCTGCTGCTCTTGCTTCTGGCACGTATGGAAATCAAGGTAGCGCCATTATTTCAAGCGGACCTTATGTAGTTTCTTCATGGACAGAAACTGAGTTGGTGCTAGGCCCTAACCCCAATTATTGGAATACCAAACCAACTGGCGAACTGAAATTCACTTATAAATAAGCTTTTCTTCAATAAAAAAGAGTCATCGCAAGATGACTCTTTTTTATTGAATGTTTTAATTCTATTGAGCGCTCCATGTAGGTTCGCCATCATAACCATTGGAGGTCAGGCGGGTGTATTCATTGGTCGAGATGAGTACACTAAAAATATCCATGTTGCCATCAGCTTGCGCCTGTAATACAAGCCGTGTTCCTTCCGGTGACCAACTCGGATTACCGCGCGGGTCTATGTTAGGGGATGATAATTGAAGAAGGGAATTGTCTTGGAGGTTGAAGATGTTGATTCCATACCCTGTGTTTTGCTTTGCAGTTACAGCCAGAAAGCCCCCATTCGGCGACCAGACCGGCGAGCCATAATCTGAAAAACTAGTTGTAACGCAGCTTTGGCTCAGTCCGTCACGGCCGATCAGACAAATGTTTGAGAGTTTTCCGGAAAATGCCTGGTACGCGATTCTGCTTCCGTCTGCAGACCAAGCCGGGGCTGAGTCCGGAGCCGAATTTGTCGTCAAAGTGGATACATTGCCATTTGGAGTCAAGAGAAAAATATCAGAATTCCCAAAGCGGTTGCTGACAAAGGCAATCTCGTTCGCAACAGGGGACCAGACAGGGCTGCTATCTCCCGAAGGGTCGTTGGTGAGGCGGGTGGGCGCGGTGCCATCGGCGTTGACCATGTAAATTTCAAAGTTGCCATCACGGAATGATTCGAAAGCAAGGCGGGTTCCGTCCGGCGACCACGATGGGGAGGCGTCTTTTGCCGGGTGATCGGTGATGCGGGTAATGGCCAGGCTGGCAATTTCAAGTACATAAACATCCATGTTGTCGTTGACATTGGAAACAAAGGCCACGCGGGTTCCATCTGGTGAAATGCTAGGATCTTCTGCAGCCAAATCGGTCAAGCGGGTTTGGTTAGTTCCATCCGGGTTGGCGATATATAGGCTGTCTATGCCGTCTCTGTCGGAGACAAAAATGATATGGCCGGTGGATTCTGGAGCAGTGGGAGTGGGCGGCTCAGGAGAGGCTTCCACCTGCACGGATGGGGCCGCGGTAGCTGTTGGCTGCCCTGCAACGCCGACCAGATTGCTTCCACCCGGGGTCGTACCACATGCGGCAAGGACAGTAGCTGCAAGCCCAAGTACGAGCATTCCAATTGTTTTATGTGCCAGAATTTTCATAGTTTCCTTGTTTATAACCGATTTGATTATTTTCCAAACAACGGGACGGTTATTTATTTTCCCAATACCATAGTAGTAAATATACGTCCAAAGGTGTTACTTTGAGAGGACCAATTATTTACATTTTTGAAATGCCGACCAGGTGATAAGATACCTGTATGCCCAACCCTTTGAATCAAATGTACCCCGATCAGGCAGTTGCCATTTGCACCCACGAACAAGCCAGGCAATTAGTGGATTTTGACCATCATACCGTTAGGATTAGTGGCCGTCTGGGGGTGATGCTCACCAATGAGTGGATGCCGCTCGAAGAGCACGCGCCTCCCTTCTTGCTGACAGTTGTTTTCCGGTATGCGGATAGTCATCCCTTCGCCCCAGCAGAGATCCAATCCCTCGTCGATGGGCTCAAATTCCGTATCCGCGGGCAGGCACGCTGAAATTAATCCGCCGCCAGAAACACTCATTTGCAATGCACATTTGAAATCGGTATACTGAAATTGGGCCTGTCCGTTGAAACAGATTTGGAGGTTTCATGGAAAAGCAAATTGGCTTGTGGATCGACCATAAGAAGGCAGTGATCGTGATCCTTGAAGGAAAAAAGGAGGAACTGCGAAAGATCGAATCCAATATGGAAAAGCATGTTCGTTACAAAGGAGGTGCGCGCGGAAAAACCGCCTACAGTCCGCAATTCCTTTCAGAAGAAACTCAGGAAAACAGACGCTACCGGGAGCATCTCAACAAATATTATCGGCAGATCGTTTCAGCCATCCGTGAAGCAGATTCTTTACTGGTGTTTGGCGCAGGTGAGGCAAAGCGGGAGTTTGAAAAACACCTCACCCAAAAAAAGAATCACATCCGGAACATTCATGTCGAATCTGCCGACAAAATGACAGAACGCCAGATCGCCGCAAAAGTTCGAAACTATTTTAAAAAGTAAAAGAAGCAGGACAGGCGCCCCTCAAAGGTTTGGTGATTGTAATAAAAAGACTTCCTCAACTAGTTGAGGAAGTCTTTTTATTGATCCTATGGGTTGCTTGCCGGTTCAGGAGTGGAAGTTTCTGGCACTGGCGTATTGCTTGGGATGGCCGTTGGTGGAACTGGCGTATTCGTAGGAACAGCAGTTGGTGGAACCGGAGTATTTGTTGGTACAACTGTCGCCGGAACCGGTGTGTTCGTAGGAGCAGCGAGGGTCGGTTGAGCGGTTAGAGTAAACACAGGAGTTGGGCTTGCAGGCTGTGCCGTTGCTGGGGCTGTTCCAGGGATGATGATCGCATCAAACGTACCATTCGCATTGACAAAGACCAGTTGAATTTTATGCGTACCGTTGGAAAGAATGCCTGAATTCCAGCGTTTCTGATATTTTGTAGTGGATGTTGATCGTTTTATAACATCTACCAACACACCATCAATATAAACAGACATCTGTCGATATGTGGAACCATCGGTATAGAGGATGCTAAAAGATTGACCTGTAATACTAAAGTTTATAAAAGAACCATACTTAGAATTGGCTTTATAAGAGCCGTTATATGCGCCACTTGCGTTAACATCTTTCCAGTCTTTAGAGTAGGTGAAATTACTGCTTTTATCATCGTACGTTCCAGGTAATTTAATAGAATTGGCAGGTGCGCTGGTTGTAGCTGTAGGCAGCGAAGGCTGCTTGGTATTTGTGGGTAATGGAACTGCCGTGTTGGTAGGCATACTTGTCACTGTGGGTGACAGATAAGCGACTAATGTATTGGTCGGGTTAACCGGCAGGCTGGTGGCGGTGGGAGATGCAGGCACAACCAGTGTATTGGTCGGCGTGACCGGCAGGCTGGTCACCGTGGGAGATACGACAGCAGTAGTGGCTGGGGTATTGGTTGGTATGCTTGTAGCTGTAGGAGCGCTCACAGTAGGTGAGGCCGGAACAAGCGTGGCAGTTGCAGGGACTACACCGCCAACAGTATTATTTTGTATGGTGACACCACTTGGGTTATTAACTAGGATGGCAGAAAAGACAGAGTTGTTTGCAATCAACACATTCTGATTCACTGAATCCAGGTTAATACTTTTTCGAGTGCCGTTTGCAACATTGTTGCCAGAGATCACAGCATTAATCAATTTACCATCAGCAACTTCCGGCTGCCAGGAGCTAATGCCGTCGTAGCAGCCAGCTACATAATTGTTCAGAACATAATTGTCATGGCGCTGCGCTCCCCAACCAGCATATTCCTCTTCTGCAATCGCAATGCCGCTTGCTCGGCGTCCATCACGGAGATAGATCCCCGTGCAGGAAACATTATTGTTTTGAGCAGTTGTATATGGCGAGTTATCAAGATAGATGTTCACACTGTAGTTATCGCGGACAGTGTTGCTTTCAACCAACACGTTTACACCTCGGGTCACACCAATACCTTCGCCACAATTCTCATAGACGGAATTTCCGCGAATCACCACATTTTCACCGCCAACCATAACCTTCACGGCGCTGCCCCATGACCCCGTACCTGAACAGGTTCCTGAACCATTTTCCAGAACGCTGTGATGTACAGAGGAGTTTTCAAACTTGACATTCTTTCCACTGATCAATACACCGTGAGATGTGGTTCCCTTTACATCAAATCCTGAAATATTAATATAGTTTCCGCTAACTTTTATGCCATTTGCCTGCGCTCCGCCCATATCCAACACTGCGGCGCTGCCGATAATATTGATCGGTGCGCTGGCAGTGCCAGAAGTAGAAACAACCAAAGGCTGGTTATATGTACCTGTGACCATGAGTGTATCGCCAGCGGCCAGAGCAGAAACACCTTTAGCAAGTGTCTTAAACGGTGCAGTAGTAGTGCCCGGGTTTGCATCATTGCCTGCCGGACTCACATAATAAATTTTTGTGGCTTGAGGTGCCTGACTGCTGGAAATGCCAGATGCCTTGGCACTTGTATGTCCACTCCACAGTAGAGTGAGAACTGTAATGGCACTTAAGATTCGATAGATTGTTTTGTTCATTTGTAACTCCTTTTCAGCCGAAAACCGGCGGACGATGTGAAAATTGCCGTGTAGAGTGATGTTGTTACGTGATGACGTAGCACAATCAGCACATCGTTTTTGCAGGGTAACATAGCGATTTCCCGGCAAGGAGAGCTACAACCATGACCAAAGTACTAGAAACGCCCTCATTTTTGTAAAGTTTTCATTTGAGAAAGGAATATCCCAAAATTTTTCCTCCCAATTTTGGATATTTGCAGGATATGCGCAAAAAAATAAAATATAAAAATTGTTTATCATTGCTGAAAGGTGCCCAAATTCCCACATAACCAAACGCATCCTTTCAAAATACGGTAAGATTGGCGCACTCAAAAAGGTGTGCCAATTATGTTTAACATCGCAAATGCCCGTTTCGCTTTTCTGGATATCGAGACCACCGGCCTTTCTCCCTGGTTTGGAGATCGGATATGCCAAATTGCCATTGTCCTCACCGAAGGCAAACGCATCAAATCGACCGTTGACCTGCTCATCAACCCCGATCGGACTCTTTCCCCCTCGGCAGTGCATATCAACGGCTTGGACGAATCAAAACTATCAGCTGCGCCGAAATTCGCAGAAATTGCCGACCAGCTTGAGGCGGCGTTAAAAGACGCGGTGGTTGTTTGTCACAACGCCAAGTTTGATATTCAATTCCTCGATAATGAATTCCGCAAACTGGGGCGCACTGTCGAAATCCCCAATCTCATAGACACTCTTTTACTTGCCCGCGATTTCTACGAATTACCCTCTTACAGCTTGCAACATCTTGCAGAGGATTTTCATGTCTCTGCTAATATGCAAAACTCGCGCGCTCTTGGAGATGCGATCACCGCAAAGAACCTGTTCTTTGCCATGATGGACTCTCTCAGACCTATGGAAAAACCTCTCGATGATTTCATCGGCATCTACAATTCCCCGGCTTGGCCTGAAGAAGGTGTGTACCTTCCTACTGAACTTAGTGAAGCCATTAATAGCGGTAAACGTTTATTTATAAAATACATGGACAAAGACGGTGAAACGTCTGAACGCTGGATTTCCCCAAAAGATGTGATCGGCCTTTCAGACTACATCTACCTGCAAGCCTACTGCCACACCCGTGAAGCAGACCGCACATTCCGGCTTGACCGAATTCTAGGTGTGGAAGTGGAAGCGGAAAAATAAACCTACCCAATTAAAGAAGCAGCCACGGAGTTCACAAACCAGCGCAGATTTTACAATCTGTGTAAATCAGTGAAATCCGTGGCTATTTTATTTTCACCGTTAAAGGTTCCGCCGCCAGTCAGCATGGGGGGGACATGCAAACTTGGCGGCGGTAGACACCTAAATACCAATAAAGGGGAGGGCAGGTGTCGATAGCGATAATATACACCAAATTAGTCCAGATAACATTAAAGAGAGATAAGAAACTGGACAGGATAAGTCTAATTTAGCGTTTATTTTCACGAAAGATCGTAAGCCAATCATCCACTTCTTTTTCAGAAAGCTTTTTATCTGCACTTCCAGGTTTTGGAGCAGCTTGCATTGCAGCCCGCGTCAACCGCACAAACTCTTCGGAGGAAATGAATTGAGCCTGATTCACCCGTGCTGCGCTCTGCACTTCCCGGTCAGAAGAAACCACGATCCAATTCTTTGCCGATTTACCCATATTATCCAAACGGGCGCGGATGGCGCTGTCGGCAGTTTGCCCCAGCCGAATAAAATGCGCTCGGACGGTACCCAGTTTGCGGCTTCCGGCTGAACCGATTGGCGCTCCATCAAAATAGACTTCCAC
>CAZHOX010000012.1:0-9695 GCA_964534345.1 uncultured Anaerolinea sp.
AAAACTAGTTCATGACTAACTGGTAATTTTTACTCAGGAAAGGCATTTCTAAAATTATGATCATTACAGCAACAGAAGCAGATGGCGCGCAAATTCAGGATATTGCAGCGAGGGCGGGTGTTTTCAGTCAGGAGGAAGTTGACTGTGTTGGGGAACTCTGGCAGGAATATTTGACCCTTGGCGCAAAAGATTGCGGCTACAACTTTATTGTCGATCGGGATGGAAGCCAGGTACTCGGCTTTGCTTGTTATGGCCCGCGTGACCTCACTGACGGCGTCTATGATTTGTATTGGATCGCCGTTGACCCGAACGCCCGCCGTGGCGGCGTGGGGCGCGGGTTGATAACTGCCAGTGAGCAGGCTGTACACGAGATGGGGGGGCGAATGCTTATTGCTGAAACATCGGGAACGCCGCATTATGAACCTACCCGAAAGTTTTACTTAAGTATGGGGTACAACGCCGAAGCCACCATCAAGGATTTTTACGTCGAAGGCGATGACCTCGCCATCTTTGTCAAACGCCTTTAAACTAAAAGAGACAGGCTCATGAGCCTGTCTCTTTTTTTTATCGTGCATCCGCAGAGTCATTTTCCAAAATTAAACTGCTGTACGATCTCCTGCAATGATTTCGCCATCTCCATTAGCGACTGAGCAGATGAGGTCACTTCTTCCACTTGTGCGCTCATCTCTTCTGCAGATGCGCTCACTTCTTCAATGGCAGCGCTGTTCTCTTCTGATACCGCCGCAATATTCTCAATAGCGCGGCTCACATCAGACATTCCCGTAGTCATCACTTCCATGGCGGCCATGTTCCCCTCCACCACCACGCTCACCTCATCCACAGATGAAACCAACTGACTCGAAGCCGATTTCATTTTTTCTGCACCACGGTCTGCCTCTTCTGCCTGACGATATACTTCCTCCGCCGCTTTTAGAATATCTGTCAGCGCCTTGCCGGCTTCATTTGCCATTTTCACGCCGCTTTCCACTTCCTGCCCGCCCTCATCCATGGAGATGACCGCTTCTGAAACCGTGTGTTGAATGTTCTTGATCAACCCTCCGATCTCTTTGGTGGCTTTGCCTGCGCGTTCTGCCAGCTTGCGGACTTCATCTGCCACTACTGCAAATCCTTTGCCGTGTTCACCTGCCCGCGCAGCTTCAATTGCTGCATTCAACGCCAGCAGGTTGGTTTGATTGGCAATATCTTCAATGGTCTCCAAAATTACATTGATCTGATCTGAGAGTGTCCCCATCTCTGCCACCCGCTGTGCAGATGTGCTTACCTTGGACTTGATCAACTCCATATCTTTGACAGTTCCTTCCACCGTGCTCGATCCTGCTCTGGCCGCATCTGCTGCACCAGCCGAAACATGCGTCACCGCCTGGGCGTTCCCTGCCACCTGCAGAATGGTCTGGTTGATCTGATTCGTGATCGCCGTTGCATTGGCTACAGAAACAGTTTGCTCCTGAGTTCCTCGTGCAACCGCCGAAATCGTCTGAGACATGTTCTCAACAGAAGTTGCAGTACGTGTCACAGATTCAGTTTCCATTGTGATGCCCTTGGCAACCTGTTGAACCGTTGTGGCAATTTGAGAAGTTGCCAAACCTGCTTGATCTGCGGAGATTGCCAATTGTTCAGAAGCGAAGGTGAGCGTGTTCGCACTCTCTGCCACACGCCGTATGGCTGTTTGCAGACTTTCGATCATGGCTTTGAAGGCATGGCCCAAATTATCCTTATCCGATTTTGGCTGGATGTTTTCAGTAAGATTCCCTTTGGAAATGGAAATTGCTACAGCCGCCATCTCTCTCTGGTATCCAAGCATCAAGCGGATCGAGTCAGCCAGAACGCCATATTCATCCTTGCTTTCATAATCCAGTGCCTGATCAATATCTCCCAACGCAAGGCGGTTGGCTGTGTTCGCCATCAACTTCACCGGCATGGTGATGCCGCGGGCGATCATAAAAGCAGCAACTGCTACCAAAACGATCGAAAGAAAAATCGTCAAAACACTTGTCATTGCAAGCCGTGTAGCAGCAGCATTTGCCTCAGATGTCTGCTCTTCCGTGATCAACCCCAGCTTTATTTCAGGCAGCCAGGTGTAATTTCCAATCACTTCTTTTCCAAGATAATTTGTGTATGTTCCATTGCCTGAATTCCCTGCCTGTAACTCCTGGCTGGCAACCGTCTGGAGTTGATAGGTCAATTCAGGATGGTCATCGATCATCCCGCCGGCTTTCATCTCCTCAACAAAGCGGGGAGCAGTAACAAAATATCCATCCGCATTGATCAGGTAACTTTCATCCGTCTCGCCTATTTGATTTTTTACAAGAAGCTGAGTGATTGAGCGTACGGGAACAGTTTCACCAATCACGCCTACAATTTTCCCTTCACTAGAACGGATAGGTGCCGCAAACACAATGATCAGGCTTCCGGTTGCCCGCGATTCAAGAGGTTCTGATATCGAGACATCACCAGCCAAGGCTTCTTTGAAATAAGCACGATCAAACACATTAAGCGGTTTCCCATCTGAAGAAACAATGGATTTTCCATCCGTCCCAGCCAGAAAGATCGTTTCGTACCCGCCCCATAATTCATAATATTGCTTGATCGCCGCCTCTGCTGTTTCAGGATTCATGGATGAGATCCTTGCGATTCCAGAAAGCGTCACAATATCCTGCGTCCGTTCATTTGCCCAATTCAACATATATGCAGATTGGTTTCCTGCGATAATACTTTGAGTTTCATTGGTCGCATGTACCAGCGCATTCCGTGCCAGGTCATAACTAACGATGGCGCTGATCACAAGCGGCAAGATGCCAATAAGAAGCATGAAAAAGAGCAGCCTCCCAAGAAATGACCGGTAGAGTGGGATATTTACTGTGATTTCATTCGAGCCATTATTCATCGTGATATCCTCCTATGCTATGCATCCAATTTGAAACGGGATACAACCTGTGAAAGTTGTTCAGCCATTTCCATCAGGGATGTTGCCGAAGCAGCGACTTCCTCCACCTGTGCGGATACTTCTTCAGTAGAAGCCGATACTTCCTCGACGGAAGCGCTGCTTTCTTCGCTGATGCTTGCTATGTTTTCTATCGACTGAGTCAACTCTGATGAATTTGCCGCCATCTGCTCTGTCGCCGCGGTGTTCTCTTCAATCACCGCTGATACCGAATCCACAGACAACACCAATTCCGCCGCAGCCGCACTCACTTTTGCTGCTGCACTGCCTGCTTCTTCTGCCTGTTTATGAACGGACTCAGCAGCTACAAGAATATTGCCCAACACAGTGCCCGCTGAATTGGCGCGTGCCACACCAGCTTCTACTTCGCTGGCAGAGTCTTGCATGGCACCTACCGCCTCATTGACAGTGTTCTGAATGCCCTTGATCAACGTACCAATTTCCTTGGTCGCCAGACTCGAGCGCTCTGCCAATTTGCGTACTTCATCTGCCACCACAGCAAAGCCCTTGCCTTGTTCACCGGCGCGTGCCGCTTCAATGGCCGCATTCAATGCCAATAGATTCGTCTGGCTGGCAATATCTTCAATTGTCTCTAAAATTTTGCCGATCTCTTCCGAGCGGGTTCCCATTTCTTCCACTTTCACAGCAGACATCCCCACCTTGCTGCGGATCACTTCCATCCCCGCAATGGTTTCCTGAACCGTCTTTGCCCCATCTCGTGAATAGCTTGCTGCTTCTGCTGAGTCATGTGTTACAGCCTGGGCATTATTTGTAACCTGCTTAATCGCAGCGCTGATTCGGGATGTCACCTCAGAAGCCTTGCTAATGGCCGCTGCTTGTGCCTGCGCACCTCTCGCCACACCATCAATGGCACGATTCATCTGCTCTACCGAAGTGGATGTTTTTGTAATTCCTGTGGTTTGCTGGGTAATGCCTTGCGCCACCTGTTGAATGGTTGTTGCGATCTGGCGGGTTGCCTCCCCCGATGACCGCGCCGACTCAGTCAACTTGCTGCTGACATTCGTCAAGTGCTCTGTCCGTTGTGCGAGAATCCCGATCATGCCGCGCAAACTGGATGGCTCACTATTAAAGGTTGCAACAGGAACTCCAGCGGAGATCGCGCGGTTGATGTAAACAACCAGCCCACTGTTGAAGACATCAGTAACGATGGCGTTATATCCGGCCTTCACCAGTTTTTCGATGGCTGCCCCGCGCACTTCCAGATCAGGTTGTACGTTACCACCTTCAGGGAGTATCCATTCCACTGTGGCGTTCTTATTTTTCAACTCTGCCGCTGCTGCCAACACACCGGCACGGACTGGTTCCCAGAATCGGCTTTCATCTCTTCCAAGCACTGCAATACGTAGTGGCTTGGGTGAAGGCCGTACAGGTTTCGCGCGTCGTTCAGCAACAGACCCCGATTCGATGATGCCTTTGCCTGCCTGCCAAAATTGCTGATAGTTTTTTTGCGTGACCATGTCCGCATTGGTTAATAAACGCGGAGCAGGGGGCTGCCAGCCAGCCACCAAATGATTGAACATGTGAATAACTGGGTCATGCCCCTGTGCGAATGGGTCTTGCCCCACCGTAGCAGTGATGGCGCCTTGCATCAAATACTGCATGGTCTCATCCACCAGATCGTGAGTAATCAGTTTGACTCGCCCTGCCGCGCCAGATTCCATTAATGCACGAGCTGCACTAAACGGGGTGCCGCCTTCTGCAATGTAAATACCAGATAGTTTTGGATATTTTTTTAATAGTTCCAAGGTCAGCAAACGGCAATTTTCGCCGCTATCGTGGTGCTCCACAGCCTCCAGAATTTTTACATTGGGATACTTCTCGCGTAGCACGATCTCAAACCCCTTGCTGCGCAATTGGTGAGATGTTTGTGAAAAAGCCCCAACGATCACAACAACCTGCCCATCCCCATTAAGTGTTTTCCCCATCATTTCGCCGCATGTATATCCTTCAATATACGGGTCAGCGCCAACATAAAAAAGACGCTGGCACGGTTCATCTGTGACGGTATTGAATTCTTTTGCGCTATCATGCAATTGGGCAATGATCGTATTAAGCAGGGAAGTCAATTGCTTTACTGCACTTGCATTGGAAGTAGCAGGTAACAATTGAGTATCTAATTTGACACGTGCCGTCAGGTTTCCCTGCGCCAGCGCCGCCAATGCGTCTGTAAGTGTAAGGCTGTCTTTGGTAATGAGGGTTTCCCCGTCTGCAACCAACTTTGCCAGGGGCTGGGTGATATTCCGGCGTGTCAATACCCAGTTGACGTACCAACCGAGTCCGCTGCCTGCGCCGAGCAACAGGAATATATTGCCTGTTTTCTTATCACCAGTCAGGTATATGACAACTCCGGCGGCCAAAATAATAAAAGGCAACCAAATTCCTTCGTAAGAGATAAACCGCCGTAATTTTGAAAACATGGATTTTTCTTTGTACATATTGATTACCTTTCGATGGAAGAAAAACTCTTCTTCGAAGCTATTTCGATCGGGACTGATCATCTTCCAGTTTGAATCTTGAAACGACTTGAGAAAGTTGCTGGGCCATTTCCATCAAGGATGTCGCCGAAGCCGATACTTGTTCCACCTGTGCAGAGACTTCCTCTGTTGAAGCAGATACTTCCTCCACAGCGGCGCTGCTTTCCTCGCTGACACTTGCTATGTTTTCGATCGACTGAGTCAACTCTGACGAATTCACCGCCATCTGCTCTGTCGCTGCGGTATTCTCTTCGGTCACCGCCGATACTGCATCCACTGATTCCACCAACTCCGCCGCTGCTTCGCTCACTTTTGCTGCCGCACTGCCTGCTTCTTCTGCCTGCCTATAAACAGACTCCGCTGCAATAAGAATGCTGTCTAATGCTGCCCCTGCCGAGTTCGCTCTTTCCACACCGGCTTCCACTTCACTGGCAGAGTCTTGCATGGCTCCCACAGCCTCATTGACAGTGTTCTGAATGCCCTTGATCAACAAAGCAATTTCCTTTGTCGCCAGGCTTGAACGTTCTGCCAATTTGCGTACTTCGTCTGCCACCACGGCAAAGCCCTTGCCTTGTTCACCGGCGCGTGCCGCTTCAATGGCCGCATTCAATGCCAATAGATTCGTCTGGCTGGCAATATCTTCAATTGTCTCTAAAATTTTGCCGATCTCTTCCGAGCGGGTTCCCATTTCTTCCACTTTCACAGCAGACATCCCCACCTTGCTGCGGATCACTTCCATCCCCGCGATGGTTTCCTGCACTGTCTTTGCCCCATCTCGTGAATGGCTTGCTGCCTCTGCAGAATCGCGAGTAACGGCCTGTGTATTGCTGGCAACCTGCTGGATTGCAACACTGATGCGTGAAGTGACTAGCGAAGCCTTTTTGATCGCGCTCGCTTGATCCTGTGCGCCTCTTGCCACGCCATCAATGGCGCGATTCATTTGCTCCACCGAGGCAGAGGTGTTGGTAATTCCTGTGGTTTGCTGGGTGATACCTTGTGCCACCTGTTGAATGGTCATGGCGATTTGCCGTGTGGCTTCTCCCGATTGATGGGATGTGAAAGCCAGAGATTTGGAGGCAGAGGTTAGATTCTCGGTACTTTGAATCACCAGCTTAATGAGAACCTGCAAGCTTTCCATCATCTTTGAGAAGGCGAGCCCCAGTTCATCCTTTTCACTGCGCGGAGTAACTTTCACAGTTAGATCGCCTGATGCAATGCGGCTGGCAACCCCTGCCATTTCCTGCAAATATTGCACAGTACTATCGAAGCCGATCCCAGCAACCCCCATTTCATCAGAACGTTGGATGATGCTCTCCCTCAACTGATTCGGCACATCCCAGTTCAAATTACCCAAACGTAAATTCTGCAATCCCTTCGCCATGGCTTCAACAGGTCTGCGGATGTTAACTGTGATCATAAATCCCAGCCCCATGGAAAGGAGAAGCCCCAATATGCTGAGGATTAAAACTCTTTGCAGTGATGCATTAAAAGTATTCGCGCTTTTCTCCTGTGATTGACGCGCAAGGTCTTGAAGAATAGTAACCAGACGATTGATCGATTTTTCCACTTCCTGCTGGCTTGCCAACGCATCACCGCCGACTACCCGGTGAAGCGTATTTTGTGCTTCTCCATTATCGGTATGAGAAATTAGATCAGCAACAATAATTTGATAGTTTTCCCAAGCCGCATCAAATGCAGCTAATTCGGTTTTTTCCTCATCAGTCAGCAGTGGATTCTTTCGATATTCTGAAATGATCTCATTAACACGCTTGATCTCATCGGAAATATCCTGCTCCACCTGATTGTGTTGTTTGGTAATTACTTCAGCCGGGTGACAGCTCGCGCAATCCTGCCCATCAGCCATGATTGTCGAAGTCCGCCCGTGTTCAGAATCATCTGCCTGTTTGGAATGACAGGTTACGCAACGGGTGGCATCATTTGCCTGTTCACCCTCACGAACATGGTGTGTTCCACTTGTCTCAGTTATGTGACAATTTCCACATTGTGGAGTTCCTGCATCTGTGGTCAGATCAACTTTAGGTTCGGGAATCTCAAGGTACAGTTGCACATTGCTTTTTATTTGCCCCAGCAAGGCATTTGCTTCACCCAGGTTTTGAATGGGAATCGTATGATCGAAATACATGCTGGCCATTCCGCGGTTTAGCTGGCTCAAACCGGAATAACTGAGCAATAGCGAAGCAGCAATGACCATAATGATAATGAAGAAACTGCCGCCTAATTTAAGGCCAATGGGCAACTTACTTAGTATTCGATCCATAAAATTTCTCTCCCTGAAAGCGCTTATTGCAGCTTGAATTTCGCCGCAACGTTTTGAAGCGCATTTGCCATTCCCATTAAGGATGTTGAAGGAGCCGAGACTTGTTTCGCCTGTACAGAAACTTCCACAGTTGAAGCAAAGACTTCTTCAACAGCAGCGCCTCTTTCCGCGCTGACACTTGCGCTATTTTCTATTGAAATGGTCAACTCTGAAGAATTTGCCGCCATAATGAATACTTTTAATGACAATAAAATGGTCGTTAGACCGTTAAAGATTCCAATGATTTTTGTTCATCGAGATTCAAGACTTTATTCAATTCCAGCATGATGATCAGACGGTTTTCCAAACGGACAATACCCTTCAGAAAGGCGGAGTCAACCGAGTTGATCATTGGAGGCAATGGTTCTACTGTGTCATCAGCAACGCGTAATACCTCTGAAACAGCATCTACAATAATGCCCGCCTTGATGTTCCCCATTGTGACGATCATGATACGGGTTTGTCGTGTATCTTCCTTTGGGTCAAGGGCAAAGCGGGTACGCAAGTCAATAACGGGGAGCACGCTTCCGCGCAAATTGGTAACTCCTTTTACATACGCAGGGGTCTGCGGAAGTTGAGTGATCGTTTGCATCTTTATGATGCTTTCCACCATGGCAATGTTGATGCCGTAAAATTCATTTGCCAGTTCAAAAACCACCAGTTGTTGTTCCATTTTTTATCTCCACATAACAAGGCTGTTGTGAGGGCCGCAAGCGCAACCCTCACAACGTGGTCATATTTATTTTGATGATTCGGTTCCGAGTTTGAAGCGGGCCACTACTTGTGAAAGCCGTTGAGCCATTTCCATCAGAGATGTTGCTGAAGCGGAGACTTCTTCTACTTGTGCGGATACCTCTTCAGTAGAGGCAGATACTTCTTCGACAGAAGCGCTGTTTTCTTCGCTGACACTTGCTATGTTCTCGATGGACTGGGTCAACTCTGATGAATTCGCCGCCATCTCTTCCGTAGCCGCTGTATTTTCCTCAATTACGGCAGAGACTGCATCCACTGCTTCAACCAATTCGGCGGCCGCCGCGCTGACTTTTGCCGCGGCATTGCCCGCATCTTCTGCTTGTTTGAAGACGGACTCTGCTGCTACAAGAATATTTCCTAACACGGTTCCGGCTGAGTTTGCACGGACCACTCCTGCTTCCACTTCAGAAGCGGAGGCTTTCATGGCTCCTACTGCTTCGTTGACTGTCTTTTGAATGCCTTTGATCAATGCTCCAATCTCTTTTGTGGCAAGGCTGGAGCGTTCTGCAAGTTTTCGTACCTCATCGGCTACTACGGCAAAGCCTTTGCCTTGTTCTCCAGCACGGGCAGCTTCAATGGCGGCATTCAAAGCCAATAGATTTGTTTGGCTGGCAATATCTTCAATAGTTTCGACGATGGCGCCGATCTCTTCCGAGCGGACACCCATCTCTTCAACCTTTGTAGCAGACAGACCCACCTTGTTGCGAATGGCTTCCATGCCCGCAATGGTTTCCTGAACGGTCTTCGCTCCATCGCGGGAATAGCTTGCGGCTTCGGCAGAATCACGGGTAACCGATTGGGCATTGCTGGCAACTTGCTCAATGGAAGTACTGATGCGTGAAGTCACCTGTGAGGCTTTGCTGATAGCGTTAGCCTGTTCCTGGGCGCCTTTGGCTACTCCTTCAATGGCGCGGTTCATTTGCTCCACAGAGGAGGATGTTTTTGTGACACCTGTGGTTTGTTGGGTGATGCCCATGGCAACTTGTTGAATGGTGGTGGCGATCTGTCGGGTGGCATCTCCTGATTGTTCAGAAGCAGATGCCAGCTGGGCAGAGGCGGCGGAGACAGCGTTGGCACTTTCGAGGACTTGTCCAACTGCATCACGCAGGCCGAGGATCATCTTGGCAAATGAATTGCCCAGTTCATCTTTGGCAGATTTGGGAGTGAC
>CAZHOX010000012.1:9795-30790 GCA_964534345.1 uncultured Anaerolinea sp.
GATGCCAAATCCAATTGCCATAAGCACTGCTACGATAGCGATAATGATCATGATGGTGGATGCCTGACTGGCAATTGCATTGTTGCTTGCAGAAGTAGCACTCGCCTGTTCTACTTTCATCGCCACCATGGCGTCAATATCTGCTTCTATTTCTTTGGCTACTGTAAAGGCATCACCACGCAAAATGGTTAAGCCTTGTTCCTGTTTGCCCGCCAGTGCCAATGACTTGATCTGATCCACATACGGAAGAAATTCTTCATATGAATTGGTGTATTCGTCAAAAAGGGTTTGCATTTCTTGTGTCAAGATCAACGCTTCATATTCAGCTTCAACCTTGTCGATGTCTGAAGAAAGTTGTTCGATCGTGTCTACATATTTTTGAGTTTCCTCTGGCGTCTTTGCTAGAAGCAAATCGCGCAGGTTGACGCGAACACGCTGAAAAGAAACAGAAAGTTCCTGTAATTGACTGATGGGCACCGTCTGATTTTGATAAAGCCTGGTATCGGCGTCATCGATTTGATTGATGTAAACAATCCCCAAGACCCCAACGATTGCCGTTAGAACGGCTATGATCATAAAACTGCTGATCAATTTCACACTTGTCTTCATGTTGTTGAGTACATTCATGTTTTGCAAACTCCTTGTTTGATGTTGATGTATTACATAATTCCTGATGAGGTGTCTGGAAAATGATTGTTTTGAAAAATGCGCGATTTATAAATCCCTACCATTGTATGAAGGGAGGCGTTTCTTTATAATAAAAATGAAGGTAAGAACCCGTTAATATTTTGTGAATTTTTACTTTTGACTTGCCCCCGGTTGTTGATTAAAGTGGATCTTTTGTGTACTTTTATTAAACATGAATGCGGGAATCGAAATGTATTCCCGCATTCATGAAATGGGTTTAATGTTTTATAAAAGAATAGCTTTGCCTGTGCAATTAAGCGGCTACCACTAACATGGTCTGGAATTGAATTGGCAGGGGAATCAGATCATCTTGTTTGACCTGTTCTGCCAACCCGATATTGAATAGGCAGGTGCGGCATTCTTTCATGGCATCTGCCAACAGGCAGCATTTGCACATTGCAATATGGGATTGAATTCTTTCTTTTTCGGTCATGGCTTAATCCTCATTTGTGAACTGTCAGATACAAATACTTTTGCGGGAGAGCACTCCTGATCTGTGTATTAATTTCTTAGCTTATTGTATGGAAATCAAGGATTTAGGTAATAAAAAAAAGAAGAAGAAACCATTAAAAACAGGTAAATTGTTCAGTCAAATTTTAGGTTGATGTCTGTTCACAAAGCTATGTTGTGCTCTTGAATTTCACCTGTTTTTTATGGGAAGATATGAGGTGAAGGGTATACTGGAGACAGCCTCTTTCCATTCTGGGCAGGTTTGAGTAGAATGAAATTAGTTTTTGCCGTGTTTTAAAAAGTCAGTTCTTTGACGAGGTATTTGTGAACTCTTTTGAGTACAGTTCCACTGAAACAGAACAATTGGAAGTTGAAAAACGAGACACCCAAACGGTCTCACAAGAGCCGGGGACTGTTTCTGTTTCCATTTCTGTTCCTGCCCCAGAGCCAGTGACATTGCCAGAGGTGATGGTCGAACAAGAGATCAACGCTGAGCCTGCTGCATCCATTGAGGCTTTTGAGGTGGATGCTGTTTCGCAAATTTCCACCCAGTTGACTTATGCGTGTTTGTTAATTCCCCGTTTTAGTGATCATTATTTGACGGGTGATATTACAAAAGACCTGGAAGTATGGATGAAGGAAGTTTGTATTTCATACGGCTGGCGGTTGGATGCGATTACGATCCGCCCGGGGTATATTCAATGGGGGATGACCGTTCCGTTGACTGCGAATCCGGCTCAATTCATGAAGATCATACGGCGTCAAACATCTCAAAAGATATTTGAGGATTATCCGCGTTTTTCACGAAAGAATGTTTCCGTTGATTTTTGGGCGCCCGGTTTTTCTGTTGTGCCCGGAAGCAGACTTCAATCGGCAGAGGATATTAATAATTTTATTTTACAGATACGCAGACAGCAGGGAATTTACTAACCCCGGCATTTTCTATTTGTTCGATCAAGTCCAGAAGTATTCTTCTGGACTTTTTTATATCAGTTTGAGACTGGTGCAAGTATGGCTTTGTTTGGCAGGAAATGCCCGGGCTGAGACAATGTCTGTTTCATGGGATCAGTTGACAGTTTATGGGGGAGGCGGGTTGAAAATCTGCTGCTGCTTATTTTTAGCCAATCTTTATATTCCTTTCACGGCCAATTTACATGAGATTTTATGGGGCTATGCTAAATTTACTCAGAACTAACTGCCTGTCTTGATCCCCAATATTTTCAGGCAGGAAGGAAGATAACCGTGATCCAACTTACCCGTACGAATGGCGCGCAATTTTATCTCAACCCGGAATTGATCCAAACCGTGGAAAAGACACCCGATACGATCATCACTTTAATAAATAGTAAAAAGATCATTGTCAAAGATACGCCGCAGGAAATTGCGGAACGTTTTATTGAATACCGTCGAAGAACACTGGTTCCTTTGAGTTCGCAAAAATCGGCCCAGTAATTTTTGAAATAATTCAAAAGCAATAAGGAAATGTAGGAGCAACACATGGATATTGCGACCATCTCTGGTCTGGTTCTAGCCATTACCGTAATTTTTACCGCCCTCATTTTGGATGGAGGCTCACCTGCGGAATTATTTGCCGCTCCTGCTGCGATCATCCTTATCTTTGGCGGGTCTATTGGCGCGACGGTTGTTACCTCCCCTTTGAAGATTGCGCTGAAAATTCCCCAGTTCATTATGCAGGCGTTTAAGACGAATAAGTTCGATACAAAAGGGGATATTGAACTTCTGACAAAGTTGGCAGATAAAGCCCGCCGTGAAGGTCTGCTGGCATTGGAAGAAGACAGCAGAAAGATCAATGACAAATTCCTGAAAAAAGGATTGATGATGGTGGTGGATGGCGTGGAGCCTGAGCAGGTCTCTGCAATTATGGAAACCACAATAGATCAAATGCGCACCCGCCACAAGCAGGGGATTGGCTTTTTTACAGCGGCTGGCGCTTTTGCTCCCACCTTCGGCATCATCGGTACAGTGATGGGATTGATCAGCGTTTTGAAACAATTGGATAATCCATCTGCTTTGGGTGAAGCTATCGCTTCTGCATTCCTGGCCACCTTGTGGGGGCTTTTGACTGCGAACTTGATCTACCTGCCAGTTGCTGGAAAACTAAAGGCGAAGAGTGAAGAGGAAGCTCAAAACCGCTACATGCAATTGGAAGGCATTATTTCCATTCAAGCGGGTGAAAATCCGCGTGTTGTAAAAGACAAGCTGAGTGCATATCTTGCTCCATCAGAGATTCAGGGAGAAAAGGATGCACAAGCTGCTGGTAAGAAAGCTCCGGCAGGAAATGCAGGGAAGGCGCAGGCTTAACCATGGCACACCGCAAAGAAGAACACGAAGAGCATCATGATGAACGCTGGCTGGTTAGCTATGCAGATTTTATTACCCTGCTGATGGTTCTATTCGTTGTTCTTTACTCCATGGGGCAGGTCAATGTGGAAAAGTACAAACAACTGGCCGAGAGTATGCGAACCGCTTTTGCGCTTGGCGGCCCTGCGCAGGTGGTGGATAGTCAGATCAATCAGGCTGGCGGTACGAGTGAAGACGGTTCATCCAAGCCGATCGTTGTTCCTGGTATTCCCGAGGGACCTACACAATCTGAAGAAGTGGCAGGGCAATTAACTTCCATGCTTTCCACTCAAAACCTTGGCAATGAAGTCAGCGTTCAAACCAATATCGAAGGTGTATTGATCTCACTTAGCGAACGACTGATCTTCAAAGACGGACAGACCGAACTGCCGCCGGAAGCGTTTCAGGTACTCGATACCATTGTTGAAATGCTTCGCCCAATTGATAACAAAGTAAGGCTCGTTGGGCACACCAACAATACACCATCTACAAACCCCTTATACCCAGGGAATTGGGAATTGTCGTTGGCACGCGCCACATCGGTTGCAAAATATTTGATAAATGCCGGCATTGCACCGGAGCGCTTTATTATTTCGGGGCAGGGTGAATATGCTCCAGTCTTTCTAAATGATACCGAAGAACATAAAGCAATGAATGCGCGCGTGGAGATCATCATCATCTACAAAGTGGATAGCAATATTATCGATATCAGTTCCCCGGGCGTTTTGCCATAGGGTCAGCACATTGGTCGGCCCCAAATGGGCTTTCCAAGCGGAGGCATATGTTAGATAAAGTTCTCAAAATTCTCAATGCGATCACGCAAGTCATTCTTTTATTGACCGCGTTCGTTTCGCTTATCACTGCCTATGTTGTATTTGCGCCAGATGAACTTCCCAAGCCTTTTCGTCTGGTCTACGATTACAGTGGGGCATTTACCACCCCATCCGCAGTAGTTGCTGCTGCGGAACCCTCCGCAGAGGAGGCGACTGCCGCTCCCGAAACAGCACATGAAATTATGCCCGGTGAAGGCATCATGCTCAACATGTCTACCAAGATCATCAACCTGGTTGATCCCACTGGTAGAAAGTATATTCGTGTAACCATTGTGGCAGAATTTGCTCCTGATGACCCCGAATACGAGTCCTTACCTGAAGAGGAAAAAACAGCATACCTGACAGCATTTGAAGAGAAGCTCAATTCAAGGCTGCCCATCATGGATGATACCGTCATCACGCTGCTCTCCACAAAAACATACGAAGACCTGTACACAGCAGAAGGCAAGGAAAAATTGCGAGCCGAAATCATGCAAACCCTGTCCGAAAAACTTGTTGACCTGCACCTCATTTCAATTTACTTTACAGAATTTGTGGTTCAGTAACCATGTTGGCTCAATCAGAAATTGACGCTCTATTATCTGGCGCCATTGACTTCGACCAGAAGGATGGCGGAGACAATGTAAACCTGGCCGATAAAATGAATCAACTGGGGGAGGGGGGCGGTCAGGATGGCAAACGGGAAAAGAAGGTCCAGCCGTATAACTTCTGGTCACCGGCCCGATTTTCAAAAGAACAAATGCGCGCTGTGGAATTGGTGCATGAAGACCTGAGCGAACGACTAACCACATCTCTGCCTACTTTTCTGCGAACCAATGTGCGCCCCCACCTCGTTCACATCGAACAGGGACGCTTTCATGATTTCATCAAAGATTTTCCACAGAACACATTATTCCATTTGATCTCTTTGGCCCCGCTCCCCGGTCACATGGTGTTGACGATGAGCCTCAATGTCAGCTATCTGATTCTTGAGCAGCGTTTGGGTGGAAAGATCGAAGGCCGTTTTACAGAACGCGCCCTGACCGAGATCGATCAATCCCTGCTGCGCGGTTTGGTGGAACACATGCTCGGAGATATGAAAGGCGCATGGAGCAAAGTAGTTTCGCTTGAACCATCGCTGGAAGACAGCACCGTCAATCAACATTGGGTTCAGATGATGATGGGAAATGAGCGCGTTCTTCTGTTGACCATTGAAATTAATATTCAAGGTGTCACAGGAACAATGAGTATCTTTATCCCATTTAATACTTTGAAGCCCATCACAGATGTTCTTAATCCACACATCTGGATCGCCGGACGCAAAGAACATCAACAAGACCCTGTGGCGCGTCAACTGGCAATTCAAGCCACCATGAAAGCCATGATTCCCGTAACAGTATTGCTCGGAACTGTAGATTTGCCGCTAAAAGAACTTGTAAACCTATCAATTGGAGATGTGATCGAATTGGACACGAACATAGACAGCCCATTGG
The DNA here is from genome assembly GCA_964534345.1 of uncultured Anaerolinea sp. GTDB lineage: Bacteria > Chloroflexota > Anaerolineae > Anaerolineales > Villigracilaceae > Villigracilis. Next base: position 15,599 of record CAZHOX010000012.1, read on the forward strand.
TGGTACAGGTTGCAAATAAAAAACAATTTCAAGGCCGTGTTGGAAAATCCCGTAAGCGTTTGGGTGTTCAGATCACTGGCGTATATCACGAACAAGATAACCACTAGACAGGTTCTGGATAAGGAAAAATAAAATGGACAATATAACGACCGAAACCGAAGAAATGCCTGTTGGCGTGAACGCAGAGCCATCTGCTGAAAAAACTGCCGCAAAGCCGAATACATTTGGCGAATCAAATATTGATTTGCTCATGGATGTTTCATTACGCGTCACAGTTGAACTGGGACGCACCCGCATGAAACTTGCTCAGATCCTTGAATTACAGCACGGCTCCGTAGTGGAACTAGACCGCCTCGCCGGTGACCCGGTGGATATTTTCGTAAATGACCGCATGGTAGCCCATGGCGAAGTTGTGGTTGTAGATGATAAATTCGGCGTCCGTATCACCGAAATGGTTTCTCCCAACAACGAAAAGGCAAACTACTAATGACCAGCGTGATTGAATCCATTAAGAAGTGGATCGAGAACAGCACCGCCAAACAAAAGCTCTTCGCTTCATTAATAACCTTTAGCCTGCTTGCCACCGCTGCGCTTATGAGCATTGGCGACACCTCAAGCATATCAAAAGACCCGCTGGGTTCAACACCATTTTATTACCTGAGCGCATTTGTAAAACTCATTGCCGTTCTGCTGCTCATCGTTGGCAGTTCCGTGATCTTTCGCCGCTGGCTGCAACCCGGCTTGAATGGAAAAATAGCCAAACAAATGAGCCTGTTGGAAACAACCCGCCTGTCGCCAAAACAATCCCTTCATTTGATCAAGGTCGGGGATCAGAAACTACTGATCGGCGCCACCGACCAAGCCATCTCCCTTCTCGCTTCTTTCGACGGAGAGCCTGACTCTGTTCCTGATGCAATATCCCAGCCTCAGCCACAAACAGATTTTGAAGCCATGATTCGATCGTTTAGTTTTTCCCCAGAGAAACCGCAGGGAAAGGAATAAAGCCCCCCGCCATGTTTAAGAAACTATTCCTCACCAAAGTGGTTGCAAAACAAAGAAGCCGCGCCATTCTGTTCGTTGCTCTCATTCTCGCTATAAGCATATTGATAAGCGGATGTTCTACAGTGCCCGGCGTTTCATTGACAGTGGATGGACAATCGCCCGACCCAAAGCAGGTCACCTCCGGCGTGCAATTGCTTGTCCTCATGACTGTGCTTTCCCTTGCACCCACTGTGCTGATCCTTGGCACCTCCTTTACCCGTATTGTCATCGTGCTTTCCATGGTTCGCAATGCCATCGGCACTCCTTCTGTCCCGCCCAATCAGGTCATCATTGGCCTTTCCCTCTTGTTGACCTTTTTTATCATGGCGCCGGTGTACAAGCAAATGGATGAGACAGCCATCCAACCCTATTTGAACGAACAGATCGATCAGGAAACAGCATTGAAAATGGTTCAGGTTCCCATCCGCGAATTTATGTTCAACCAAACCCGCGAGAAGGATATCCAACTGTTCATTGATTTGGGAAATGAGCCTCAACCTGCAACTCTTGAAGATATTCCTTCGGTTTCTCTTTTTCCTGCTTTTGTGATCAGTGAATTGCGAACAGCTTTCACCATGGGCTTTGTGATCTACATCCCCTTCCTGGTGATCGACCTTGTCGTTTCAAGCATCCTGCTCTCGATGGGCATGATGATGCTGCCTCCTTCCCTTGTATCTCTGCCTTTCAAATTGCTTTTATTTGTCATGGTAGATGGATGGTACCTGCTGGTTCAAAGCCTGGTCTTGAGCTTTACCGGCGGTTCGTGAGGAATAAAATGACAGAAGCCTACGTACTCACCCTCGGACAAAATGCGATCATCATGGCGCTTATTCTGGCTGGCCCAATTTTATTGATCAGCCTGCTGATCGGCAGCCTCGTCAGCCTTGTGCAGGCCGCCACCCAGATCAATGAATCGACGCTGATCTTCATCCCAAAATTGATTGGCATCATTCTCGTACTGGTAATTCTCGGCTCATGGATGCTCCAGCAATCAATGACCTTCACTCACGCTTTATTTACAAGCCTGCCCGAACTGGTGCATTAGGACAGCTTTCAAATGCCCAACATGACATCTATCCGGGTTGACGATATCATTCGCTCTGTGGAAAGGCTGAAGCCCATGCCTTCCAACGTCTCCCATATTTTGAGAGAGATCGAAAAGCAGAATGTAGGGATCGATACTCTGGCAGGCATGATCGGTTTGGATCAGGTGTTAACCGCCCTTGTCCTGCAAATATCGAACTCGGTGTCCCTTGGCTATTCGCGTACCTGCTCAACGCTTCATGAAGCGATCATGCACATTGGTTTGCAGCGGCTCAGATCTGCATTGATGACATCCCCTGCGACAAGCATGATGAGCCGCAGTTTGAGCGGATATCATCTAGGCGCTGGCGAATTGTGGCAGCATTCTCTCATAGTAGGGGTCGCCTCGGAATGGCTTGCTCAAGTATTGCATTACCCGGAACCGGAACAAGCGTACGTTGCCGGCCTTCTCCACGATATTGGCAAATTACTTCTTGACCAGGCTGTGTTTTCAAATTATGCACGGCTTGCTGATTATGTGCAAAAATATAAGGTGCAACTGTGGCAGGTGGAGGAAAAATTAATTGGCATCGACCATGCCAGAGTGGGGGGATTGATCGCCGAGCATTGGAATTTCCCAGTCGTTCTTGTGGATGCGATCAGCTTTCACCATGTCCCATCCTTCGCGCGGATCAATCAGCAGCTTCCCGCTATTGTTAATCTGGCAAATTCTTTTACTGAAGATTATCAAGTGAAGCGCTCTGCTCTTTTGAGCTTTCAAGCACACCCAGAGTCGCTTCATATCCTTAGGCTCAGCCAAAATGACTTGATCACCATAAAGACCAAAATGAAAGAATCCGGTGTCTTTCCGAATTTTACGAAAGTTGGATAAAAGCCATGAAACGTGAATCATTATCAGTTCTTATCCTTGAGCCAAATGCTCTGCAATGTGACCTCATCAAACTGGCCTTGATCCGCCACCGTATGAATCCGATCATCTGCGAACAGCCTGCCAGCCTTCGCCAGCAGCTTGTGCAACACCTGCCAGATGTACTCCTGATCGATACCTATTTGCCCGGCCAAAACGGCCTGGATTTAATAGCCCAATTGCACTCAGAAGTTCTGCTCAATAGAACGAAGGTATTTTTTCTTTCTTCTCTTGCCTTTCCTGAGATCGTGCAAAAAGCAGCCAAAACAGGAGCCAGCGGTTTTCTGGTAAAGCCATTGAATACAGATATGATGGTATCTCGAATTCTTGGCTCACTTGGCCGCACTGTACAACTACCAAATTGATTTTGTAAATGCACTTGATATAAAAAAATTCGCGTAAATTCGCGAAGAGTAGCGGATTAGAATTTATAGCATCAGCTGTCAACTCATTCCACAGGGTGAAAAAAGAGTGCCAGCCTCGTTTTGAAAGAAAAATTAATTTACGTCATATTTAGTTTTGCTTCACCCCCAATTTACAGACTCAATAAACCAATTAAAGTATCATCCTCTCAAGGATACGGACCTGCTATGACTATTTCTGTTGCTCAGGCGCAGCTCTTCTTTCTGGCCTTTACACGAATAATGGCCATCTTAATTCACGTGCCTGTGTTTGGTGGACAGAACATTCCTTCGCAGGTTCGCATTGGGTTGGGGCTTGTGCTGGCATTTGTGTTGATTCCCTGGCAACCCCTTCCGCCAGAAGCAATTGCCATCGGCACCTTCGCTTATGGACTCGCCATTGGCAAAGAGATCATCATCGGCACACTGATCGGGTTCGCCGCAGACCTTGCCTTCGGCGCTATTCAAATGGCTGGCTCTGCCATGGGCATGGGCAGCGGATTTGAATCCAGCCGCATCTTCAACCCGGCCTTGGGAGAAGCAGGTTCCGCTTTCGACCAGATATTCGTGATGACCGCTTCCATGATCTTCCTTGTGATCAATGGCCATCATCTCTTCCTGATTGCCCTGCAAAAGACATTCACTGCGGTTCCATTAAATGGCAGCCTTCCATTCAACGGCATGGAAGCAGTGATCAGAACTACTCCGGTATTCATTGCCTCTGGCATTCACATGGCAATGCCCATCATCGCCGCGCTGGTTCTCACCGACCTCACGCTTGGGTTACTCGCGAGGGTGGCTCCACAGGTGCAGGTCTATTTTCTGGGTTTACCCGTCAAAGTGGTGGTCGCAATGATCGCCATGGGAATGACCTTCGCCGCCATTTTTCCGTCCTTATCTTCTTTGTTCAAGACCATGGCGGAAAGTATGCTTTTATTTGTGAAGTAGCATGGCCGATAAAACTGAAGCCCCAACTCCCCACCGTTTACAGGAAGCCCGCGAAGAAGGGCAGGTGGTTCGCAGTCAGGAATTGATCACCGCGGTTGTGATCCTTTCGGGCGCTTATCTTTTGCGCGGCCCCGGCAAACAACTGGGATTGAATTTTGAATCACTTCTTACCGAAACCATCATTACGCTTCCAACAACAGTGCTCACAGTTGAATCCCTGCGTGGAATTTTCTTCAACTTCGGCTCGTCAATTTTGCCGCCTCTCGGGTTGATCATGTTTGGTCTGATGCTGACCGGAATTGTCGTCACCACCGGACAAACCGAACTTTTATGGGCAGGCAAGAAGATCGGTTTTGACTTTAAGCGCGTGAATCCCCTTGAAGGTTTCAAACGGATTTTTTCAACGCATGGCCTGATCGAATTGCTGCGCTCTCTTCTTAAGTTGGGCTGGGTTTCATGGATCGCATACAGTTTTCTGCGCTCAAGGTTTTTTGAGCTGATCTCACTCACACAGTTTGACCTGAGCATGGCAATTGACAGCTTCGTTGAAATTTGCGTTTCTCTCACCATCCGTGTTGGCAGCATGTACCTCGTTCTCGCCGTAGCAGATTATGCCTACCAACGCTGGGAGTTGTACAAGAACCTGCGCATGAGCAAGGATGACATCAAACAGGAAATGAAACGCTCCGAAGGCGACCCTATGCTCAAGAGCCGCATCCGTGGGATGCAGCGCCGCATGGCCCGCGGACGTATGATGGCAAATGTCCCCAAGGCAACCGTGGTCATCACCAACCCGACCCACCTTGCCATTGCGATCGAATATCACGAAGGCATGAAGGCTCCGAAAGTTCTCGCAAAAGGCCCCTACCATGTGGCGCAAAAGATCGTGCAGATCGCCAAAGAGAATCACATTCCTGTCGTGCAGAATATTCCTCTCGCACGCGCCATCTACAAGACCATCGAGATCGGGCAGGAAATTTCCGCCGATCTGTATTTGGCAATGGCAGAAGTCCTCGCGTATGTGTATAAAATTCGCGGCAAAGCTGCCTTTGCTCCGAAGACAAACAACCCTCAATAGCCGTAATTGGAAATAGCGAATGGCCACAAACTCTTTTGTCCCAACTCAAAACCCGATCGTTGCCGCTCTGCAAAATTTGATGCGTTCCAAAGACATTGTCATGGCGGTCAGTTTGGTCATTCTGGTCGGCATGTTGCTCATTCCATTGCCAGCCTTCCTGATCGATCTGGCAGTTGCCTTGAGCATCGCCGCATCCATCGGCATCGTCTTATTGACCATGTTCATCAAACAGCCCATGGAATTTTCAGTGTTCCCGACCGTTCTGCTCTTGATCACTCTCTTTCGCTTGGGCATCAATGTCTCGGTCAGCCGCCTGATTCTCCTGAGTGGGGAAGCGGGGCAGATCATCAACACTTTCGGTAATTTGATCGTCGGCGGGAATTATGTGGTCGGCGTAGTCATCTTCCTCATTTTGATGATCATCCAATTTGTGGTCATCAACAGCGGTGCGGGACGTGTCGCAGAAGTGGCCGCACGCTTCACCCTCGATGCCATGCCCGGTAAACAGATGGCAATTGATGCCGATCTCAACGCCGGTTTGATCGATGAAGCACAGGCACGCAATCGCCGCAAGTTCATCGAATCGGAAGCGGATTTTTACGGCGCAATGGACGGTGCCAGTAAATTCGTCAAAGGCGATGGCATTGCCGCCATCATCATCATGCTCGTCAACATCATCGGTGGATTTGTCATTGGCGTCCTCCAACGCGGCATGGACTTGACCACCGCCTTGCAGACCTACGTGCTCCTCACCATCGGCGCGGGCTTGGCAATTCAAATTCCATCCCTTTTGGTTTCAGCCGCCGCCGGCCTCATCGTCACGCGTTCCACCTCCGAAGAATCCCTCGGCACGGAAGTCTCCGGCCAGATTTCAAATTTCAATGTGCTGGCAGTAGGCGCAGGCGTGGTGGCTTTGATGATGTTTGTTCCAGGGTTGCCTCCTCTTCCTTTTGCTTTGGTCAGCCTCGGGCTTGGCGCTGCGGCGTTTTTCGTCAACCGTGAACAGGCAAAAGCGGTTGCCGTTCAAGAAGCCGCCACTCTTTTACCCGCCCGCCCAACCGAGCCTGAAACTCCCGAGCAAATGTTGGAAATGGTCGTCGTGGACCCCATTGAATTGGAGATCGGTTACAGCCTCATTCCCATCATTGATGAAGACAATCAGGATAACCTGCTGCGCCGCATCACCAGCATCCGCCGACAGTTGATGAGCGAAATGGGCTTTATCCTCCCCGTTGTGCGCATCCGCGACAACCTGCGCCTGCCGCCTCAATCCTATCGCATCAAAATTCGCGGACAGGAAGTCGCCTCCAGCGAGATCATGCTCGACCGTCTCATGGCAATCCCCGGCTCGGATATCGAAGACCCGCTGCAGGGCATCCCCACCTCAGAACCTGCCTTTGGCCTGCCCGCAATTTGGATCAGCACCGCAGAACAAAATCAGGCTGAGATGAAGGGTTACACCGTGGTCACGCCGCTCTCGGTGATCTGCACACATCTCACCGAAGTGGTACGCGGCAACGCATCCGAATTGCTCAGCCGCCAGCTCGTGCAGGAAATGTTGAATCAACTGCGCCAGAAGACTCCTGCCTCGGTGGAAGGCGTTACGCCCGAACTGCTCAACCTCGGTGAAATTCAAAGCGTGCTGCGCAACCTTCTGCGCGAGCGTGTCCCCATCCGCGACCTGAGCGGAATTTTGGAAGTGCTCGCCAACAACGCACCCATGACCCGCGACCCGCATATTCTCGCAGAAGCAGTTCGCCAAAGCATGGCGCACACCATTTCCAGCCAATACAAAGATGAAGCAAATACCTTGCACGTTTTCACGCTTGCTCCGCAATTGGAAACAACATTGCGTTCATCGCTCGTGAACTCAGAAGGCAGCCCCAGTTTCGGCATTGATGCAGGCTTGGCTCAGAAAATTTTGCTCAAGACCGGCGAACAAATGGAAGCTCTCGCTCAACTTGGTAATTTCCCAATTTTGATCTGTCCGCGTGAACTGCGCCTCGCGTTTCGGCGGTTGGTCGATCAGTCCCTTCCAAATTTAATTGTTATGGCTTTTTCTGAAGTCGGTCACGGAACGAAAGTCAAAGCGCATGGCATGGTTAAGCTCGATTAGTGCAAGAGGTCAGCATGAACACAAAAACATTTAAAGCGGATTCAACAATTCAAACCCTGCAATTGGTTCAGGAAGAACTCGGCGCAGATGCCATCGTCGTCTCCATGCGCGAAGTGCCGGTTGGCCCACTTTGGAATCCGTGGAAAAAATCCGCAGTGGAAGTTGTGGCTGCATCCCTGGCAGAAGCCTCAGGAGCACAGAAGCCAGCGCCTATGGATTTTGTGGAAGAAAGACCGGAGATCGAATGGGAACTTCCCGCGACGAAGAAGCCTGTGAAGTTACCCCCGCCATTGAAGTTGAACCTGAACCCGCTCGCGCCTCAATCTGCCCCGAGAGTTGATCCTGTCATTCGGACAGAATCAGCCACCCCGAAGAATGACCGCTACTCTCCGCCTGCGTTGAAAAAGATTCAGGGACAATTGATCCAGCAAGGCGTTGAGAATTCCCTCATCGAAAACCTGTTGGATCTGGCTTTGGAAACTCTCAGCCCCAGCACGCTCGCGGATGCGGAAGCCTGCAAAAATTCCATCATCCAATTGATGGGCGCAGAATTGCGTGTGCAAAAAGGTGTGGGCGCTTTTGTTTCAAACAATGTGGTTTGTGTCATCGGCGCGAGCGGCAGCGGGAAGACGAGTGTGGCGGCGAAACTCGCCATCTATTTCAGAGAGCATTTGAAGAAATCTGTCATTTGGGTTTGCGCCGACACGGTACGCATGGGCGCAATTGCCGAAGCGAAGTCCTACACCGATGCGCTGGGGTTGGAGTTGAAACTCGTTTACACCCCGCAAGACTTGAAGGAGATTTTGAACGCTCCACAAGCGAATGAAATTTTTCTGGTAGATACTCCCGGATACAACCCCTGCAACGAAAAACAGATGATCGAGTTGGGTGCGTTGCTTTCAGAAATGCCCGGGCGCTGTACCTATCTTGTTGCACCTGCCACCACAAAAGAAACAGACTTGTTCCAGTTATCTGCTTCGCTCGGCGTTTTCAATCTGGATGGTTTGATCGTGACCAAGTTGGATGAGACCTACGCCTTCGGCAGCTTGTATAACTTTGCGCGAAGAAAGCAAATTCCGCTTGGTTATTTTTCCAGCGGACGCGAAACCTCACGACCTTTGGAAGTTGCCGACCCTGCCCGATTGACCTCTGCACTGTTTGGCAAAGAGTGGAATAAATAACGAGACCGAGCCATGGCTGACAAAGAGATTACTCTGGAGCGAACCGACCCTGCCGAAGAACAAAAGCAGGCAGAAAAAGCTAAAAAAGGAACGGATGAGGCTCATCCTCCGGTTCTGGTTGAATTTACGGTCATGCTTTCGGTCATCCTTTTAGTGGCTGTATTTTTCACCATTGTTGGCATCTCTCTGTTGAATGGCTCGAACCTGCTCGATTTTGTGATCCGCACGAGCATCTCCATCGTGGTGCTTGGAAGTTTGCTCCTTGCCATTACACGCCAGATTGTCTCAGGGATGTCTTCTGAAAAAAATGAGAAACAACCCAGCCAAGCCGATGAACTTGACACGCAAAGCCCATCAGAGGTGAAGTAAATCATGGTCATGCAAATAGAAACGGAAGGAATTTTAGAGGAATTTTTTACAAGCCGTTCTCCCGAACTGCGGGAGAAACTGGTGCTGCAATCGGTTCCTCTGGTTCATTATCTGTTGGGACGAATGGGAATTACGCAGGAACGCGGCAGCGATTACGAAGATCTGGCTCATCAGGGATTGATGGGGCTGATCGAAGCCGTAGACCATTTTGACCCGAAGTACAACGCGAAGTTCAGCACCTACGCCAGCTTGCGTATTCGCGGCAAGATCATGGATTACCTGCGCACAACAGATTGGATGCCGCGCTCTGCCCGCAAACGCTCGCGCATGATCCAGAAATCCATCACCACTTTGTGGTCTGAGAATTTCCGTGAACCCACTGAAGATGAAATTGCCTCTCACCTGGGCACGAATGTGGAAGATATTCATCAGGGTCTGGCGGATACGAATCGGGTGCTGGTCTCGCTGGATATGATGATGGAAGGCGGCGAGGAAGGCGATGTGCCGCTCCATGAAAAATATGCTGACGAGAGTCAGGCAGATCCGCTGGATGTGCTTGAGCAAAAGGATATGGCTGCAGAAATGGCAACGGCCATTCAAAATTTGGAAGAGCGCGAGCAAATGGTTTTATCCCTTTATTACAACGAAGAATTGACCTTCAAGGAGATCGGCAAAGTGTTGGACATCACCGAATCGCGAGTCTGCCAACTCCATGCCCGAGCGATCATTTCGTTGAAAGCGATGATGACGAATGACTAATATTTCCAGAGTATCCCTCGAAGATTCCTTGTATGTGCTGCAACTGGCACGCGAGACAGCGCTGGCGCAGAATCGTCAGACTCAAGCCAAACGCATGGGGCCGTTGGTCGAAGAAATGCGCGGACTGGTTGCCAACCCGCCGCAGACGACAACGCCTCCCTCCACAGGTGTGATGGGGCAGACCGATTTCAAAACGCTGTTGAACATCTCACAGGAAAAAGCCACTCAGCCTCAATCTGTCGATTCGGTTTCATCTGTTCTGGAGCGCAACCGATTGATCGGCGCCATGGCTGAAGCCAACATGTCGGATGTGGATATTGCCCGTCAGTTCAGCATGAGCCGGGAAGAGGTTCAGTTGGTACTGAGCTTTCAGCAAAAGAGCAGATAAGCCATGAAAAGAATAATCATTATGGAGATGCAACCATGATCAAAGGACTTTATTCAGCAGTTTCAGCAATGGTAATGAATGCCACCCGTCAGCAGGTGATCAGCCATAATATTGCCAATGTACAGACCCCCGGTTTCAAGCAGATCCTCACTACTGCACAAGACTTCATGCAAAGTCAGTCAGTTTACATGAACGGAAATTTACAAGCCGACCCGGTGGAATATGTGGGCGTGCTGGGGTTGGGTACTCAGATCGGCGAAGAATTTATTGATTATGGTCAGGGATCCATGCAAAGCACAGGCAACCCGCTGGATTTTGCCCTGCAAGGCAACGGCTTCTTCACTGTGAAAACCCCCGATGGGAATCGTTACACCCGTGACGGCCGTTTTTTGCGCGATGCGGATAACACCCTCGTCACGGTGGATGGCTATCAAGTCCTCGACGATGCTGGGCAGCCAATTGAACTCCCTGATGGGGAAGTATCCATCACAGCAGATGGAGCCATCAGTGTGAACGGAACCGCCGTTGCCACGTTTGGAATCGGTGTCTTTGCCGACCCTGAAGCGGAATTGCAGCATACCGAAGGTAACTTGTTCACCGGCCCAACCGCATCCACAGGGGATGATGTTCCGCAGGTGGTGCAAGGCTACCTTGAATCATCCAATACCAACATATCCCAATTGATGACCCAGCTGGTGGAAGTGGGGCGCTCGTACGAAGCCGCGCAGAAACTGGTTCAAAATCAGGATGAGTTACTGGGCAAGACCATCGCGTCCCTTGGACGGATCGGGTAAGGAGTACATATGCCAGCTTCGCTTTTTCATACCCTCACTATTTCCCGTCAGGATATTCTCAGTCACATGCTCGATCTGGATGTGACCAGCAGCAATCTAGCGAATGTCAACACGGCTGGTTATAAAACCACGCGCTCAAACTTTCAGGAAATGCTCAACGCCCAGCTAAAGGAAGGCACACAAATGCGAGCCACACAAGCATTGACCATGCAAGGCTCTTTGCGCGCTTCTTCCAACTCGCTAGATTGGGCCATTCAAGGCGAAGGCTATTTCAGTGTAACCCTGCCCGATGGCACGCTCGGCTACACCCGCGATGGACAATTTGCACTGGATGCCGATAACGCCCTCGTTACTGCCAGCGGCTACCCCGTGGTCTGGGATGGTCAGATTGAAGAAGGCATGACCAATGTCAACGTGAGTGCCACGGGCACAGTCACCGCCACAGATGCAGACGGCGCAACCGTGGAAGTGGGAACCATTCAACTCACACGTTTCCCCAACCCCAGCGGCCTCACCGACAATGGTAATAACATCCTGCTTGAATCAGATATTTCTGGCGCGGCGCAAGTGGGTGACCCCGGCTCTGAAAACTTTGGCACCTTGAGCGGTTTCAAGGTTGAAAATTCCAATGTGGATCTTGCGCAGGAAATGACCCGCCTCATCTCCCTCCAGCGCAACCTCAGCATGTCTCTCAAGGCTTTCCAGCAAACTGATACAATGATTTCCGAGGCGATCAACCTGCGCAAGGCTTAATTTTTCAAAAAAGCTGCCGATAATGGTATTGTGAGCCCATATACCTTGCAGGAGAAACCAACCATGAAAATCGAAAATACTGGAATTCAACCACTTTCTACAAAAAAGACCGAAAACGCGCTTCCCGTTGAAAAGAGAGAAGAACTCTCCGAGACCGGAACCGTGCGCGCTGGAAAAGACAAAGTGGAAATGTCTGAAAATGCCCGTTTGCTGGCAAAAGCCCGTGCCACCCTCAGTGACACGGAAAGCGCAGATGCCGAACGAATTGCCCTGCTCAAGCAGCAGGTTGAGAGTGGTGACTACACCATTCAAGTTGGCGAGCTTGCCCGCAAATTGCTGGCAAAGTTATTCCCCAAATAGTTTGACCCCCGAAGGACTCCTGCGATGGTAGATGAACTCACAGAAAAAAGATATGAACTTGAACAAGTATTAGTGCTCTTGTTTCGCGCACTCCAGGAAATGCTCGCTCTTTCAAGAAAAGAACGTGTATCCCTTTTGAACGACCCCAACCAGCTTCAACAAATTGTGGAGGATAAAGAAGTTCTGCTTGACAGAATCAGTATGCTGGAAGACAAGTGCCGCCAGATCGTTCAGGAACTTTCTCTTCAACTGAATCTTCGCCAGGAAGCAACATCCATTCAGTCGCTTTTGCCGCACCTGAAAGATGAAGATGCAATTCGCATTCAAAACCTGACCGATGGAATTTACAGCCTCACGAGCCAGGCTCGTGAATTGAACCATGCCAGCCAAGCCATTGCTCTCACCAAGCTCGATTGGCTCAAAGCCACTCAATCTTTTCTCATTGATATGTTCCAACCCGAAGCTGGCTATCGCTCTCCCAAAGATGGGACAAAACGTCAGGAAACCGTAGCAGGCCTGGGCGTGGAAAGACGCGCATAGGAATCCGCCATGCCTTCCATTTCTTCCGGAATCTCAATCGCACTTCAAGCCGTCCTGACCCATTCGCAGGTTCTGGAAATTACCGAGCACAACATCGCCAACGCCAGCACGCCCGGGTACCGCCGACAGTCTGCCATCCTCACCGCTGAAACGCCTTCTTCGATCAACGGCGCAGATTACCGAACCGGAGCCGGACAACGCGGTAGCGGCGTGACCATTGAACGCATTCAACGCTTTAACATTTCTTTTTTTGATGGACGCTATCGCGCCGTCTCTTCCGAAGCCGGTAGCTGGGAGGCCCAAAGCAGCATTCTCTCACACCTTGAAGCGACTCTCGCCGAAAACTCAGACGATGGTCTTCTGCCCAAGCTCGATCAGTTTTGGGCGGGCTGGCAGTCGCTTTCCAATGACCCCACCAACACCAGCCTGCGCACGATCCTTTTGGATGATGCCGGTTCACTTGCCACAGCTTTCAACCGGCGTGCAACGCAGATCATGGATTTGCGCAGCGACCAAAATCAAGTGGTGGCGAGTCAGGTGGAGGAACTCAACTCGCTTGCGAGCGAGATCGCGAAGCTCAATGAAAATATTTCGCGGGTGATTTCAGTGGGGGAGCAGCCTAACGACCTGTTGGATAAACGCGATGTAGCTCTGGATCGTTTGGCAAAACTCACAGGCGCGGTTTCTACTGAACAAAAAAATGGAGAGGTGATGGTTTCCATTGGCGGGCATGTGCTCGTTGTTGGGCATGATGCTTTCCAACTTGAGACTCGCACCAATCCGCTGGATACCAGCGTGGCAGATATTTATTGGAGTGACAACCAAAAGCTAACCCCGTCTGGCGGCGAAATAAAAGGCACACTGGAAGTCCGCGACCATGTTCTGGTCGATCAATTGAATGGATTGAATACGATGTCTGCGGGGTTGATCTCTCAAGTCAACGCCATTCACAGCGGCGGCTACGGCTTGAACAATGCCACAGGACTTAACTTTTTCAACGGCACGGATGCCGCCAGCATTACTGTAAACCCATTGTTGGATGCAGCCAGTATTGCCACTTCCAGCGCGGCGAATCAAGTTGGGAACAACACCATAGCCTTGCAGATCGGCGGATTGAAAACGGTCAAAGGGATGAAGGCTGGCACAGCCACTCTGAACGAATTTTACAATTCGCAGATCACTGACCTGGCAGTGACTACCAAACGCGCTTCTGATAATTCCTACCAGCATGGGTTGATCGTGAATGCTTTGGGAAATCAACGTGAATCAGTTTCCGGCGTTTCGTTGGATGAAGAAGCTGCGAACATGGCAAAAGCTCAGAAGGCATATCAAGCTGCGGCTCGTGTGCTGACGGCGTATGATGATCTGTTGGATCTGGTCATCAACCGTATGGGGCGGGTAGGGCTGTAGCCCGAAGGAGATAGGATGAGAATTACAAGCCGAATGATGACGGAAAATGCCATCCAGAACATGGCTGAAAATTTGGAAAAGGTGAGCAAGTTGCAGGAAAAAATTGCATCCACAAAGCAATTTCAGGTGGCCTCCGAAGACCCCACCAACGCCTCTGCCAGTTTGAGTCTGCGCTCCCATTTGCAAACGCTGGACTCGTACACCGATGCCGCCGAGATGACCCAGAACTGGATGGCCGCCTCTGATAATGCCTTCGACCAATTGGAGCAGCTCGCTGTCCGTGCCAATAACCTCATCCTGCGCGGACTCAACGATTCGCTTTCGGGCAGTGAACGCGCTTTGTCCATTGCGCCTGAAATGCAAGACCTTGTCGATCAGGCCGTGGAGATCGGCAATACGTCTGTGAATGGGCAGTATATTTTTTCAGGGTATCAACTTAATCAAAAAGCTTTCTCGTTGAGCGACTCTGCCACCCCGTTGACGGATTATCAAGGAAACACGTTTACGCCCAAGGTGGTGAATTACCTCGGTGATACAGGTTCCATGCAGCGCAACCTTGGCCCAGACCAATCTGTGACGCTTAATGTGCGCGGGGATCAGGCAATCTTGGGTTTCCTGCAAAACCTGATACAGGCCTCGAACGCATTGAAGCAAAATAATATCCAGAATACTGGTAACCCGGTTACAGACCCGATCAATTTGCAAGCCACGCTAACGGGATTAAAATCATCCTTGGAAACGCTGGATCAATACCGCACCTCGAACGGTGCGCGAATGCGTCAGGTGGACTCGGCGGCGAATTTCCTTGAGTCTGTCAAACTGGAAACGAAAAGCCTGCTTTCTGAAAAAGAAGATACCAACATGGCTGAGGGAATTGCGCTGCTGGCAAATCAGCAGACCACGTATCAGGCCGTGCTGGAGGTCAGTCAGCGGGCGATCTCGGCGCTCAGTTTGTTTGATTATTTGCGCTAAAAGTGTTTTTTGACCACAGATCAACACAGATAAATCCTGTTTATCTGGTTTCATCTGTAGATAAATGAATTTTACGACGGAGTCTTTCATATGCTTGTAATTTCGCGCAAGATAAATGAGGGTATTACGAT
>CAZHOX010000012.1:30890-32485 GCA_964534345.1 uncultured Anaerolinea sp.
ACGGAGTCTTTCATATGCTTGTAATTTCGCGCAAGATAAATGAGGGTATTACGATCGGTGACAATATTGTTGTCACCATTCTTGCTGTGGAAGGGGATCGCATCAAGATCGGTATTGATGCTCCGCGTGAATTGATCATTTTGCGGCAGGAAATTTTTCAGGCGGTTCAGGAACAGTCTAAGATTCAGGAAATGATGGCCGGAGAAAACAAGCCGGAAGCGCTGGAACAATTGAGGAAACTGCTGGTTTCGGAGACGGAAGAAGAAATAGCAGAACCTGTGAAGAGCGAAGATCCTGTATAAACTGGAAACTGGTAAAGAATGCTGGTTTTTGGGGCTAATTGGCGTAATACCCTATCTCATCACAGATTTTTCACGCAAAGACGCGAAGTCGCAAAGAAAGGTTTTGAAGCTTGGCGCCTTGGCGTCTTCGCGTTAAATTCTTAACTCTTTCGTTGGTTGCATAAGTGGGGTAATCGCTGTTATCAAAATAAATTTATCCGTTTTTTGGTTTCTCTTTACGGCCGGTTTACAGTCAAAAGCAATGGGGTGTGTTAACTTTGACGGTGAGACATTGGAGAATACCGGAACAGCCCATGCAAATAATTTTTGATATCAATGAAGAAGAACTGCCGATCTTTCTGGCTGAAGTGGATGAACATTTACAGTTGCTGGACGATGGTTTGATTCGTCTGGAGCGTGAAGAGGCGGATACTGAATTGATGCAGACTGTATTCCGCTCTGCTCATACCATCAAAGGCATGTCTGGCATGATCGGGCATCAGCGCATGACAGATTTGACCCATGCGATGGAAACTGTTTTGGATGGGGTCCGCAAGAATGAGATTCGGGTATCGAGCCAATTGGTGAATGTTTGTCTTGAGGCGGTCAGTCATTTGCGTTTGCTGCGCGATGAAGTGAGCAGTTCCGAGACTTGCGATGCGGATATTGAAGGAATTGTATTTTTGCTCAAGGGGTTACTAAGCGGGGAAAAGCCGGAAATGTTACAAAATGAACCCGGCAATGTATTTTCTGAAAGTGTTGTAAATGTTCCGCCTTTTGTGAGTGGAACCATTCAAGTTCAGGCAAAGATTGATACGAAGAGCATGGCTTCTGCTGCACGCGCGTTTCAGTTGATGATGGCTCTGCAGGATGTTGGCGATATTCAGGTGATGACACCCACTCAGGAAGAGATCGAAGCAGCGGCAACTGTCAGTGACTTTTCGGCTTGCATAATATCCCCTCATTCGTTCGAGGAGATCAGCGAGGCGTTGGTGAGGATTTCAGGGGTTGATGAAATTTCTGTGGATGGCAGGGTGATTCTTTCGGGTGGAAAAATTGTCTCGAAGCAGGATCAGCCGTCCGTTTTGGAAGGAGGCGCGGCCCCAGTTCTGGGAAAGGATGATTCTTCCAAGTCGTTGTCGTCTGGTCTGAATTCTCTTGTGCCTGAAAGACGCTCGAACAATCCGTTTGGCAGGCGCAATACAGATCAGACGATCCGCATGAATGTGGAGCGTTTGGATAAACTTGTAAATCTTGTGGGGGAATTGATCACGGATCGAAACCATTTGAAGCAAATTCATCATAAGCTCACGC
>CAZHOX010000013.1:0-7208 GCA_964534345.1 uncultured Anaerolinea sp.
CACTACAAAGACCATCGAAACAATAAAGGCAACCACAGTCTGTTGCGCAAAGGTCTGTTTGCCAAGCCAGGCGGCAATGGAGTCCCAAAAACGTGAAAACGCCCAGACCAGCACTCCGCCCAAGAGCCACCCAAGCAGAACATCATGCGGGAAATGCGCACCAAGATATAAACGTGAAAAGCCAATGAAGAAGATAAGGAAAATAGCGGCCACCCACACCCACTTCTGTTTACGATAGGCGGCGATGATCCCCCACACACTCATAGCATGTTGAGCATGGCCAGATGGAATTCCAAATGTAGTCTCAGACCAAAGTGCGCGGACATGGGAACTCACCCAATATGGGCGCGGCCCCGCAAAAAGCAATTTACCCATGTAGTTAACCGTGCTGCTTGTTACAAGAATAAGTCCCACTCTTAGCCCAAGTGCAGAATCAATGCTCCAATAAATAAGGGGCAGCACAAGGAAAAAGAAATCTTCTGTGCCGAGGTAACTAAAAAATTTCATGGGGATGATCAACCAATCCCCCAGGCCTTGAAGACCGATAATAAAGGCAATGCCGCCATCAATCAGGGTCTGCATACAGTCCTCCAGTAGGGTTTTTTGCGCTTCGCAATTGACGAAGACGCGCTCTTCATTGTACACTCAATAAATGGAAAATTCACGCACACGATGGTGGGATCTTCCCTCTGCCATCTTTTTATTTTTGACAATTCTTTTTTCTGCGTGGAGATTGCAAACCACGGACTGGGCTGAAGGGCTTGGGCATGTTCGCAATGTAGCGCTGCTTGGTATGCTGATCGGGCTGGCGTTGGGGCAAAGCACTTTCCAAAAACGAAGCGTGATCTTTTTATCTACTGGCTACATGCTGGTGATTTTTATCTGGCAATGGTTTGGCTACATTGGATTTTCAGAGGAAGAATCCTACCTTGGGGACAGGCTTTTGATCTTGGCAAGCAGGCTGTTGACCGGCATCAGCGAATTTGCGGCCGGCAGACCCGTCAAAGACCCACTAATCTTTTTAACGCTATTATTTATCCCATATTGGTTCACTGCCCTATTCAGTGGTTACCAATTAACACGCTACGCAAACGGACTGGCCGCCACATTACCTAGCGGGATCATGATGTTCATTATTTATATGAACCATTACACCACCCGTGATTACAGTTGGTTGTTCGGCGCGTACTTGTTCTCGGCTCTGCTTCTGATCGGGCGCGTAAAATACATCACCGATCGGGTTAAGTGGAGGGAACAGCGGGTTCAGATCTCCGTTGAGAGCGGCATGGATATGAATAACGCCATCATGGTCTGCGCTGCGGCATTGATTCTGGTGGTGTGGATTGTTCCCTACACTCTGCCATACAATGCAGAAGCAAGAAAATCATGGCAAAAAGTACATGCCCGCCTGTTCCCAGAGAATGAACAGGTCGATAATATGTTTGCGGCTGTAAAAAAAGATAATGTGCCATCCAAAGATTTTTACCGCAACGAACTGGCATTGGGAACACGAGCCACACAAAGTGACTCTGTTGCATTTCTGGCATACGTACCCATTACTGCAAAAGATTTTCCAAGGCTCTACTGGCGGGGGCGTGTTTATGATCGGTTTGAAGAAAATCGCTGGCAGACTTCTGAAGTGGAAAACACAAAATATGCTCCGCAAGATGGCGACTTTAATATCCCGGATGCAAGCCGACGCTACAACTTAAATTTTTCTTTCAGCGTTTATCTGAAAGGGCAGACCATCCTTTACTCCGCGGCCCAGCCAGTTTGGGTAAGCCACCCTGCTACCATTGCACATGCCGTGATTCCCGTGGAAAATGCCGAAGATGAGTTAATAGATATCGTGGCGCTTCAGGCCTCGCCTTATTTAGAAGCGGGGGAAACCTATCACACCAATGCCCTGCTCGCCAATCCCATCATCCCGGAATTACAGGAAGCCGGCGTTGAATATCCTGAGTGGGTAACTGACAAGTACCTGCAATTGCCCGCCGATTTTTCGCCGCGCATTCAAGCGCTGGCTTTTGATATAACTGCTGACCTCACCACCCCGTACGATCAGGCAGCGGCGATCACGGATTATCTGCGCAAAAACATTGAGTATGTGCCTGTTGTTTCTTTTCCAGAAGGAACCGAAGACCCGCTTGAATACTTTTTATTTGAAAGCAAAAAAGGATTTTGCAATTACTACGCCAGCGCAGAAGTATTGATGCTGCGCTCCATTGGAATTCCGGCGCGGCTGGCAGTGGGGTTTGCACAGGGTGAACCCAATTTACAAAATACTTTTTATACCGTGCGTGAGCGCGATGCACACGCCTGGCCCGAAGTATATTTCCCCGGATATGGCTGGATCGAGTTTGAACCGACAGGCAATCAGGACCCTGTGAACCGCCCGGCAGAACGGGAGGAGACTACTGTTAACGTAGGGCCGATCAACAGTCCGATTGAGGCAGAGGCGATTCCACAGGCGGAGCCTCAAAATGCAATTCAATTCGATCAAGAATCAGAGAAGTTCCCAACCCGCGCACAGGTCATTCAGCTTGGTATTTTTAGCAGCGTCTTGCTGATTCTTGGAGTTGGGTTTTTCATAAAAAGACGATTTGCGCCCAATATGCAAGCCGCTCTGGTCTTAAAAAGCGTGGTGGAACGCGGCGGATGGGAATCCCCTGCCTGGCTAAACCGCTGGACTCTTTGGGCAAACCTGACTCCCATTCAAAAATATTTTCACAGCATCAATATCAGCCTGCGTTGGATGAAAGCCCAACAGCCGGTTCATGCCACCCCGTTTGAGCGAGCCAGCACCCTGCAAGAATTGGTACCAGCCGCATCTGCATCCATTGCGACCCTGCTTCAAGAATATCAAGATACTCTGTTCAGCAGGCGAAAGGGCAACTCCAATCTTGCACGCAGCGCGGCGCGGAACATTCTTACTCAGACCTTATATGCACGTCTAAAAATCTTCATCTTAGGATACAATTAGAAGAACAGGCGAGAAACTATTCAACTTCTAGTTGGTATCCATTATGAATTCTGAACAAACACGGCCACGGTCAATTCACGATCAATTAATCACCCTCAGCGCTCAAGCGGGTAAGATTCGTGCTGAACTGGAATTGAATAAATTAAAACTCCCCAAAAACACAGTTGAAGATCTTAATAACCTTCAATTGTCTCTGGCCCAAATTGCAGAAAAGATGGAAGTGTTTCAACGTGAGAACAGCAACATGCTGGCGCTTGCGGATGTTGGGCAGGTGGTCAACTCATCTCTTGAATTAGATGAGGTGCTGCGCATCGTGATGGACAATATCGTGCGCCTGACCAAAGCCGAACGCGGCTTTCTCATGCTGCGCGATGAAAACAATGAAATGACCATTCGCATGGGGCGCAATTGGGAAATGGAATCCATCAATTCGTCTGAAAAGAATGTCAGCCGCACAGTGGTACAGCGCGTGATCGAAACCGGCGAAGCCATTGTCACCACCAATGCACAGGAAGACCAGCGCTTTTTAGGGCAGGAAAGCATCGTTGCCTTCAACCTGCGCTCCATTTTATGCGTTCCTCTCAAAGTAAAAAATGAACTCATCGGCGTGATCTATGCCGACAACCGCATTCGCACCGGTATCTTCGCAGAAACCGAACGCGACCTGTTGGCTGCGTTCTCCAATCAGGCGGCTGTTGCCATTGAGAATGCCCGCCTCTTCTCTTCCCTCAAACAAACTCTCGAAGAAGTGACCGCGCTCAAGAACCTGATGGATAATGTCTTCGCATCCATTGCCAGCGGTGTGATCACAGCGGATGTTCAATACAAGGTAACCCTTGCCAACAAAGCCGCGGAAAACATCCTCGGCGCCGCTTCCATTGATATCATCGGTCATTATCTTAACGAAGCGCTTGCCTCTGTTTCGAATGAGCTTAACCCGCATCTGACAGAAGTCCGCGACACAGACAAAGCCATTGTTGACCTGGAAGTCAGTCACTTCCTGCCCAGCCGCGGCAATGTAGATTGGCGCTTGAACCTCTCCCCACTCAAAGATGCAGGGCAAAAAACCCAAGGCGTGGCAATTGTCCTCGACGACCTCACAGAACGAAAGAAGCTGGAAGCGCAGCGTCGCCTTTTTGAACGCATGGTCTCCCCCGCCGTCATCGAACAGCTTGACCCGAACAGCTTACAACTCGGCGGCAAACGCGTGGACATCACCGTGCTCTTCGCAGACATCCGTGGGTTTACAAGCTACAGCGAAAGCCTTGCCCCAGAAAAGCTCGTCTTCATCTTGAACCGCTACCTTGCCGCCATGGCTGAAGCCGTGCTCGCTCAAGAAGGCACCATCGACAAGTTCATGGGCGATGCCATCATGGCATGGTTCAATGCCCCCGTACCGCAAGTGGACCACACCTTGCGCGCCGTCAAAACCGCGCTTGCCATCCGCGACTCGGTGGAAAAATTATATGAAGAACTCCCCGCAGATTCGCACCTCTCCTTTGGTGTGGGCATTCATTATGGAGATGCTGTCCTCGGTTTGATCGGCACCGAAAAACGATTGGAATACACCGCCATTAGTGACAGTGTTAATATTGCCAAACGCATTCAGGAAAACTCCGCAAAGAATCAGATCCTCATCAGCCGAGACGCCTACGAGCGCGTGAAAGAGGATGTGGAAGCCAAACCCCATGCAGATATGAGCGCGAAAGGCAAAACCCAACCCATTGAAGTGTATGAAGTGCTGAGATTGAAATAAAGAGTAAAAAGTAAAAGGGCTTCGGAAGTCATCATTGACTCCGAAGCCCTTTTTTTGTCATTCAGTTTTCAACCATCACTCCCCACCCACCTGCTCTACAAACCGTATCAGACTATTCATTCCCAATTCAATTGGTTTCACATCAACAAATTCATTCACCGTATGCGCGCCGCCGCCTGTGGTAATTCCCATCACAACGGCAGGGATATTCTCGCTCAATGGAATATTCGCATCCGTTGAGCCGGAGGTGAGGATGGCTTCCAAACCTTGCTCATGCGTGCAATTCACTGCCAGCTTCACAAATAGATGATCTACAGAAATCTCTCCGGCGGGGCGTTCGCCAATTACCTCGGCGCTGATCTTCACGCCTTCATGGCTGGCGTTGATTATCAGATCTTCGACCTGATGGACAAGTTTTGTCAGCGCCTTCGGGTCTTCCGAGCGCAAATCCAATTCGCACTTCGCTTCTGCCGCCAGCACATTAATGCCCGTGCCGCCGCTTATCACACCAACATTCATGGTGGTGCGGGGTTCACGCGGCAAATGAATGGAAGTCAACTGTGTCACCAGTGAAGCCAGCTCATGCACCGCCGAAGGCTGACCATAATCAGACCATGAATGTCCGCCTGCTGTTTTTGCAGCAATTCGATAACGCTTCACACCGATAGCCTTGTGATACACATGCCCAAGCGCAAGCCCTTCCAACACAAGGTAACCAAGCACATCCGCGCCAAACCGCTCCACCACACCGCGCATCCCACGCAGGTCACCCAGCCCCTCCTCCCCCACATTCGCCACAAACCAGACATCCTGCTTGAGCATCACATCCCGTTCGCGCAGCGACCAGAGAATGCCAAACAATGCCGCGACACCAATGGAATTATCCCCAATTCCCGGGGCGATTATGCGCTCCGCTTCTTTCTTTAACTGCAAGTTGATACTCGGCGGGAAAACAGTGTCCAAATGAGCAGATACGATCAACTCTTTGGCCTTTTTCTGTTTCCCGGGCAGCCGCGCAAAAACGTTCCCCAATGAATCCATGGAAACATCTTTTAATTTCTCTTTGAGAAAAAGGTCGCGCACAAACTCGCCGCGCTGTCCTTCAGAGAATGTGGGCGCAGGGATTTGTTGGATCTGTATTGCCAGTTCAAGGACTCGGTTTGATAGGTCTGCCATGATGTTTGCCCTTTTCTATAT
Organism: uncultured Anaerolinea sp.; assembly: GCA_964534345.1. Classification (GTDB taxonomy): domain Bacteria; phylum Chloroflexota; class Anaerolineae; order Anaerolineales; family Villigracilaceae; genus Villigracilis. Next base: position 5,937 of record CAZHOX010000013.1, read on the forward strand.
TTCTCGTGTGTTTTCTTTTAATGAATATAACCGCGCTTCGGCCAACCCAGGGAGAACATCCAACGGGTAAAAGGGGCCGCTTCCCTCTATCTTCAACGAAGCCGAGACGCCTCCATACAAAGCGGCCATGAGCGGGTCATTTGTTTTTTGAAAGCCGGCAAGAAAGCCGCCACAAAAAGCATCTCCAACACCTGTTGGGTCGGCGACCCGTGATTGATATGCAGGGACTTCGTAACGGTGATTTCCTGCCACATCATACACCAGTTGCCCTAAAATACCACGTTTGATCACAATGATCTGCGGCCCATATTCGCTGACCTTGTGCGCCATTTCCCACAGGTCATCTGTTTCGCCCCAGAAGAGGGAACGTAATTCTTCCTCCGATGGGTGAAAGATGGTTACGCCCTGCAAGACCAGGCGCAGGTCACGCCAAAAGCGTGGTTTCATGTAACTCGAAGCAGGATCCAGGCTAACGGTCTGGGCTGAGCCGCCTTTGAAGAGGTTGACCATTTGACTCTGGCTGATAAAGTCAAAGGGACAGATATGCACATGGCGGACATCCCTAAAATCCTTTGGCACATCCAATGCGGCGGGAGATGTAATTTCTGTTTCACGCGCTTCCGCGCGAGATTCATCCTGTGGCTGATACCCAAGCAGCGCTTTGGGGAAGGTAAGGTGGCGGCGCGCAAAATGCGAGACCGCATTGGAATAACTGCGTTCATTATTTTCCGTGTATGCAATAAAACTACGCAGATCAATATTTTTTTCTTCGTGAAGGGTGCGGATGCCGCGAACATCAAAGCCCAGTTTTTCCAGATCGCGCAGCCATTGATGTGGATAGTCCTCCCCCACGCGAGCAACCAGGCCGGCATTTGAATTCCACACGGCAAGCCCGCCAGCGGCATACAACAGGTTGCCGCCGGGAGAATCCAAAAGGGGATTTCCCAATGGCGGCAGAATGTATTCGCGGCTGAGTCTTCCGGCAATGATGAAATTGGGCGGCATGATTTCCCAAGTATAACGTGAACTGTAGGAAACCCAATCCTCTACTTGGATAAGCTTAGAACTCAACCTGAAAGTCTCGAAATTTTAGGCTTCTACCTATAATGAGGCCGCATCAATAAAAATAGTCCGATCAATAACAGCGCCGCGGTTGAGCAAGGTGGTGTTTGCGGCGTTGGTGTTGGGGTGATGACGGGAGTCAATGAAGGACTTGGGGTTGAAGTAATGACAGATATTTCTGTAGGGGTGAAAGTAACGGTAGGCGTTATT
>CAZHOX010000013.1:7308-9384 GCA_964534345.1 uncultured Anaerolinea sp.
CAATTTCCATCCGAATCTGAATTTGCGATGATCGAATTTTTTATGGATAGTGAAGCTGTGTCATTAAATATATTTCCGCCGGTGTCTGTTCCATTGGCAGTATTGCCAGAAAGTGTGACGTTTAGAAGGATGGCATCGGCACGGTTGTATATTCCGCCGCCATTGTCGCTGGCACTGTTGCTGCTGATCGTTGTATTGGTCAGATTCATTGAAAACCCAGCATGGTCAATTGCGCCGCCTGATCTGGCCGTATTTTGGGTGAGTGTGCTATTGAGGACCGAAAATGAACCTGTGTTTGAGATTCCTCCCCCATTGACCGTGGCTATGTTCGAGCTGATAAGCGAATTCTCAATGATCGCATTCGCACCATTGCCCAGGTTTTGAATGCCGCCACCGCTCGTTGCTGTATTATTTATGACCGAGCTATTGAGTAATGTTAATTTTGCTCTGGGCGTTCCACCACTTACAAGGATGCCGCCGCCATTTGCTCCGCTGCCGGGGTTTCCATTGCGGATGGTTATATTGGAGAGGATGATCGTTGCACCTGGCCTGACCTCAAACACGCGGTCTGTGTTGTTGCCATCAATGATTATTTGGTCAGATGCTGATCCTTGAATGGTAAGGATGCCTTGAAGGTCAAGGTCTCCAGATGCAGAGTTGTCCTCGTTCGCTCCATTCATCGTAAGGAGGATGGTCGCTGGAACTGACAGAGATGGATCAAACTGAATGATGTCTGCTCCACTACCGGCGGGACAGCCACCTGTTGCGGTATCTGTATTGGCTGATATAACTGCCTCCCGCAGAGAGCATTGACCGTCATCGATGATCGAGTCGTCGACGGTATTTACTGTGATAATAGTCTGTGCTGACGCGGGTTGAGTGACTAGCAGACCAAAAACAAGCCAAACAGATAACAATAAAATATAGGCAGCCGGTTTGTGATTCATGCGCATTCCTTTTTACAGCCAATAAAGTACCGCACTCAAGCTGCAGATAATTTAATCCACTATCTTGAGTGCGCAATAAAATTTGAATATCTTTTTATGGTTTGGAAACTATGATGATAGTCCCAGTGCTGTCTCCATCTGGATCATGGTTGTTCGCAGATTGATATGTGTATGACGATTTTGTGGCACTGGTCACTGTTAATGTGATGCTGGTTTTGCTCGTAGAAAGGCTTTTGGACACCTTGCAGAAGCCACTTGAATTTGTGGTGCAGCTTGTTGTACCAGTAGCGCCGCCTGTCCATTTGATGTTTACCTTGACGCCTGAGAGTGGAGTTTCACTGGCGTTATGAGCATAAATAGTGACGGTTGCAGTCCAACTTGTAGAGGAAGTTAGGGTCGATGTTCGATCCAAGTCTCCAATGTGAAACAGCGGGAGTGGGGTCTTGGTTGGGGTTGGAGTGCGTGTGGCTGTTGGTGTGCGTGTAAAGGTCGGTTGAGTTGTTGCAGTATTTGTAGGAAGGGCAGTTGCGGTAAAAGTAGGTAATGCCGTTGGTGTATTGCTTGGAATAGAAGTTGCTGTAAATGTTGGCAAAGCTGTTGGCGTACTGCTTGGGAGTGAGGTCGCTGTGAAGGTTGGCAGACCAGTTTCGGTAGCAGTTTGAGGCGGCTCTAATGTGAAAGTGGGTAGGCTGGTCGGGGTGTCCGTATCCGCAGGTATGAGCGTAAGAGTGGCTGTGGGAGCAGGAGTTTCAGTTGGCATGTTTGCCAGCCATTGGAAAGCAGAAAATAGATCCATGCGCCCATTGCCATAAATGTCATCTGCGCCGCCTGTACCAAGGTCTGTGGCTGAAGCGATCAATGCTGCTTCCTGCTGAGCCGCGGAAAGATTCGGGTATGCGGAGAGCAGTAAAGCCAGCCCAGCAGAAACATGCGGTGCAGACATGGATGTGCCAGACGATGTAGTATAAAAACCGCCGAGGTCTGTGGAGTAGATGTTCACCCCAGGCGCCACGAGTTCTGGAAATACACCTGTGGAGCCGCCGCAGGTTGTAGGACCGCGGCTACTGAGACCGTAGATCAAACTATTGTTGTTGATTGCACCAACTGCAAATGCGGAAGGATTATTGGC
>CAZHOX010000013.1:9484-30171 GCA_964534345.1 uncultured Anaerolinea sp.
GGCATAGCATGTTGTCCAAAAGGATCGTACCAGCTATTGACGCCGCCACGCCAGCGGCTGGATAGTTCGGGGTGATTCAAATCAACGCCGCTGTCCATGGTTGCCATTACAACTCCCTGTCCTGTGTATCCCAAATTCCAGAGCAATGGAGCGGAGACAAGCGATATGTTCTGTTCCGGGTTGCTTAAGGTTGGATCAGAAGATACAGGCACAATGTCAATTGCATCTGGGGTGATGGAAAGAACGTCGGGAAGTTTGGATAGTTCATTAATTGCGGAAGCGTTGGCTGTTACTGAAAAGCCATTTAGTATCCATAATGGGGTGAAATCTTTGACTGTGCCTTGTCTTTTTCTTGATCGCAAGAAAAACCGAACGGGGCCTTGTGTTTCATTGGCTGTTTGTTGCAGCGAATCGATTACCTTATTAATTCTTTCGCCTCGTTCCATGCCCCTACCCTCCGGCAGGTTTGCTCTTTGCTTTAATTGAACGATAACGGTGATGGGTTCATCGGCTTGAAGGAGTTCGAGCTTTTTCTTCAATGCTGGGTCGATCTTGTTAATAGGGCCGGATACCACCTTCCAAGCAGGCTGGTTGCTTTCTGCCAATGCTGTGGATGGTGCAGCAGCGCCAAATAATAGAATGACTACAAGGATGATGAGCAGCGATTTCTTCATGGAGTTTTTTCCTCTCTGTGAGGGAATGTCATTGTGTAATGATCGGCTCGAGTGCAATATCATCAAAGACAATGGTCACAGAAGAGCCGCGTTTGACGATATTCTGTGCGTTTGGGATCAAGGTAAAGTACATTCTTCCAGCGATGAGTTTTTGGGTACGCATGTGGGCATCTGGCATGAGCATGAAATCGCCATTTTCAACATAGACCATCGGCATGATGCCGTCTTCTTCGGTGGCAAGCAGGGCGGCTTTTTCGGGGTCGATCACTTTGTAGCGGACATCCACCAGCCCGCCGGCAGCCGTGACAGCGACCAATGTCATTTGAATGCCGTATTGTTCTTCGAGGGTTTGAGCACTGATGACTGTCTCAGGAAGGGGGTGTTTTGATTCATGCTCGGCAGCTGCATTGCGCACCCCCAGTTGATAGGAAGAAACTCCAATGACCAACATCACAGCCATCGCTGCCGGGTAAAAGAAACGACTCGCCGACAAATGTTTTATGGAATTGCTGAAGGCGAGGAAATCTCTGTCCATACCGGGAACAACCCACGGCTTGGAAAGAACGAAGGCGCCGAGGAACAAGGTCTCTACGCTCATGGCGAGGAATCCAATGGCGCCGTATGCGTTGAATCCTCCGCTTAATGTTTCTCTGAAGATCACGCCGCAAACATCACTTAACGGGCTGTTCAGCCCCTTCCCGCCGGTGGCGAGATCAAAAATACCAGCCATGTTCGGCCATTCTTCAACCTCCATGCCGGGCATACCAACCGTTCTGCTTTGAACATAGCCGAGAATGGAACCCGCTGCGATGAAGATGCCCAACGCCCATCCCCACCAGGCTTTATTGCGATAAATTCCCACGGCAGAAATGAGAGAGCCTATGCCATTTGCAAAAAATAACCAGCCCATATAAGGCGCTTCTGCATATTCCTCGGGGATGGTGATGAAATGTAAATACCCGGTTACGAGAATTAGTAAGATCGCAATCCACATAAGGACTTTGAATTTCATCGCAATGCTCCTTTGAATGAAGGTGCCTGTAATTAAAGGTTGAAAAAAATAAAATTCAATAATTTCAAAAATGGATGGGATAGAGGAAATCCCATCCAGTGCTGTATCACAGGCTGGAGGGTTGGCGTGCCTCCAGCCTGTGACATTACCAGAAACTATGGAAGATCGAATGCATCTACATCCAGGTCTCCGCTTGTCAGGCCAACTGAAGTGCCATCAAAGTAAACAGACCAGACGCCAGCGTTGTAATACAGAATGTCTTCATCTTGAACAGAACCAAGGACGGGAGCGCTCGTATCGCTGCTGTATGAGATGTAGAAGTGTGTGGCATCAACCCTCACGAAACCATCTACGTTTGTGGTTGACCAGCTAAGAGCAGATGCATCATGGATGCGGGTGTAGGAACTGCCGCCATTCCAGCGGTAGATATCTGCATCATCGCCTGAACCGCCTGCTCCCGGAGGAACATCTGTATCATCGGTGGAGAAGTAGAGGGAACCACCCACGTAGCTGATCGCATCGAGGTCTGTACCACCAACTCCATTGGCGCTGCCATCAAAGAACAGTGACCAGGTTCCAGCGTTGTAGTACACAACATCTTCATCGGCAACGGTGCCAGCAATACCCGGAACAGTGATGCCACTACTGAACGACATGTAGAAGTGAGTGGCATCCACTCGATCAAACCCGTCCACGTTTGCGCCAGTAGGCAGGTTGTATGGAGCGGTGGTGACATCGATCACGCGGCTAAAGGCCGTACCGTTATAGTTATAGATGTCTGCATCGTCAGCCGTACCTGCTACGCCTGGGGGATTGGTGTTTCCAAAGGTCGAGATGAAGAGCGGCGGTTGCGGGGCTGTCACCGTCAATGTGGCAGTGCGGACTCCGCTGCTCGGCGAGACGCTCCAGTTCCCGGCGCCGTCGCGGATGCGAACACGCACGGTGTATGTTCCGGCAGCAAGTGAGCCAGTCGGAATGTTCGTTACCAAGCCGGTGAATGCCGTCCCTGTGCCTGCGGTAATGTTGGTTGCGCCGAACCAGTATTCGCCGCCTGCAACACCGCTGGCAAGTCCACTGACCAATGGATCCGATGAACCGTTGACGTTCAACTGCACAGTGGCAGTACCAACCGCAATGGAGTTCGGCGTAAGCGTGATGCTGCTAAAGGTGGGAGGTGTGCGGTCGATCAAAAGTGTGGCGTTGATCGTCGTGCTCCAATTTCCGGCAGCATCTTTGGCGCGGACATACACGGTATGGTTGCCCGCTGTGAGCGCTCCGATGGTGGCAGCAGGAATGGTCGCTGTGATGCTGGTATTTGGTGAGGCAGAAGCGGCTGTCATGGCTGTGCCTGTGCCTGCGGTGCCAGCGGTGTCAATGAAATATTCACCTCCACCAATATTGCTGTTACCAGAAGCCGTATCGTTGCCTGTTGCGCTGACCACTACCGCAGTGTTATTTGCTGCCGAAGGTGTCAGAGTCAGTCCGCTTACGGTTGGGGGCACCTTGTCAATCACAAGTGTGGTGGTTGTAAATGGACCCCAATTCCCTGCGGCATCCTTGCCGTGAACAGAAATAATATTATTTCCAGAAGGCAGTGCATTGACCGTGATCAATGGGATGTAGGTGTACGCGCTTTCAGTGACGCTATTGAATACACCATCTGTCGGGGTCATGGGGATGCCCGTTCCATTTGCGCCAACGGCGCCAATGAAGAACTCGGCATTCGCAATGGTGGATGTAACAGAGCCAGCGCCTGGTTCAGAGAAGCTCGCGTTCAAGCGCACAGATTGGAAGGATGGAGCATACGCAAGAGCGCCGTTATTTGGATTCGGGCTGAGGAGAGTCACACTCGCAGACGGGCCGGTCTTATCAATGCTCAATTGCTTCGTAGCGAATGCGCCCCAATTCCCGAACGCATCCCTGCTGTGAACATGAAGCGTATGAGCGCCTTCTGTAAGTGTGCCAATCGTGGCAGCTGTAATCGTGGCTGTGATGGAAGCAGTCGGCGCATTTTGATTCACGGTCATGGCAGTTCCTGCGCCATTTGCACCAGCCACATCGATAAAGTATTCCGCAGATTGAATATTGCTGTTGCCAGTTGTGGTATCGCTGGCTGAGCCACTTAATGTCACATTACCGTTCGACTGGAAAGTAGTCTGCAAGCTGGATGTAAGCGGGCCTGATTTATCAAGACTCAAAGCAACAAAGTTGAATGAGCCCCAATTGCCGGCAGCATCCTGCCCGTGGATGTAGATATTGTGATTGCCCGCGGATAGGCTGATGGGATTAATAGCCCCGGTCACTGATTCGGTTGGGGAATCAAAAGCCGCATCAGACGCAGCCATAGCTGTTCCTGTTCCATTGGCACCGGCTGCATCTATGAAATATTCCGCCGCAACAATGTTATTGTTGCCACTGCTCGAATCGCTCACGCTCGCATTGAATGTGACAGTGACAGAACCATTGGACGGATTGGGCGAAAGAGACAGTCCGCTTGCTGATGGGCCGGTGACATCTCCAGTTGTCGGGCCAGCTGGAATGGTAAGGAAGGTTAACATGCCGCCAAAAGCAGCGCCGTTATTGATCAACCTCAGGTTCGAGTCATACACTGCGTATTTCATATCCGCAGCAGCATCTGCTGGTATGCTCACTAAAACATCGGCTGTTTGGCCGGCGCTTAAAGTTTCTGCCACAGCCGAGTGAGGCTGTGCAAACGGTTTGCCGTCAATGGAAAGCACGGTATAGCGAAGCCCCAGCACACCCACCGAATGATTTTCGATCCCTGCATTGACAAGGCGAAGAAGGACATTTCGTCCCGCGCCAGTATCGATGGGCAAGGTATTGGGGTATGCCTTGCCATTGAACAGGAAATACCGTGGGGTAAAGTTGCGCATGTCAAAGGAGGTCGGCGCAGCATTCATAGCGGGGTCGATCTCACTCGTGACCAGAACAGCTTCATCGTCAAAGGCTGAAGCGGGGCCGTAGGCTTCCAGCGGAGTGCCAGCCGGCCGCACGATCAACACGCCATACATGCCCATCGCAATTTGTCGCTCGCCATTTGCTGTTGGGCCGGCTTCATACAAATAGGTTCCGGGTTGAAGGTTGCCATAGGTGTATGTCTTTGTGCCGGAAGGAGCTGCACCTACCATATCTGATACGCCGGAAAGGCCAGATACAGACAAAGAGGTGGCTTCACTTAATCCATTATGCAGAACGATCTCAAGGGTTTCGCCGGCAGTGGCAATTAATGTTGGGCCGGGCAATCCAGCAGGGCTGACATTATCAGGTGCGTATCCCCAGATCGTAACTGAGACAGCTCCGGGCAGGGTTAACGAGCCGGTTTTAGCCCACAGATCACAAGTGCGCACGCCAGCCGCTTCTGAACAAGTGGTGGCAGGCAATACTGAAGCATGAGCCAGTTGGGGATATGCCATCGCGACCAGGATCGTGATAATCATTCCCAACAGCAGCAGGCCAGTTGGAACACGATGCAATGTTTGTGTTTTCATATGAAATCTCCTCATTGCTCTATGAGCCTGCTAAGGGCAACCGCCAGGCGGGTCGATGCGGGTATAGGTAGCCATACCGGTCATCACCACACCCCAGGATGTAATTTGATACAGCGCGTGGTTGTGGGCAATGTGATAGAACTCGCCGCACTGGTTTTGGCTGGTTGTGCCCACTGGAATGGTTCCCTGTTCGCCAAGGTAGGGGCTTCCGCCGAAGAGCGGGCCGAAGAACATATCCATGATGTTGGGGAATGTGACTGGCACTTCATTGCTGGTGGAATAGGCTTCGGGGTCGTGCCAGCTAAAGAGCGCATCCCATGTTTGGCCGGGGCCGACAGGAATCGAATATTTATCGAAGGCAAGGGTTTCCATGGTTGCACCTTCCAATGCCATGCCATCCCGCCCAATGACGCGCACGTTATTTCCGTGCGGATGGAAGGGATAATCGATACTGCCGACGCTCAGGTACCGAATAGCCGCCGGAAGCGGGTTGACATCTGGATCCCACGGTTCGATGATCGTTAGCGCGCCATACGGTTGCCCGGGCAGCCACGAAGCAAAGTTGGGAGCTATCGTATCGGGGAAGCCGCGTCCATTAATGAACCAATAGCGCGGGTGGTAATTTCTGGAATTGAATGAAAGCCCCGATTCCATTCTCTGGCTGAGAATTGGGTCCACCTCAGAGAGCAGGGAAATGTATTCCCGATTTGGGTCGAACTCACTATCCGCACGGTTATAGATAAAGTTTGCTCCCATGGAAGGCCGCACCACGATAGCGCCGAATAGACCCATTGGAACTTGAATGGCCGGGTCTGTTCCGCTTTGATACAGGAAGGTGCCGGGATCATTTGCTACGAAACTATAAGTGACGCTCCCGCCATTTGATGCAGCCACCTTCGCCAGGGATGTTAAAGTAGTGCCGCTAAATACCGGGCCGTCTGGCTGGCCGTTCGCTAGAACATTTTCCTGCCCGGGGAAGATCAGAGAGATGTTGCGGTTCAGTGTGTTGTGCAAAACAATAGTGACCGTGTCACCCTGATTCACACATAACACCGGCCCCGGATATTGGAAGGGGTCTGAGCCGCTGGAGAGCCCCCACATATACACGACGTTTCCATCAGGAGTGCCAATGTAGCCGTCATGTGATGTGAGGGTAAAGTTTGGGCCGCTGGTGCAGACCATACCCTCTGTTTGTGAAGACTGAGCCTTCGCAACCGAGTTGGTTCCTGCAAGCGGTATGGGGGCCACGATCAATGCCAGCGCCAACAAGATCGCCAGCATTGGGGATTTAAAAAGGGAATGCTTGTGCATGGGTATCTCCTTTTTGCCTGTGCAATCTATGTATTGGGGGTGGTTTGAGCAGGCAGGGTACCAGCAGGATGAACACGTACCTCAGTCATCTGCTTGCCTTGGCCGAATCCGCCAACCGAATGGGATCTGACGAAATTGCGGTTGTAAAGCAAGTAAGTATCCGGGCCGCTGCCGCCTGAATGAGCAGGCGCAGTAAAGAGAACATCAAAGCTCTCACCGGCGCCAATGGTGATGGTATTGGTCCAATAGCTGATATCAGTTGAACCGTTCCGCAGGAAGGTGGCATCTTTTCCGATCACATGCATTTGAATTCCATCCAATGTCATGGATGCCTGCATGAAACCAAGGTTGGTAAACCGCATCAGCACCCGATCGCCAGCGTTGCAATTCACAAGCGACGAAATCGGTTGATACTGCAAATGCGGGAATCCATCCGGCGCAATCAGATCGCCGTTCGAGTCATATCCCTGTCCATTGGGTGCGATCGTATCCGGATACACACGCCCATTGATCATCGAGAAATCCGGCTTGTAATCACTCCATTCAGGCAGCTGGATATGCGAGTCAGCCCAGTGAGAATCCACCCACATCTCGCTCAAGTGCATACCGAACTCGCGGTCAAAACCGGTGGAGCCATCCCCATCATTGAACACAAATTTTCCGCTTGGGTACAAACCTGTATTTCCATCCTGAGCGGGACGAACAAAGACCAACCCGGTCATGCCCATTTGAACATGTTCCACATCTTCCACATGGCAGTGGAACATGTAAGTGCCGGGGTCATGCGGGCGATACACATACGTGAACGAACGGTTCATCGGCACGGATACAGAAGAAGAAGGCTCGCCATCAAAAAATGGGATGGCATTCTTGAACCCATGAAAATGAACTGTGTGCGCATCTGTTAGATCGGGGCGCATTTGCAAACCCAAATTTCGCAATTGGAGTTTGAACTCCTGCCCTTCCTGAAGCCAGAACATGGGAGCAGAATGCTGCGCCTTCATCTTTTGATTAAGAACCTGCGCCTCACTCTGACCGGTTACATCGCGGAAGCCAAAGACATAGGTGGTGAAAAGGGCAGGATCAGGGGAAAGATCATCAGGATGAAATGGCGAAGCCGTTGGCAAGGGCGGCAGGTAGATCCAACCATCGGTACCGGCAAATATTTTGTCCGGTATTTCATCCTGCGCCAAAGCGGTGGATTTCGGCAACAACACCCCCGAAGCTAATTTGCTCATAAACCCAACACCGCCTGAAGCAAGCAACCCGGCGCCTGCAAGTTTTAGAAAATCACGCCGGCTGATATGGCCTGAAAATATTGACTTTTTCATAAGTAACTCCTCTTTGTTGGTCGGTTCGATGGGAGGCTGGGCAAGCCAGCCCCCCATCCATTCGTTTGGTTCCAACTGCTAGGGCACTGTTCCGCCGCTGAAATCATCCACTCGTTGGCTGGTGGGCAGGCGAATACCAATGCGGCCTCCGCTTGTCCCTTGAGTCCACGCACCTGCTCCACTCGTTGGAATGGTCACACCACCAATCGCCACTCCATTTTTGTAGACAAATACTCGTCCATCGTTATATGCAGTTGCACTGAGTACATTCCCAGCGGCAAATGTCGCGGGGAATGTGGCACGCAGGACCATTCCACTGCTGGTATTGGTTGAAACTGTCACCAGTCCAGAGCTATGTTGATAGGACACAAGAATGTAATTGGTTGGGCTGGAACTTGAACCGCTGCTGCCTTTCAGGATGAGGCTCGGAGAAACAGACCCACTGACCGGAGCATTGGTAAATTTGAAGGACGCACCTTGACGGTTGCCATAGCCGCCGCTTGGGCTGTTCCACATGGCAGAGCCAAACAAGAGCGCATACGCATTGTTGTTATTGACTCGAATGGAAGCATTCCCAAACAGAGTCAACTGACTCCAATTACTGCCAAGAGTATTCGCATTCGTGCGGTTGAAGTTATCCAACGCGGTCAGGCTCGGCAGTGCAGGTGCTGTGATAATGGCATCTGTATCTGATGCACTATTGTTTGAAAGATTCGGGTCGGTAACATTGGCAGGCACAGCCACGGTTGCTGTGTTGGCTACCGTTCCGCTCGCACTCGCAGAAAGCGTTGCCTGAATAGTGAAGGTTGCATTACCGCCATTCAACAGGTTCACATTGCTGCTTAATGCATTCGTGCTGCCGCTGGATGGTGTACAACTTGAACCGCCAGACGTGGAACACGTCCAGGAAACCGTTGTGAAAGTTGCAGGCAGAGTATCCGTTACTACGGCGCCCGTCACAGCCTGTGGCCCGCCGTTCGAGACAACCACCGTATAAGTGACACGGCCTCCAGCAGTGATGGCAGTAATATTGTCTGTCTTGGTGATCGACAGGTTGGAGGTAGTAAGAATATTATCTGTATCTGTAGCGCTATTATTGGCAGGGTTCGGGTCTACCACACCCGCCGGGTTGGCTACATTGGCCGTGTTCGTAAGCAAACCAGACGCATTGTTTGCAACGCTGCCGCTTGTGGTGGTAAACGTAACGGTACTGCCAACCGGCATATTCACCACTCGATTAATATTTCCACTGCCGCTGGCAGAACCGCCGCAGGTTGCACCGCCCGTAACTGCACAAGTCCAGTTGATCGTGCCGCTCAGCGGATTCGGCGTTGGGAAGTTATCAGTGATGGTTGCACCAGTCACTGCATTGGGGCCAGCATTGGTCACTTGAATGGTGTAGCGAATCTGATTACCAGGATTCACATTCGTCAGATTATCAGTCTTGGTAATGGAAACATCAGCCGCTATCGGGGTCTCATCCGCGCCGATCTCAAAACCGCCATCAGATGGACGTACATTTCCATCAAAATCAACTGTCGGCGCATTGACACTGGATTTGGATGCAGCGCCTGCGTTACGAGCCGGCGAAGAACCTTGAATATGGTAATCGCCCAGTAGGTTCGCTGTTGCATCTGTGGTGATCATCAATATATCCACGAAGCGGGGGTTACCGCGCCAGGGAAGAGCGCGCACCGTTGTGTCATACATGGAGACTACTGCCGGGTCAACAACAACATTGGTTGGAGAAGAATTCGTCCCAAGAGTTGTTTGAAGGATGGAATTCGTCGGCGAGAGCAAACCGATTCCATCTGCCACACCAAGGTCCCAGTAATTGACAGGGTTCGGGTCGCCATCCAAGCCGATACCTGCCACTGTACTACCGACAAATGTCCCCGCCATGTTTTCCCAGAAAATGTTGTTGAACAACAAGGGTTCACTAAAGAGCGGCGCAGTGCCGGGCAATGTTGCCTGCAACAAATTACTGTTACGAGAAGTGGACAAGCCCGCTGGCGCAGGTTGGCCGTTGCTCGTCATGGCTGTAGCTGTTGTGATGTTCTTCATCACGGTGTTATTGAAGAAGCGGACATTCGGAGCATCGTTTAGCGCCACGCCGCCGCCTTCATGGGTTGAGATGTTATTGACGATGATATTGTTGTACACGTTGTAAACGAAGTTGCCTGCCATTAAGAAGCGCAACCCGCCGCCATCATCGTTTGCCAGATTATCCTGAATGAGATTGGCGTAAATATCCACAGGGCCGGCTCCGGGGGAGAGCAGGTTCGGGTCTGCTGGAAGTTCACCCGCAATAAAGATACCGCCGCCTTCATCGTACGAGCGGTTGAAGTACACGCGGTTATGATGGATCTTGCCATTGGGGCTGTACCCATAATGGCTAATGCCGCCGCCGTACTCCGCAGAGAAGTTGCCACAGATATCATTACTTGCAACTTCATAGCCTTCAGTACCTGAGAAGATACCAATAGCACCAGCTAGATTGGTGCCACCGTTTGCAAGGACGCGGTTATTTGCGATGCGTACAAAATCATTCTGGTTGTCGTTCTCAGCGCCTGGCAGGTTGGGAGTGCCAAGGCGAACAGCGCTGGCATACGCGCCGCCATTGCTCTCCAGAATATTGTTCGTGATCTGCATATAACGGGCATAACCGTTCACGAAGATACCGCCGCCTTGAATGGCAATGGGTTCGTTGTTTGCGCCAACTTCATTCGGGAAGGTCTGTTGATCGCCGCCTTGAACGGTAAAGCCATCAATGGCAGCTTGTCTTCGAACATCATTGGTATAGTCGCCATCCTGCGCGAACACGTACACCACCGGGCCACTGTAAACAGTCTGATTACCGCTCCAATTTAATCCTGCAACAAAGGCGTTCCAATTGTCAGCATAAACGGTATCTCCCGTCACGCCTCGCCCATCGATAATGGAGCCGGGGGCAATGCTGCCATCTGGATATCTTCCACCCGGACCAACGCCTTGCAGTTTGAGCGGTTCATACATCACTACGTTTTCAAGGTAAAAACCTGCAGTGGATGGATACACCACGACCAGACGTCCACGGTCATTGGATGCAGCCGAAGCAGCATCTACACCAGCTTGAATTGTGGCGTAGGTACGGCCGGGGCCTACTTCAAAGATTCGCGGGCGGTAGGTATTGTCTGTGCTGGTGACATGGAATGTCAGCCCGTTGACTGTTGTCTTTCCACTAAAGGCACGTACAGCAAGTTGATGCGGCCCGTATGCCATCGAATTTGGAATGGAGACAGTGATGCTGGTATCCGTCCACGATGATGCCGGAATGGGTACGCCATCCAACGTCACACTGCTTTGACCAGCTTGTACACCAAAACCAAGGCCAGTAATGACAAAGCTGCTTCCACGGTTTCCATACGGCTGCGATACGTTGAATATCTGCGGGGTGGCCGGGTCAAGATCGCATTGTGGAGGAGAACTATACAGAGAGCCAGCAGCCAATATACCGGGAACAATTTGCGTCGGAGCAAGATCCGAAGGCAACAGCAAGCCGGGGTAAATTTCAAAGCTTGCGCCGATCGTTCGGTACTGGCGGTTATACCCAGCCAGGTTTGGATCATTCCCCAGCATGTAATACACATTGGGGCATACACCCGATGGGGTTGGGCAGTTAATGGAATAGGTGGAGGGGAGCAAAATCTCAAACACGCCATTCGGGTCTGAAGTCATCGATGCAACCATGCGGTTGGTGAAATCATAGATACCGATAGGAGAGTAGGGGATACCCGCTTTTTCACCGTAATTGATGTCGATCGGGTTTGTGGAAACGGTCAGGTCATCAATGATGTACCCTTTCCAGCGGCCGGGGATCGGTACTTCGGTGAAATAGGTAAAGGATGGTGCGATGGATTTGCCGTTATTCAGCGTCACCAGTTTTGCATTGCACAACGGTCTGTCCATGCCTTCAAATGGACTTCCGCCAGCTTCTGCAAATGTAGTGTTGACAACTGCGTTCGCTCCGTCCGCGCCGACAGATGCCACATCCACCGTATGGAGGGGACCAGCACAAGCCGGGGGAGGAACCGCAGGAATAAATTCATCGCCGCCGAAGATGTTAATATCCTCTTCGCGTACCACCTGATAAGAAGGTCGGCCAAGGCTGTCATTTGGAACAATCACTTCAACGATGTAATCGCCAGCAGGGATACTCTCCCCTACTGGATCTGTGTAATCACCAAAGCCTGAATACACTGTATCGAATCCGTAATTTCCATCCAAAGAAGCAAATCCGCTCTGGAATTGAGTGCCCATTACCGGGCCTTCAAGGCAGCGTTTGCCTGTGGG
Organism: uncultured Anaerolinea sp.; assembly: GCA_964534345.1. Taxonomy (GTDB): domain Bacteria; phylum Chloroflexota; class Anaerolineae; order Anaerolineales; family Villigracilaceae; genus Villigracilis. Next base: position 21,654 of record CAZHOX010000013.1, read on the forward strand.
GTCTGGAGGCAGAACGGCCTGATCTGTGGGGTAATTCAATGGGTTGCCGTTCGCATCACGGGCAATACAATCTGTGGGTTGTTCCCATGTTTCAGTAATTGCGGTGCTGACGATGGGGCCAATTGCAAATGCGCCATTGACATCCAGTTCCCATGTGCCGCTTGGGTCGCAGTCTGTGCCGGGGTTCGTACCGCAGGCAATGCCGCCGGCAGACATATTCTTGGCAATGGAGCCATCGGGTGCAAGTTCGAACATTCCCGTCGGGTCGCAGGCTGCATCGAGGGTCGTTCCGCATTCCACAGGTTTTGAAAGTGTAACCAGAGCATTGGGAATGCCGGGCGCCCAGCCTTCTACTGCTTGATATTGCGGGTCTAGTTCGTTGCGGGTTACATCGTAAAAGACGGTTCCTACGATGCCGCCGTTTGTCCCGCGGTCATAGGGCTTTACGCCCCAATCCAAGCGGCCACCCTGCCCAAGAATGGGCAGCAGACCGACATCTACACCAGCGCCAAGCACGGTAGTCTCTTCAGGTTGATTCTCTACCTGATACGTTACGCCGGTTGTGTAGTAGCGGTCAGTATAGGCTTCCAAAATCATCCATGAGCCCATTGGGTAGGCTTTTTCAAAAACGTAATAGCCATTCTGATCGGTGGTGGCAGAAATGGACATGCGGTCAATTTCGCTGTTTTCACGATCTTTCAGAACTACGAGATAATCTGGAATTCCGCGTTCACCGTCATCACGATATCCATTGCTATTGCTGTCTTCAAATACATAGCCTTCAACTCTTGTGAACCAGCCTGTCAGCATGGGCGTGCCAATGTCATACATCTGCCCATCTGATACGGTGACTTGTATCCAGTCTAAAATATAGTGGAGGTTTTCATCCCACCATGTAAACAGGTAATTTCCATCTGGAACATTGTTGATGGTGAATGTACCATCTGGGTTTGCGGGAGCTACATATACCGACTGGTCTCCATTTTGTAGGTCAGATAAAGCCACCCAGCCGTTTGTGATCGGGCCAGTAACTTTCGTTCCGTTGAAACCAGACCAGATGTCGCCGAAGTAAGGAAGCGCGTTCTGTTGGGGTAAGTAAACAGATGCAGCCACGAGTGTGCCCGTGATGCCGCCAGTCGCTCCTGAATTTAAGCTGTTTTCTGGTTTTACAAAACCGAAAATTGTCCACGGGAAGGGTTCGCCCGCTACGACAAATTCGTTGTCGAGGCCATTGCCACCCTCCTGCAGCCAGGTGTCCCAGCTTGGGGAGCCTTCCAGTGTTGTGGTCTCCAACCAATCGGTGCCGGTGGGACGAATGACCGTTACATCGTATCGATTTGGCCCAAGGTTGGGAATCACCAGATCGCCATTTGCATCGCTGATCAAACAGCCGTATTGATCGAGGCCGTTGGGGTTTCCGCCTGAATCATAGGTTGTACACAGAGGATTACCAAAGACATCTGTTGATACTTGCCCGAGAATGTCGTTGATGACCGCATGGAAGCCTTCGAGGCCATGCTCATCGGTGTCCATTTGCCCGTTTACAGAGGCATCATCTTCAAAGACTTTGATACGCATCGTAGCAGATGGAAGCGGCTCGGCGTTAAGTGCAACTGTCACAATGCCTGGTGTTTGCAAGGGCATTGTGAAGTGAATACCGCCGATCTTGTATCCGTTCGCCAACACAGTGACAAGATATTTTCCATCTGGCAGGTCCAGGCCATTCAGAACCGTCCCGTTGAAATCGTCTTGAGTACCTTGGGTGAAGATCGGGGCTGCCCCAGGTACTGCCCGAATGGAGGGCCAGTCACACGAGTCAGGGTATGCGGGGTCATCAGGTGAGCAACCGGCGTTTCGCGGTTGAAAGGGATCGCCGGTATTATCTACATTGATAAGATATTTGTACTCACCAATTACGGATGAATTACTCGCATCCACTACACTGAGAGTTAAGTGATTTGTGGGTGCCGCAAGGGGGACAGCCTGAGTCTCTGCTTTGGCGCTGGTTATAAAAGAGGCAGGGCCTCCCAGTGCCGAAGCCAGAATGGTTACACCCAGAAATAGGTGATACCAGATCCTAAAACGAAAACGATGACTATGCATTATCATGTGTTCATCTCCTTTGGCAATTTTGAAAAATAAAAAAGTCAATCAGCCTTGATAACAGTAAGTAAATCTTCAAGCTTGGTTAACAACAAATCCTCCTTACTAAATACATAAAGCCAGTTGCTATGTACACTTACAATAACGATTCTGATTTTCGGGCGGCAGGTCAATAGTTGTGCCAATGCTTCCTTTGAAGCCATCGGTTGGGATTCATCAAGCAATACAACTATTGGGTTGAATTCAGACACCTCCATGGCAAGTTCATTAATGTCATTCGCCTCACTAACCACGACCTCAATGCTTTGCTCCGAATATGTAAGTCTTAAAACAGCATGACTCAGCAGGGAATCTGACTGATGAACGAGAATGCAGTATTTTTTCGAGGTTGTCATATAAAAATAGTCTGCTCACGTTGTTCAAATAATAGTGATTTCAGGTTTGTTTGACGACTACCGACCTATCGATAAAGGGATACAAAAAGAGCCATATTTTCATGGCTCTTTTTAAAAAAGGATTAGCCCAAGAGCTAATCCTTTTTTCCTTGAATAAGATGTTATCTACCTGGTCTTACGCTTTCATTCTTTTTAAAACCATCCTATTGGCGATCATACCTGCTTCACGGCGGTTACTAACGCCTAATTTGTCGAGGATATTGTGAATATGATGTTTTACCGTATTTTCAGAAAGATATAAACTTTGTGCGATCTGCGAGTTGGATGCGTTATTTTGAAGTTCAATGAGAACATCCATTTCTCTTGCGCTAAGCTTGTTCAGGATATTTGTCGCCGGTGAAGGAAGCATGGCGCGTGAATATTCCAACACCTTACTCATCATTTTTCGCGACATTGCCATTTCACCCTGATCCAATGCGCGCAGGCTTGCAAGCAGCGAAGAACTGGACACATTTTTGAGGGCATATCCGCTAGCTCCCAAACGGATAGCCGCAAGGATATTTTCATCGGTCTCATAGACCGTTAAAAATATGATCTTACATTCAGGCAATTCGGCCAAAATGGCTTTGGTGGCATCCAACCCTGTGCCATCAGGCAGGCTAAAATCCATAAGGATAATATCGGGTTTATGCAGGATGGCCTTTTCAATCCCTTCCTTTACCGTGCCAGCCTGAGCCAGCACAACAAAATCGGGAGTATTTTGAAACAGGCTAACCAACCCTTCTCTAAACATAATGTGGTCATCAATCACAAGAATCGAATGAATTCTTTTTTCATAATAGTTGTTCATGAAGCTCCTTTTCCGGCAACTTAACCGGTATGGATATGGAAACGACTGTACCGGAATTGGCAGATGAGTTCATCATCAACTTTCCGTTTACCCCGGCAACACGCTCTTGGAGAATATCCAAGCCAAAATGTTCCTCCTTATTAACTAAATTAGGATCAAAACCAACGCCATTATCCGCCACTGAAATATCAAGAAATGTATCACTCCAGGTAACAAGTATATGCACCATGCTTGCCTTTGAATGTTTTTCCACATTACTAAGGATCTCACGAAAAGCGTAAAAAATTGCATGTTGTGTATTGGTGGCAAGCGTAACGGGTGTCCCCGTACTTTTGAAATCAAGAGTGAAATTTGCTGCTTGAGAAACCGTTAGGGCATGTTCTTTTAGAAGGTTTGTCAGATGGGGGATCGTCTCGGGATGCATCTTTTTGAGGATATCACGCACAATTTCATAGGATTCATTTGCCACGATGCGTAATTGTTTCAAATAATTTCGGGTCTCTTTGGACTTGGTTATGATCTCATTTGTTCCAAGTTGATCCAACTTTAGATGCAAAAATGCAAGATTTTGGCCAAGCTGATCATGGACGTACGCCGAGACCAGCCGTCTCTCAGCCATAGCCACCTCAACTGACCGCAATTCAGACACCGCTTTGTGATCCTGCCCAACACGAAGAGCCATGGCGATCTCATCGCTAATATTCAACAGGGCCTCTTCATCATCAGGAGTTAATACCAAGCCGGGCTTTAGCTTGAACTTAAGCAATATAGTTGGGATATTATCGTTGGCAATGCTTAAGCTATACGTGAGGCATGAGGATGCGTCACCATTACTACAGCATAAATGAATCCCCGTATTATTTTTATATATCTTTTCAAAACATTTTTTACAAGGAGCATTTGCATCCCACAGAATAGCTGGTTGTTCATATTGATTATCCACCCAATGACTTAATGTCTCAAATTTATCGCTAATTAAATTCTTGGCCATTAAATACGCTTCGTCGGCCTTTACGATCATGCCTGGCAATTGTACCAATCTGGCTGTGAGAGAATCCCAATCATTGATCAGCATGAGTTGCAGGCTTAGATTATGTTTGTACTCAAGGATCTTTACCATGCGCCTTTGCACATGGTATGATCTTACAAAAAGCTCAACGAACAAGCCAGTACAAATTAAAAGAATTGCATATAAAAAGACTTCGCCCAGGTGTAAAGGTTGGTTTAAAAACGACAGCTCAATAAATTCATAAACTTCCACGCTGAATAAGCCCAATCCAATGCCGAAAATTACCACCCAGCGCCATTTTTCAAATTGATAAAAGTGTTTTAGCAGGAATGTTCTAGGGTCTTTTTTTATTGAAGTCATTAGAGGATCCAAAGGAATACACTACCCAATTACCTTTAATAAGACAGTTCTTATCTTATTCTAATCATAATAAATTAAAAGTCAATACAAATATTCAGGGGAGCAGGAAAAACACCATCTTTGGCACACAAACGAAATACAATTGTCAAATGGTATTTGTCATTAGTGGAAATATCCAACGCGCTGCTTTACATAATCATAAAAAATACTTCTTGAGAAAACCTCAAGAAGTATTTTTTCAAAATGACCCATTTGCTATTTGCTGTAACCAATTCTTGAATGTGCAGAGATTTCTTCTTTTCCTTCTTATACATTCACGGCAACGAGAACAAAAAATTAACGCGAATGCCAGGCGGGGTGTTTTGAAATAACGGTTCGATAAATTGGGCACTCAGGAGAATGCGCCCCCGGCAAATACCCCGTAGACATGAGAAATTCGTTTACGATCTCGCCACCGGTGAAGATAAAAGTTTTCCTGAATAACTTTGTCCATTCATCTTTTGTGAGCGGATGATGTGCATCCAACCAACCTTTGAAGGAACCATATTCCTTTTTGAGTTCAAGCACCTTCTGCGCATTGACGATGGCTGCATTGACCTTTAAGCGGTTGCGAATGATGCCCGCATCTTCCAACAAACGGGCGCGGTCTTCTTCGGTATATTTGGCGATCTTTGCGATGTTGAATTTGCTGTAGGCTTTGCGGAAGTTATCCGCCTTTTTTAGAATGGTGATCCACGAAAGACCTGCCTGATTTATTTCAAGAATGAGCCGCTCGAACAACTCGTTGTCATCGTCGAGAGGAAAACCGTACTGGGTATCGTGATAGGTTTTATTGAACGTATCTTCAGGATGGGTGATGCAGTATTCACAATAGGTTGTCATAGGTTGATTTCCATTATAGGCAGGATGCGCGGTTGACCATCTACTTCGCTATGATGCTCACCGACTTTTCGTGCCCCCATTTTCTCATAAAAACTCTGTGCATTTGGGTCTGCTTCGATCTTCAAGATGGATACGCCAAGGGACTTGCTTCTTTCGTGAGCATGTGTAAATAACTGCCTACCGACTCCCTGCCCCATAAAGCTGGGTAAAACCCATAAGTTATCAAGCCATAAGGATTCGCCATCCTTGTACAGTGAATAAAATCCTACAGGTTTTGTACCAGCAACTGCCATCCATGTCTCGTTTCGGGAAATGTATTCAGAGGAGATGGTAAGTGCTGGAGTCCAAAGCTCGATCCAGCGTTCGGGATAATTCCAATGACGCTTGGCTGAAATTGCTATTTCCGTTAATGTACCGGCATGTTCAGCATACGCCTGTTCGATTTGCAAAGTCATGCGCGGAAAGCCACAATTTGTTTGATGACATCATCGAAGTGCAATTGGTCGTGATAAATACCGATGCGCAGGGTAACGATCAAATTGCACCAGCCAAATAATGGATCAAATAAATACAAATTCCCCAATACATCTTCATCCTTATCTTCATAAAATTGACGGATGCCTGCATGAAGTTCTCGCATCTCCGATTTTAGTGTTTCCAATGCAACAGGCTTGCGCGGATTGAAACGTGGAGTCCACATGAACCCGACCCAGTGTGGAAATTTGGGACTGCGGTACAAATCTTCGATCTCAGTCTTGTAAGGGCGATGACGTTTCGAGCGGCCATACCAGCCGAGTGATTTCCACATCCACTGGACGGCAGGGTAGAAGGATGCCATGAGCAAATAATTATGGTCGAGGATCTCGCCAATGCTCCACTCATTTGGTGCGGGTCTCTGCCAGAGTTGTGCATCTGTCAGGCCGCCCAGCATGATACACACAGACTCCCGTTGGGAATCCATCAGGTCCAGATATTCGGAGAGGATTTGGCTTTTCATTTTTTCAATAAATTTCTTAGCCACAGAAAACACAGAGCAAAAAATAAATCTGTGTGTTCTCTGTGGCAAATCGCTTCTTACCCAATCACCCGAATCTCTCTCGGCATATCAGACAGGCTTTCAGCGCCGTTTTCAGTAATGACCATATTGTCTTCGATTCTCACGCCGTTTCGCCCTGTCAAATAAATACCCGGCTCCACGGTGAAAGCCATGCCAGGTTCGAGCAATTGCATATTATCACCACGCATGTAGGGGTCTTCGTGGGCTTCCATGCCAATGCCATGACCGGTGCGATGTGTGAAATATTTTCCATAGCCAGATTTTTCGATCACGTCGCGCGCGGCAATATCAACATTCGCACAAGGGACGCCGGGCTTCGCGGCGGCGCGGCCTGCGGCATTTGATTCCTGCACGATCTTGTGAATCTTTTTGTATTCCTCATCCACCTCCCCCACTGCAAAGGTGCGTGTCAAGTCAGAGATATATCCATCGTATGCCGCACCCCAATCCACAACTAAAAGATCGCCAGCTTGAATTTTCCGTTGGCTGGGTGAAGCGTGCGGATTGGCAGAGTTTGGACCAGACGAGACAATGGGAGCAAAAGGCATTTCTGATTCGGAGCCATGCTTGAGCAACTGCATCACCAACTCAGAAGCAAGCTCCTTTTCGGTCATGCCGATCTTCATTTGCAAGATCGTCGCTTCGAGCGCATCTTGAGCGATCTTCACAGCGGTGCGCATTGCATCCACTTCGGCCTTATCTTTTCTCAAACGTAAGCCAGAGAGTACATCGGTTGCATCGGGGAAGTCTGCTTCGGGAGCGCCAGCTTTTACATGACTGAATTCCAGCAGGCGCATTTGACGCGGCTCGACTCCAATTCGCTTCCCATCCAAACCGAGGGACTGGGCAGCTTTTCGAAAGACAGCTTCCCACTCTGACGGATTCTCGCCATACGCAAAGGCATTCACTTTATATTGAAATAAGTCCAGCTTGGGCAATTCGAGTTCGGGCAGCACAAGCACAGGGTCTTGATTGGGCGAAACCAGCAACACCACGGGACGTTCCATCAAATGAAAACCGATCCCCGTTAGATATGTCAGCGTAGGACCAGGATTGAGGGCAACAGCAGACAGGCCCGAGTTAAGTAATGAGGCGTTCAGTTTATCGAGTCGAGATTTAGTCATAAGAGTCTCCTAATCCAATTTATGTTTTAACTTTGAAAAGATATATGCAATTCCATCCACAAGGGCTGGAAAAAGTATTTCGAGGGTGATGATGATATTGAACCACCACGGCAATACCAAACTGCGGCGTGGACGTTTGGCAACATCCACCACACGTTTGGCTACGTATTCCGAAGTCATGCGAATATTAAATGTGGAGCGGAAAGAATTATAGGTTTCGCTCTCGCCAACGTGTTGACCAAACTCAGTGGATGCGGGACCGGGGTAAATGCCACTGACTTTGATGCCAAGCGGCGCAACTTCACGGCGAAGCGAGTCGGTAAAGGCACGCGCACCAAACTTGCTTGCAGAATACGATGTGATGAGCGGAGAAGCAATAAGCCCGGCCACAGAAGACATATTGATGATATGCCCGCTCCCTTGCTCGATCATTTGAGGCAACACCGCGCGCGTGACCTGCATGAGGCCGATAAGGTTGACGCGAATAAGCAAATCAATATCTCGTTCGGGGGTATGGTTCTCGAACCAGTCCACGCGGCCGATGCCTGCGTTGTTAAATAGGATGTCAATACGCCCGTACAAAGCAACCGCAGATTGCGCCATGTTTTCAATGTCATCGGGGTTGGTGATATCCATTGGGATAGCAATGGCTTCGGCGCCTTCTTTTTGAAGACGGGCAGCAAGGGTCTGGAGGCGGTCTATGCGGCGGGCAGCAAGGACGAGTTTGCAGCCTTCGGC
>CAZHOX010000013.1:30271-32217 GCA_964534345.1 uncultured Anaerolinea sp.
CAAAAAGATGCGGACATTCTAACATCCGCATCTTCTAAAACCAATTTTGTTATGACAATAAAATTTAGACGAAAGTGCTAGTCTTCCGCATTTTCGTCATTGCGCCGCTTCGGGCGGGGCGGCTCTACGGTGACTTTGTCGGAGAGCGCGATTGCCAGCACATCGTCCATGTGTTTGATCGGGATGATCTTCAATTCAGACTTGGCGGTCTTGGGAAGTTCGACCAAATCCTTCATATTCTTCTCTGGCAGAAGCACTGTTTTGAGGCCTGCACGGTGCGCGGCAAGGACTTTCTCACGCACGCCGCCGATGGGCAGCACACGCCCGCGCAAAGTGATCTCACCTGTCATCCCCACATGGCGGTGAATGGGACGTCCCGTCAGCGCAGAGACAATTGCCGTCGCCATCGTAATTCCAGCAGAGGGACCATCTTTCGGAATGCCGCCCTCCGGCATGTGGACGTGAATATCCAGCCGCTCGAACACATCCAGATCAATTTTCAACGCCGCCGCACGAGATTTGATGTACGTGAGCGCCGCCTGACCAGACTCCTGCATCACCTCGCCCATCTGACCTGTCATCTGCATCCCACCCTTGCCTTCGATGATGGCAACTTCCACGGGCATGATCTCGCCGCCGTTTTCTGTCCATGCAAGGCTGGTGGCAACGCCTACTTCATCTGTCCGCTCGGCTTCGGAGGGGAAGACTTGCTGTGGGCCAAGGAGTTTTTCGATCATCTCTGCGGCAATGGCGGCGGGATACTTCTTCCCTTCCGCTTTCATGCGTGCCACTTTGCGGCAGATGCGCCCGATCTCGCGTTCCAGTCCGCGCACGCCTGCTTCGTAGGTGTACTCGCGGATGATACGCTGCAAGGCGGCGGGTTCAAACGTCAGTCCGAGTTCTTCGATGCCGTTCTCTTCCAACTGGCGCGGGATGAGATAGCGGTTGGCAATTTCCACTTTTTCTTCTTCAATGTAGCCGGGGAACTCGATCACTTCCATGCGGTCGAGCAATGGCGCAGGGATGGTGGAAAGTGAATTGGCAGTTGTCACGAACATGACCTTGGAAAGATCAAAAGGCAGTTCGAGGTAGTGGTCGCTAAAGGCGTAGTTCTGCTCCGGGTCAAGCACTTCAAGCATGGCCGAAGCAGGATCGCCGCGGAAGTCTGAGTACAGCTTGTCGATCTCATCCAGCATAAAAAGCGGATTGGCCGTGCCAGCCCGTTTCATCGTTTGGATGATGCGCCCAGGCAATGCGCCAATGTAGGTTCGGCGATGCCCGCGGATTTCGGCTTCATCACGCACGCCGCCAAGAGAGACGCGCACAAACTTGCGTCCGAGAGAATCTGCAATCGAACGTCCCAACGAAGTTTTGCCAACGCCAGGCGGCCCCACAAAACAAAGGATCGGCTGGCGTTCCTTCTTCGGCTTCAAGGAACGCACGGCGATGTATTCCAGAATTCTTTCCTTGGCTTTCTTCAAACCGTAATGGTCGCGCTCCAAGATCTTCGCCGCGTTTTTCACATCAAGGTTATCAGGGGAAGCATTGCTCCACGGCAAGTCCACGATCCAATCAATGTAGGTGCGGATGATGCCCACTTCGGGCGCCATCGGCGGCATTTGATTGAGCCGCTCCAATTCCTTCAGCGCCACAGCCTTCGCCTCTTCGGGCAAATTCGCGGCATCTACTTTTTTCTTCAGGTCATTTGCATCGCGGGTGAAGACATCGCCTTCGCCCAACTCGGTCTGGATCTGCTTCATCTGCTCGCGCAAGTAAAACTCGCGCTGGCTTTTATCCACTTCATTTTGAACTCGCGAATGAATTTCATCTTCCAACTCAAGCACGTCCACTTCCTGAGCCAGCAAATTATTCAACTGAGTCAAACGAGATTTGGGGTCGAGGATCAGCAGCAAACGCAGCTTGGCTTCATACGTCAACGAAAGCGA
>CAZHOX010000014.1:0-26706 GCA_964534345.1 uncultured Anaerolinea sp.
TCCGCGTGGAAGAGATCGAAGATCCGCTGATGCAAAAAATACGCTATTTAGACAAGCTGATCGACGAGCTTGCAAAAGGAAAGACAATGGAGAAGATTCTGCGTCAATAAGTTAGGCTTTGAGCGCCTGCTATTGCGAACTTCCTATAGACGAGAGCAGTTACGAAGACGCAAACAATCCATGTATCTGCGCATATTGAAGCAGCATAATGGTCTTTGCGTCTTTGATCTGCCCATTCTCAATCATGGACAATGCATCCACAAATAATATTTCAAGAACTTCAATATCCTCTTCCTCTTCTTTTACGCCACCGCCGTTGCTTAATAGATCCTTTTTGGCATACTCTGCGATAAAGAAGTGAAGAATTTCTGTGACAGACCCCGGGGACATATAAGCTTCAAATATCTTTTTTACTTCGCCAACTTCATAGCCGGTTTCTTCCATAGCCTCCCTCTTAATACATTCCTCAGGGCTTTCCTGTTCCAAAAGGCCAGCACAGGCCTCTATCAGCATCCCATCTTCATTTCCGTTTACATACGTTGGCAATCTAAATTGCCTCGTGAGCACAACAGAACCTTGTGATCTGTTATAGAGCAGAATAACAGCACCATTCCCGCGATCATAGGCTTCTCTGCTTTGTATCTCTTTCGTTCCATCAGTCTTTTCAATTTCAAATGTTACTTTCCGAAGGGTGTACCAATTATCTGAAAGAATATCTGTTTGAACGATTCGAACTGAGGGTGCTGTGTACGTCATATAACCTCCAAAAGTTGGCTTTTCATGAAGCATTGTCCCGTTGAAACAGGATACTGATATAGATGGCGTATTTCTTTTTTTTACGATTGATTTAACCCAGGTAACCCGCCTGCAGGTTTTGCCATTTTTACTGCTCGGAGAATCGCCTCGGCTAGCGCCTCCGCTGCGAATGCGCCAACAGTGGAAACATCCGCTTTTTTCGTCCCTGTGGATAATGCAAAAATAGTATCGCCATCCAACATGGTATGAGCCGGTCGGATGGTTCGTGCAAGGCCATCATGCGCCATCTGTGCAACTTTCGTGGCTTGCGCCTTGGTCAGTTTTGCATTTGTCGCCACGGCTCCGATCACCGTGTTGCCGCGATTTGCAAGACCAAGAACGCCACGGCCTGTGGATGTTTTCATCATGGAAAGTGTATCTGCGAATTGACTTGCTTTGCCGATACGCAGCGGGCCAACTTTGCCAGAGCGAAGGCCGGCCACGATCTCTCCCGTATCGGGGCTGATCACGTCACCCCAGGCATTTACCGCCACTATGGCACCGACCACCACCCCACCGCCAATTTCCATGCTTGCAGTGCCCAAGCCAGATTTCATTGCAAGCGCTGCACCAAACATTTTGCCAACAGATGCGCCCATGCCTGCGCCAACATTCCCTTCGGCAGGCGGAGCGGAAGCTGCTGAGGCGGCAGCGAATGCTCCCATGGCTGAATCAGGCCGAACGTCAGCACGACCGAGGTTCAAATCATAAAGAATCGCAGAGGGGACAATCGGCACTCTGGCAACGCCGGTGTTGAATCCAATCTTCTTTTCTTCGAGGTAGCGCATTACGCCGCTGGCTGCATCCAGCCCATAGGCAGAGCCGCCCGCCAAGACGATGGCGTGAACTTTTTCAACAAGGTTTATGGGATTCAGCAGATCAGTTTCGCGGGTGCCAGGGGCGCCGCCGCGCACATCCACACCTGCCACAGCGCCTTTGCGGCAAAGGATGACGGTGCAGCCGGTGAGAGCCTCTTCATTTTGGGCGTGCCCAACTTCGATACCGTACACATCTGTAATTGCGTTTTTTCGTTTCATAATTTTAAATCTTTCCAGAATAAAGATATGCCATTAAGACTGTGTATATATGATGGTGTGGTTACGCCCATTTTTCTTTGCCTGATACAAAGCATGATCGGCACGGCGTATCACATCTTCAATGGTTTCGTCTTGTGGGGAGTGTATGATTTCAGCTACTCCAACACTAAGCGTAACAATAAATGGACTATTTTCATTTTCCACACGTACTGAGGCAACACTTTCGCGGATGCGTTCTGCGATCATAAAGGCCTGCTTTGCATCGGTTTGAGGAAGCAGGATGATGAACTCATCTCCTCCATACCGTGCCAGCACATCCACATCTCGAACCTGCATGGCTGTAGTTTGCGCAGCCTGCACCAATATCTTATCGCCAAGTGTATGCCCGAATGTGTCGTTAACCTGTTTGAAGCCATCGATATCGAACAAAATGATCGTGAGCGGGCGTTGATAGCGGGCGCTGAGGTTAAATTCACGAGTGGCGATTTCAAAGAAATAACGGCGGTTGATCTGGCCTGTGAGCCCGTCTGTACGGGCTAAGACCTGTTCATGGGTAAACATTTTTTGAAGCTCAGAGTGCGCAAGCTGAAGCGATTGATTTGCCTGCCGCAGATCATTTTCTGCTTTTTTACGATCGGTGATGTTGATAAGGCTGCCCTCGTAATACAAAGGATGTCCGTCAGCATCATAAATGACATGTACATAATCTTCTGCCCAAAAGGTTTGCTGGTCATAACGACGAAATTCAGCCTCAAAAGCAGAGAGCAGGCCTTTCGTTAATATCTCGCTTTTAAATTTATTGTCCAACTCCGGGTCTGCATATAGTTCATCTGCTTTTTGAGCTAGAAGAGCTGAACGGCTAGGGTAACCAAACATGTTGACTAATGCCATGTTTGCATCCAGAATATGTCCATCTGCTGATGTACGATAAAGGCCGATCGGCATATTTTCAAACAATGTTCGGTATTCTTTTTCAGATTTTACGAGCGCTTCCTCTGCTTTTTTGCGCTCGGTAATATCCTGTTTTACAGCGATAAAGTGACTTATCTCGTTATCGGCATCACGCAACGGGGTGATGGTCATCTCCTCAAAATACAAGTTTCCATCCTTGCGGCGGTTAACCAGTTCGTCATGCCAGGTATTTCCTGAAAGGATCGTTCTCCATAAATCTTCATAAAATTTCGGGCCTTGTTTTCCCGATTTCAAGAGTGCGCCAGGCTTCTCTCCAATAGCCTCAACAGGATCAAACCCCGTGAGGCCTTCAAAAGCTGAATTTGCCCATTCGATGATCCCGTCCCGATTGGTGATAACAATGGTGTTGGCAGCAGCTTCGAGCGCAGCGCTTTGCAGTTGAAGTTTTGCCTCTGTTTGCTTGCGTTCACTAATATCACGCGCCACCCAGATCGTGGTATTTGCATCCATTGGAGAGATGGATGATTCAAACCAGGGAGAGTATCCATTTATTTTGAGTTGATACTCAATCTGTTCGGTTTCCCCTGTTTCCAAAACCTGCTGTATCACCTTGTGGAATTTTTCAACCTGCTCAGGCGGGAAGAAATCATCCAGAGTTTTACCGATCACTTGTTCGGGTTTAAGATAAAACTTGTTTGGGTTGGTGGGTGCCACTCTTTGATAAACCCCGTTTCGATCAATCACAAGAACGGCATCCTGCATGGAAGCGAAGAGGGCCTGCATTTCAGACAATGATGCAGCCCGAGCTTCCTGTGCCTGGATTTGCTCGGTAATGTCATCACAGATCAATAGAATAACCATTTGGCCGTTCAGATCATGCACGGCTCGCGCAGATTCTCGCACCCAAAGGATGGACCCGTTTTTCCGCACTTTTCTCGCTTCCATTTGAACGGCCAGGCCTGGTTCTTGCAGGCATATCTGAAGATGTTTCTGAACAGCAGCACGGTCATCCGGATGGAAAACATTTAATATGGAGTATCCGGCCAATTCACTTGCGGAATATCCCAGTTGTTCATACACAAATTTATTGACAGAAAGAACTGTTCCTTCAGTATTTGCGGTGAAATACATGGAAGGATTGTCTTCGTAAAGAATCCGGTACCGTTCCTCACTCGCCCGCAATGATTCCTCGGCCTGCATCCGAAAAATGGCAAATGCCACATGGCTGGCAATCGTCTGGGAAAGTTGAATTTCTTCATTGCTAAAAGTGTGAGGTTCATTGAAATAGACCATGAACTTTCCGAGCAGTCTACCTTGATGGGTAAGTGGAATAAATCCCAATGCCGAAATGCCCTCCTCCAAAATAACTGGAAGAAGTGCAGCGAGGCTTGAATCTGCCCTCACATCCGTCACCAAAACAGGTTGTGGATTCTGAGTGGTCCGATCCCATGGAGAATGCCCTTCGGCAGCTTTTCGGTATTTATCCGATAACCCCAGCCATGCTTTAAAACGCATAACGTCATCTGCATCAAACAACAAAATGGAAACACGATCAGAGGAAAGTATATTTTGCAGGCTTTCCAACGCAGCATTATAAATAACTTCAATATCCGTTGTTTGGCCAAGAATGGCAGTCATTTGATAAAGACGTTTCTGGTTTTCGTATTGCTTGTGCAGGATCTCCGCTGCCAGTTTTTGCTCGGTAACATCCCTTGAAATACTTCCCAACCGCCAGCCTTTTTCGGTATTAATGGAAAATAACCGCTGCTGAATAAATCGCTGCGAACCATCAGGCATCTGAAATGGAGCTTCCATGATCCTGTGAAGGAAAGCAGATTGTCCGGTTTTCAGTGCATTCTGAACGCCTGCTTTTACCCGTAAATAATGTTCTTCCGTTCTCAACGCAGCAGGAGTTATTTGAAATTGAAAATCCCACAAGAACTTCCCCAGTGCCTCTTCGCGAGGGTGTCCGGTGATTTTTCCAATGGCATCATTAAATTCAATAATCCGCCCCAACTCATCCGATAGAATTACCCCATCAGCAGATTCAGAAATCACACCGTGGAATTTACTCTCACTTTCCCGCAATTCCACTTCCGTCTGCTTGCGCGCAGTGACATCCCGAAAATTAATGACAACCGCCTGCACACTGGGGTCAGCCAACAAATTACTAAACGTACTCTCCACCCAATGATACGAACCATCCTTGTGTTTATAACGGTACTCAAGCGTAGGAACATACTCAGGATTCTGGATCAGATCATTCATCGCACCCAACACAAATGTCAGATCGTCCGGATGAATAAATTCCAACGGATCAGAATTGGCAACATCTTCCAATTCATACCCAAACATATTTTTAGCAGAAGGGCTAACATATCGATTCCGTCCATCTGGACCAACTAATGTAATTCCATCAGGAGCTTTTTCAATAAGGGCTTTGAAATGCCTTTCTGTCTGCTTTACAGCCTCTTCTGCATCCTTACGCCTGGTAATGTTTCGGATAATGCAAAGTACGCGGTCTCCCTGGTACGCTACAAGATGCGCCTCAAAATGACGCAGTCTACCCTGTTCTTCCAGGGAATATTCGAGTAACTGACTTTCTCCACTCCGTATGGCTTGATCAAGTTTCAATTGATACGCCTCAACCATTTGAGACGGCATAATATCATGTATATATCTCCCCATAAAAATTTCCGGCGAAACATATGGCTGCTCTCCCCTAGCCTCATGGTAATCAATAAACCTGCCTTCGTAATCCAGCATGAACATCATATCTGGGACCGCATCAAACAAGGCATGGATTTTAGCTTCGCTCGCTCTTAACGCCGCCGCAACCTGATTGCGCTCTTTGAGTTCATCTTCCACCTGCTGCGCCAGCCGCGCATTCCTCAGGCTGACAGAGACCTGCCCAGCAAATGAATCCATGGCGGGTAAGTCTTCCTTGCTTAATATACTGCTCCCAAATATTACCAACACCCCATAAGGCTCTCCCCCCACACACAAAGGCGCGATAATACCATGGTCGATCTTCAAGATTTTCATTAATTTTCCAGCAAGCGGGCGCAGAAAAACAGGGAGGGCCTCTGCAAAGAGATCCCCAGCCCAGGGAATATACTCCGCCTTTCCGTTGGAAATAATTTTCCTATAGATACTATCCTCTGCAATGAGCCAGCTATATTCCCGCGCAGTTACCCCAGCCATTTTTTCAGCGGTATGAATGACCCCATCCGAGATCGTTGTATAGCGATAATAAAGACTCTCATTCCCGCTCCCAAACATGAGAATAGTCGCCTCAAATCCCAACGCTTTGATATGCTCCCCCACTACTCGATAGATATCCTCAGGTTCACGAACCAATTGAACAGCCTTTGCCGCATTACTAAGCGCCAAAAGAAGGTTACGGTTATGGTTAAGAGACTCTTCAATTTGATTTCGAGCAGTTAATTCATCCTGAAGTTTCTGTACCAGGCGCGCATTCTGCAACCCAGCCGCGATCTGCCCTGCAAACGACTCCATGGCTGGTACATCGCCCACATTCAAAGCCAGTCCGCTGACCATCATCAGACCCAGAGTCTCACCTTCCACATATAAAGGTGCAAGAATACCCTGCTCCACATTCAAGATACTCATAAATCTATCGGTCAACATGTGCAATCTTTTTGGGAAGGCATCGTAAAAATGCTCCCGTGCCGACTGAATATATTCTGCTTTTCTTGCGGCAATATCCCGCGCGTAGACGCTTTCCGGTGAGATCGCAATGCGATACCCTACCGCGGAAATCCCTGTCAATTTTTCAAGTTGTCGGAGCACCTTCGAAGAATAGGACATGTAAGATGCCACGAGAGACTGGCGATCCTCTTCCAGCATGAGCAGGGTAACATCCCCGCCCAGAGATCTGATCTGATTGCCAACCGCCTGGTAAATATCAGCCACGGTATACGCCTGTTGAATGGCTTGTGCTGCATGGCTAAGCGCCAATAGAAGGGTACGGTTATGGTTAAGAGATTCCTCCAATTGATTGCGGGCAATCAATTCTTCCTGCAATTTTTGCACCAAACGCACGCTTTGCAAACCAGCTGCGATCTGGCCAGCAAAAGCATCTACAATCGGTAGATCCTCTTTACTTAAAGGCAACCCTCCTACAACCACCATCCCAAGAGTCTCACCATCCACACGCAAAGGCGCAAATATGCTGTTATCCAGCTTGAACATGCTTACGATCTGGCTGAGCATAGGGACAATAGCCGACGGCATTGCAGAAACAAGGTCTTCATTTGTCCACTGAACATACTCAGCATGGCCAGAAGCTAATTTGCGGGCATAGATGGTACCAGGTGAAATTGCAAAAGAATAACCAATTGCAGTTTGCCCTGCTAATTTTTCCAAATTCCGAAGAGTCTTTGACTTAAAAGAAGTGTATGTAACGGTAAGGGAAGTGCTGTCCTCATTAACCGTCAGTAATGTCATCACCCCACCCAAAGAGTTGATGGCATTACCAACCGTACTGTAAAAATCATCGGCTGTGCGGGCACGTTGAAAAGATTGCGCAGCAAGGCTAAACGCCAGTAAAAGCCCCCTTCCATGATTTGGCGCATCTTGCTGCAGGTCTATCTTTGTCTTTGGAGATTTCTTTGTAACCATCGAAACTTCCTCGCCGCCTTATAGAATCTGAGAGCCGCAATTGAGAGCGCAAACAGAACCAGCCATTCTGGCTGAAATTGACGGACTTTTTTTATACCCGCCGCATTAAGAAAAAAAATAATTACGAACAAAAAAAGATTCTTACAACAGGCGGATTCGAAAGTAATATATATGCACTTTTTCCGTGCGTCAAGCATTTTTTAGGAATTTAACATTTCGTCACAAAAACATGCCATTTTTATCCAACTTTTTCCTCATATAAACTCGCGCCAGCCCGTTTTCAAAACGGCGGTCATATTCAACATATCCAATTTTCGAATAAAGCACCTGGTTCTCCGTCATTTTCTCATGGGTATATAAATAAATACTTTTATATCCCTGTCGCCGTGCTTCGGCTTCTGCAAATTTGAGCAGCATCTTCCCCACTCCCCTGCCCTGCCAAGGTGGTTCCACAGCAATTACATCCAAAAGAAAACCTTCTTCTTTGATACATAAAACAAGGACACCAACGATCTGTTTATCTTCTTCCACAACAACTACCTGATGCTCTCGAATTTCCAGCGCATAATCCATAAGCATGGGGCCGGGTTTTCTTCCAATACGCTCGATATAATGACCAAATGCATGGTGGACACATGCATTCACAGCGGTAACATCGTTTGGTGTGGCACTTCGCAAAACAAAGTGATCCATTGGGAGCCCTATTTCAATTTCTTCTTCAGGTATGCGCGAAGCTTGACAGGCTTGATTCCATCCAAGTCAATCTTCTGCGCACCGATCATATCGGCAAATCTTTTCAGGCCATTGGCAAGTGCATTTGCAAAGGCTTCATCTTTCGGCGCATCATCTTCCAACCAGAAGCCGAGAATGTGCAATGTGTTCGTTGTGCGGTCCAGTTTGGGGTCGAGGCGCGCAACGAGGTCATCACCGTATAGAATGGGCAGGGTGTAATATCCCCAACGGCGTTGATGAACAGGCTTGTACACTTCCCACAAATATTCAAAATCGAAAACTTTTTTCGCGCGTCCTCTTGCGCTGACAATTTCCAACGGG
The DNA here is from genome assembly GCA_964534345.1 of uncultured Anaerolinea sp. Taxonomy (GTDB): domain Bacteria; phylum Chloroflexota; class Anaerolineae; order Anaerolineales; family Villigracilaceae; genus Villigracilis. Next base: position 8,442 of record CAZHOX010000014.1, read on the forward strand.
GCAAGGAAGGTGACTTCTTCATCGGTTGTGGAATCTTTGGGTTTCCATGCTTTTGGGATACGCCCCGCCTCCAGATCGGACAGGTGGGGCTGGTCGCTGTTTAGAAGCAGATATCCATCCTTTGAGCCTTCCACCCGAATTCGGGAGATCGCGTCATTTTCAATAAGCTGATTTGTTATTTTTTTCGCTTCATCTTTGGAAATATCTTTGTGAAGATAATAAGAAAGCTCCGTCCCCAGACGGTTTTCGCTGAGCATTCCAAGAAAGGCAATGATCTTTCTACTCATAAACTCGATGGTTTCTTCTTCGGTGGCGGCATAATCAAACTTGGCCGGAACAACACGCTCGCGCAGGTCATAGATGCGGTCGAATCCTTTGCGATTGGTGATCATCACTTCACCAGTCATCCACAGGTAAAAAAGGCCGATCGAGGTTTCTTTACGTCCGCGGTAGCTCCATTCCTTTACTCTTGTACCCTCAAAATCCCTGTTTCCCAGCGGGCCGCGTTCGCGCAGTTCATTGATGATGAATTTCAACAAATCCTTCGGGGGATGTTTGAAGGCTTCGTAATTCAATCCTTTTGCTTTGCGTTGATTCATATGCATCTGCCAGTATGGGAAGTCGCTCATGGGGTACATCATGAGCCAGCCGCCATAATCAAAAGCTTTGCGCTTTTCGTAGGCCATTTTATAAAGGTGTTCCGGCTTGTAGTTCAACACGCGGCCGTACATGGCTATATCCTGGCTGCGGGCAACCATTACCAGCGGGTCTAGCTGCAAGGCTTGCATTTGACGCAAAGCAGATTCGGCGCCGAGTGGCCCTTCGAAACGGCGACCAGGCCAAAGTCCTTGTGAGGCGAGGAGGAAGCGGCGATAGGTTTGTTTGGAGATGATGTCAATTGTCATAGTCAGCCATTAAGTTCTTTAATCGTTTTTAAAAATATTTCTACAAGCTGCGGGTCAAAGTGTTTGCCGCTCTGTTGTTTTATGTAGGCCAGGGCTTTCCTGCTTGTCCATGCTTTGCGGTATGGGCGTGAGCTTGTGAGGGCATCCCAAACATCGGCCAGCGCAAAGATGCGTGCCGTGAGTGGAATTTGCTCTCCTTTCAAACCACGCGGGTAGCCTGTGCCGTCCCATCTTTCGTGATGTGAATAAGGGATATCTAGTGCATTGCGCAGGTAGGCGATGGGTTGAAGCATTTGGTATGCAAGTATGGGATGCGTGCGCATGATGTCCCATTCTTGGGCTGTCAACTTTCCTTGTTTTAGCAGTATTTGATCGGAGATGCCCATTTTGCCAATATCATGAAGAAGGGCTCCGCGCCGAAGGTGTTGCAGTTGGCTATCTTTTATTCCTACAGCTTTTGCCAGGATCATGGTGATTTCTGTAACACGCTGGGTGTGGCCTTCGGTTTCTTTATCGCGCAAGTCTAGTGCGCGAGACCAGCCTTCAATGGTTGCTTCATAAGCAACTGCCAGCTCCATATTTGCCCGCTGAACGTCATCGAACATTTGGGTATTATCAATGGTAATGGCCGCCTGCCCCGCAAGGGTTTCAAGAAATTCCAGCCATTCATCGCTGGGTATAAATTTCGAGCGGCAATACACTTCCAATACACCTTTGACTTCGCCTTTGGAAATAAGTGGAACGCAAACATAGGTTTCAAATTCTTCTTCATGCCATAGGCGTGCAAAAGGCTGGTTGTTGATGATCAGTGAGGGGTCTGTTACTTGAAGGGTATTGCGTTCCATCACAGCGCGGCCTGCGAATCCATCACTCAGATGAACATCTGCTCCTTCGATCATACGGGTGCGAAAACCACGGCCTGCAGAGTATCGCAAAGATTGTTCATGTTTTTTGAGCAAAAGGATAGAAGCTGCATCCACATGCAGTTGGGTAAGAACATGGCCAAGCAGAATATTCAGGGTAATGCCAAGGTCGAGGCTGGAGGTGATTGCCTTATCAATAGTGCGCAGGGTTTGTAAATGTTGCAGGCGGTGAATGGCCTCTTCGCGAAGGCGCGCCGAATGGATGGCCGCAGCAGCTTGTGAAGCGAAGAGGGATAGCAGGCGCTCATCTACTTCTGTAAATTTCCGTTCGGAGTCGTTGATCTCATCCACGGTAAGGACGCCGATCAATTCACCCCCGTATAACATTGGCACTTCAAGCACAGCACGAATGTTATAGTGTTCATATTTCAACGAACGGCCTTCCCAAACAGAATAATCATCTACCCGTATCGGCTTGCGAGATTGCGCCACACGTCCGGCTGCGCCCTCTCCCATGGTCAGGCGAGTGCCGATCTGCAAATAAGAGCTTGGTTCTATTTTTGTCAATTCGAGTTCGTTGACAGCAGGGATAAATAAATATATTCCGCTGGAAGCCCCTTTAAGAAGCTGCCTGGCATTTCCCACAGTGACCTGAAGTATGGTGTTTAAATCAGTTTCTGCTGCGAGTGCGCCACTGGTTTCATATAAAGATACAAATTCCTGCGCGCGCCGTGCGGTCTCATCAAAAAGGCGGGTACGGTGCAGGGTTGCTCCGGCAATTTCGGCTAGTGAATTCAAGAGTCTCAACTGTTCTGCAGAGATGCGCTGAGGCAATTGAACTGACACAAAAAGTACGCCTACAATTTCAGAATCTGACCTGATTGGCACACAGGCGCCGCCCCATCCCGGTGGTATTTTGCTGCGTCCTTCTCCACTAGGCAGAGAGTCTTTTACAAATTCATCGGAGATATATGACTGGCCGGTAGAAAATACCGTCCCCGCTACACCTTCTCCTATGCTAACTGGAATAGTTTCCATATCTTTGAACCAGCCGCGAGGGAGGGTATCTCTCAAATCATTCGTTGCGGGCGAATAAAGCAGAATGGTACCAACATTTGTTCCCAAGGCCAGCAGCGTTTGATCTAATAAAACAGGCAGCGCTTCATCAAACGTTTGCACGGTGCGCAAAGATGCAGAGATATTATACAAAGCCTCCAATTCCATCAACCGTTGGCGCAGAACTTCTTCAGATTGTTTTCGTTCTGTAATATCTTGAATACTCCCCCGCATCACCCTAACGACACCCAACTCATCAATTTCCAATTCGCCTATGCCATGAACCCAGCGTAAAGCATGGTCATTTTTTCTTATGATTCTGTATTCCTTATCAAAGCGAGACTTTATACCAACCACATCATAAGCAAAATAATGCTCCATTTCATCCCGATCTTCAGGATGGATGATCTCTTTCCAACCGGCCACAGAACGGACATAAGTTTCATCAATTCCAAAAATCTGATTGAGAACGTCTGAACTCTTCCAAAGGCCTGTCGTCAAATCCATAACATAGCTACCCAACCCAGCTATGGCCTGCGATTCTTTGAGCAGACTCTCACTTTCACGAATGGCTTCCTCTGCGCGTTTTCGCTCAGTGATATCGCGTAATATTCCACTGTGGTAGGTAATATCGCCATTTTCGTTATGAATATAGTTTCCATGATCCTCCACCCAAATCTCTGACCCATCTTTGCGCCGCATTCGGTACGCTTCAATTTCCTGCTGTCCGGTATCTAGAATATGGCTGCCGCGTTCCTCTGGTGAAAAATAAAGCTCCTTCTTGATGTCAACATTGAGCATTTCCTCTCTGGAGGAATATCCAAACATTTTGACCATCGCAGGGTTAATATCTACAAACCTGCCTTCGTGTGTACTACGATAGATCCCGTCGATCATATTCTCAAATAACGAACGGTATTGTTCCTCTGATTCACGCAAAGCACTCTCTGTGAATCGGCGTTCAGCAAGCTCGGCTTGAATTTGAGCAAAAAGCTGCGCGTTCTGAATGGCTACCGCTGCCTGCCCAGCAAGAGCTTCTGCTAAATTTTGGTGCTGCTCAGTGAAATAATTTGGCTCTACTTTATCAATGGAATATAGGCCGATCACTTTACCGCCAGCTACGAGCGGAACCCCCATCCAGGAGATGACATGCTCGGTTCCGAGATCCCGTTTCCAGCCGGGGAAGATGCGCGTATCTGCGATCAATGAACTGCGTTGTTCAATAAAAACGGGCATTAAAGCCGGATACTGCCGGACATCAAATTCCAAAGCCTGTGTTTGAGTTGGGTTTGTAAAATCTTCATATCCACGCATTGCAGCAATGACAAAAAGGGCATTGCCCCGCGCCAGCATCACGTTGGCACTATCATAGGGAACAAGTTGCTGCAAATATTCCAGCAGCTTTTCCAGCACGGTATCCAAATTCAAATCCTGGGTAAGAGCCAGGTTTGCTGCCCTCAATATTTCAGTGACCCTATGAGCCTGCTGTTCAGATTCAAACAAGCGCACAAGTTCATTCTCCACATACATGCGCTCTGTGACATCGACGATCAAACCTTGAAAATATTGGATAACACCATTTTCATCCAACACCCCTGTCCCCCATTCATCAACCCAGCGCCATTCTCCAGACTTATGGCGAATACGATAAGCAGTATGAAATGTGCTCAAAGATGGTTTGGCTGCGAGTAAAACGTCTTCAGGATGGCAAAGGTCAAAAAAATTTAATCCGCCCTCCAAAAATTCCTCCGGCGCATAACCGGTCAATTCGGTAACCGCATTATTGACATAGACAAGAGTGAACTTATCATCATTAAGACATTGATAGATCACACTGGATATATTTTCTGCGAAGGCATGGAATCTTAATTCTTTAACCGGCTGGCTGCTTTCTGCCAGTTTGTTATCAGTAATATCCTGAAGGATAGTAAAGAGGACTGTTTTTCCATTCAAAACAATAGATGCTGAATACGATTCAACGATACGGATCTCGCCGCTGGCTAATTTGTGAGGAGATATAAAGGGGCTGTTTCCATCGCCAAGAACCCGCATCGCACTCACGGTCAGCTGGTCGCCAGACAATGGGCTGATCTCAGCGAGATTCATTCTCTGCAATTGATCAAGAGAATATCCATAAAATTTTTTAGCTGCCGGGTTTGCATCTAAAATCCGCCCTGTTTTCGGTTCGATCAGAAGCATGACCGCAGTATGTTTCTTGAAAATTTCAAGAAAGGAATCATTCTGTTGTGCGGCTATTTCCTCTGGCATCAAATTCTCCTAATACTTCTCCCCACCATATACCATATATTTATATTTTTAAGACAAAAAGACCGACAACCTGTAATGATTATCGGTCTTTTGTTGAAATTAACATCAATCGTCATTTAGGGAAGCAATGGCCCTTAACAAGCCAATGACCAACACACCCAACTTCAAGCCTTCACCGGTGGTAATGGCTGTTTCACGTTCATTTTTTTCAGCACGGCGGGAAAGGAGCACAGCAGCAACCAGACCTGTTAATGCGCCGACCAGCGTTCCGGCAATAATTATTCTATTCTTGTTCATAGCGTTATCCTATCCTTCCAAAAAATGCTTTGATGCTTTCAAGCCAGCCATCCAATGCAAGGATGGGTTTAACTGCCATATCTGCTCCACGGATAATGTATCCGCGGGCCTTGTAGATATAATCCTGCGCGATGCTTGTGTAGTAAGGCAATCCTTGCAATGCGCGTGCCATTAAATAAATGAGCCCGATCAGAACAAGGAGAGTGACCAACCCTGCGATCAAAACGGGAATGATGATCCAGATCGTGGAAATTGCCGCCCAACGGCCTACATCGCCGCCTTGCTTGAAAGTAGCAATGCTGATCAAGACGATCAAACCAACCAGCAGCACAGCACTTACAATAATGGGCAAAATGATCTGCGTGTTGCGTTGTTTGCGATGCAGTTGATAAGAGTAGTGCTCAGGGTGTGGAAGTTTTGCTTTCATCTTTTATATTTTAGCATGAAACAAAAAAAGCCCCTAAAGGTTTTAGGAACCTTTAGGGGCTTCATCTTTTATCTTTTATCTTCTATTTCTCAAGAAGGTTGGAACATCCAGATCATCTGCGTTGATGCTGGGCTGCGGGGCGGCTTTTGCATCGCTGGAGGATCTTGTTTCCGCATTCACGCTAACGGATTCGCTTGGGCGTGAGAAAGGTGTGTTGGCAACAGAAACAGGCTTCTCGTTACGAGTGGGGCGCTCCAACGTGCGGCGCTGTACGCCAGCCCGTTCAAATCCAGTGGCGATGACCGTACAGCGGATCTCATCACCCATTTCAGGATCGATGACTGCACCGAAGATCATGTTGACATCGGGATGAGCGGTTTCACGGATGATGGCCGCAGCCTGATTGACTTCGAAGAGGGTCATGTTCGGGCCGCCGGTGACGTTGAAGAGTACACCGCGTGCGCCGTCAATGGTGATGTCGAGCAGTTGACTGGAGATGGCTTGTTCAGCAGCAGTCTTTGCGCGATCATCGCCCGTACCGCGGCCAACTGCCATCAAAGCAGCGCCGCCTTCAGACATGATCGTGCGAACATCGGCAAAGTCGAGGTTGATCAAACCAGGAATTGTGATCAACTCGGAAATGCCTTGAATGCCCTGGTGCAGAACTTCATCTGCCATGCGGAAGGCATCTTGCAGGGATGATTTTTTATCAGCAAGTTGCAGCAGGCGGTCATTTGGAATGGAGATGAGGGTGTGTGCATGTTCCTTCATCTTGGTGACGCCAACTTCAGCAGATTGTGTGCGCTTGCCGCCTTCAAATGTGAATGGGCGAGTGACCACACCAATGGTGAGCGCGCCGCATTCTTTGGCAACCTGTGAAATTACAGGAGCCGCACCTGTGCCGGTACCGCCGCCCATGCCCGCAGTGACGAAGACCATATCCGCGCCTTTGAGCACGTTGTACAGTTCGTCGGATGACTCTTCTGCGGCTTTGCGGCCGATCTCAGGGTCACCGCCTGCGCCAAGGCCGCGTGTGATCTTATCACCAAGACGCACTCGAATAGGAGCGCGTGAAAGTGTAAGTGCCTGCGCGTCTGTATTGGCAGAGATAAACTCAACGCCTTGAATACCTTCTTCCATCATGCGGTTGACGGCATTTTGGCCGGCGCCGCCCACACCAATTACTTTAATGCGGGCGAAGGCTTCGGATTGCAGATTTCTTTTGTTCGAGTCCATGTGTTCCTCCTGGCAAGGAATATGCCATATCTTAAACGAGAATGCTGATTTTTAAAAGGTTTTAAATGCTGTTTGTGAATCTTTTCTTTTTAGCTTTCTTCGCTCTTTCTTCTTTATCTTTCAATAGAGAGAGGAGAAAGAAAGAGTCTTTTCTATGGCAACAATCGTTTCATCCAATTTTTAATTGCATCTAAATTCATGTTTGTTTCGCCTCGCGATCTGCGGCGTTTCTTATCGCCGCCTGAATACGCAACATCATGTTCGCGCATGGTGGTAGCCCAGCGCAGCAGACCCACGCTGGTTGAATATGCAGGTGAATCCAACTTATCCACCAGCCCAGTGAGATTCTCCGGCTGCGCAGTTCGCACAGGCATTCCCAATACTTCACTTGCAATATGCTTGATGCCGGGCAATGCCGATGTGCCGCCTGTCAATACCATACCTGCTGGAAGCAGCCCGTCATAACCAGAGCGTTTAATCTCCTGCAGGATCAATCCAAATGTTTCTTCGATACGCGCTTCGATGATGTGAGCAAGGTCTTGTCGATTGATGCGCACATCGTGATCTTCACCAAATGGGCGGATGGCGAAATACTCTTCGCTTCCAATATCGGACCGAATGGCATGTCCCTGCTGCTTTTTCACTTCTTCTGCCTGAGTCATGGGCAGGCGCAGCCCGTGAGCAATATCCTGAGTGACGTGATTACCGCCAACAGCCAGCACCATTGTGTGCCACACATCGCCATCGACATAAATCGCCAGATCCGTTGTGCCGCCGCCAATATCACAGACTGCCACACCCATCTGACGTTCCTGCTCGGTCAACACTACTTCTGCTGAGGCGAGCGGATTCAAAACAAATTGCTGAATATCCACACCAGCCGCGCCAACGCATTGGCGGAGGTTATCCACTGTTGCAGCGGCGGCTGTGATAATGTGCGTTTCCACTTCGAGCTTGTAGCCGTGCATCCCGATGGGTGTCTTCACGCCTTCCTGTCCGTCCACGGTGATGCCGCGCTGAATGACATGCACGATCTCGCGGTCATGCGGAATAGCAATAGCCTGTGCCTGATCGAGCGCATGAACAATGTCCATCGCATCGATGATTCCACCCGGCACGCCGGTTGCGCCGCGACTGTTGATCGATGAAACGTGCGCCCCCGCAAGGCTGACAAAACCCGTAGTGATCTCCAAACCGGAAGTGCTCTCTGCTTTTTCTACAGAACGTTTAATGGCTGCGGATGCGGCAGCAAGATCCACAATAATGCCTTTGCGGATGCCATCTGAAGGCTCGATGCCCACGCCAAGGATGCGAATTGTTTTTGCATCCTCTACACGGCCTACGAGGGTGCAAACTTTTGTTGTGCCTACATCAATGCCTACTACGATCTCTTCCATCTTATTGTCCGCTATCCACTGTTTCTTCAGTCGATTCTTTTTTCTCGATAATCGCCATTCGATAATACGGCGCTTCGGGGTACATCACGTTGATATATGCCGGGTAAATGTTGCGTGCCATCAACGAATCAACCAGTGATTGATATACACGTGCCTTCAAGGGCATATCTTCCACACTTGTGCCAAAATAGACCTGCCACCCGCGAGAGTCTTTCCAACCCAAACCCTGGGCGGAGTCAAATGTCATTGACGTGCCAGCAGGCAAGAGCGGGGAAAGAGCGAGGATCGCATCCACCAATTCTTCCTGCATGTATGGCGGGGGGGTGAACAAATCGCCTGGTGCAACAATGCCCGGGATCGGATCATCCACAGCGATGACTGGCACCAATCCTGCTTGCAATCCACGCGGACGGAATGCTACGCCGGCTTCGTCGATCCATGTATAGCCTTCGCCTCTTTGCCAAATGATGACAGGCACGCGCTCGCTGATCGTAACGTAGACATGATTCGGCAAATAGACTTTTACTTCCGCTGAAAGCAATTCGGGATAATTCATGCGCAAACGAGTTTGCAACTCATCAGGCTGTACGGTGAAAATGTTTTGCCCGGTAACGCCAAGAAGAGAATTGATCTCTTCCGCGCTGATATGATTATTGCCAAGCACCGTTGCAGAAGGAACAAAAAAGTATGGCAGCGTGAATGCCAGGTAAATTACTGCGCCAAGCAAAATTGAAATAAGAATGGAGGCAAACCGCAAATTGGCTCGCATGCGCGGCATGGCAAACTTTGGCTTGCTCAAATGGAACTCAGGCAAGCCAAGTGCAATATTAAAGCGGCGGGGCTTTTTAACAAGCATCGGTCTGGATGAAACCGGCGCAGGGCGTGCGCGCGAAGTGACCGGCACAACGGGCCGCGTAGCGTGCTTTTTAGTTTGCTCCATTTCCTTCACTGCGCGTTGTGCGCGGCGGCGGCGGGCAGCCTCGGCGCGGGATAATTCGCGTTTATCGCTCATGCAGACCTCCGGCGCTCGGTATGGTCGCGTTGTGCTTTGCGCGCAAGAGCAAGTTCGATCAAGCGGTCTACAAGCTGCGGGTACGCCAATCCACTCGCCTGCCAGAGTTTGGGGTACATGCTAATGGATGTAAACCCTGGCAACGTATTTAATTCGTTCAAATAAATTTTGTTCGTGTCGCTTTCAACGAAGAAATCTGCGCGTGCCATGCCTGCACAATCAATTGCCTTGTAAGCGCGAACAGCATACTCGCGGATTTTTTCTGTTACTTCATTCGGCAGCTGCGAAGGGATGATAAGACCGGAAGTGCCATCTACATATTTTGATTCGTAGGAATAGAATTCGCGGCTGGGTAACACTTCCCCACAGACGGATGTCTCAGGGTATTCATTTCCAAGCACGCTCACTTCCACTTCACGGACATTACCCACGCCTTTTTCAACAACAATGCGGCGGTCGTAACGAGCAGCTTCCATCAAGCCTTCGGCAAGGTCAGAGCGAGAATTGCATTTGCTGATGCCAACGGATGAACCGAGATTGGCAGGTTTTGCAAAGAAGGGATATGCGCCCATCTTTTCAATCTGTTCGATCACGCCGTCCATATTGGTTTCAATCTCACCACGCAAAATGAGAACTGAATCGACAATGGGAATATGGTTGGCACGCATGACATCCTTGAAGATGCCCTTGTCCATGCCAACGGATGAGCCAGCCACGCCTGCACCCACATAGGCTACATCTGCCATTTCGAGCAGGCCTTGCAGCGTGCCGTCTTCGCCAAAGGGACCGTGCAAAACCGGGAAGAAAACATCAATATCGGCAAGTTTTTCAATCACTTCGCCGTGATCGGTATTTTGTAATTGGTAAATATTGGAATGCGAAGGATCGCCGGGGAGGATGGCGCGATTCAATGCTTTGAAATTTCCGCTGGTGAATGCATCCAATGTATTGGCACCTGTCAACCACTCACCGTCCAATGTAATGCCTACCTGGGTTACTTCATATTTCTCAGGGTCAAGCGCTGCCAGCACAGAACGCGCGGACATAAGCGAAACATCATGTTCGCCGGAACGTCCACCAAATAACACTGCAACGCGGATTTTCTTCAAACTACCATTCTCCTACGAGTTCAACTTCCAACTCAAGCTCAACACCAAATTTTTGTTTCACTGTCGTACGGGTTAAATCGATCAACTCGCGAACATCACTTGCGCGAGTCTCGCCATGGTTTACAAAAAAATTTCCATGCAACGTGCTGATCTCAGCGGTGCCAATGCGCGTACCTTTGAGTCCCGCGGCTTCGATCAAACGGCCCGCATGGTCACCCGCAGGGTTTTTGAACATGGAACCCATGCTCGCACCGGGCGGCTGCGTGGCCTTTCGGCGTTCGCTGAATTGTTCGATTTTAACAGACACTTCCTCTTTCGTTGAATTTTTTAATCTCAACAAAGCCGAAAGTACTATTGCTTTTATTTCGCCGCGTTTCATCACACTTGTACGATAGCCATATCCCATTTGTTCAACGGAATATTTTTCACGGCCATTCACCGTCAACAACTCGGCATGGATCAAATTACCAGAAACATCGCCGCCGAATGCGCCAGCATTTCCATACACTGCGCCGCCCACCGTACCTGGGACAGTTGCCGCCCACTCCATGCCTGCCAAACCTTTGGATGCGCAGCGATTCGCGAGATTGCTAAAGATGACTCCCGCCTCACACCAGACTGTGGGGCTGTCACCCGTTTCGAAAAGCACTTCCTTCGCTTTATTCAAAACCACGATCCCGCGCACACCCTTGTCGCTGACGAGAACATTTGAGCCGCCGCCAAGCACATAATGCGGAAGTTCATGTTCCCAAATGAATTGCATCACAGCCGCAAACTCATCCGCCGATTTGACGGTAAGCAGCACATCCGCAGGTCCGCCAATGCGTGCAGATGTATACGGTGCAAGAGGGATATTCTCCTGCACGGCATCGCCAAACTTCTGGCGCAACGCATCCACTGCATATACGGAACTGGTCATAATCATTACTTTCGATCTTTCTTCTTCAAATGCTCAATGATCTTCTTCAAATCTTGCGGCTCTACATCTTCCTGAGGCGCAGCAGATTTGATCACAGCCGTCAACGCATTCTCACGTTCTTCCTTTGCGTGGACGAGCACCATTTTCAATGGAGGCAGGGCAATCACCTCGGTCTGATCTTGAAGCGTTTTTCGTCTTTCTTCAGGCATATTGAACTCACATTACTTTTAAAAGATCAGAGCTGATCTGATCTGCATCACCTGCCGAAAGAATGATGACGACATCTCCCGGGCGCAGATGTTCCAATAAATGTTTCTTCGTATTGCTTAATGAACCGGTGTACCTCACACTTGGATGCGGCATGGCGCTGACCACCTCAGCGGAAGAAAATTCCTGTTTGGTTTCACGCGAGGCATAAATTTCTGTAACAAGAACTTCACTGGCATCTACAAACGCACGCGAGAACTCGTAGAACAATGCTTGTGTGCGGGAATACGTGTGAGGCTGCCAGACAGCCCAAATGCGGCGGTTGGGGTAACGCATCTTTGCGCCGGAAAGAGTGGCGCGAATCTCTGTGGGATGGTGTGCATAATCGTCGATCACAACTATGCCGTTGCGTTCACCGCGCACTTCAAAACGACGGCCTGTGCCAGTGAACTCACCCAGCGCATCAGCGAATTCCTGCAATGGAAGACCAAGCGTAGCCGCTACCGAGAGTGCAGCCAGCGCATTGCGGACGTTGTGCTCACCCGGCACTTGCAGAGTAACGTTGATAACCGATGCAGAAGATGCACCCATATTCGTCATCACTGAAAAATCGTAGCCGCCGCGATTATTGGATTTGACCGTGCGAGCCTGCATCCACTGCGGACTGTTGATGGTCATCTCACCTTGCACACTGTAAGAGACGATATTCAATCCCTTGCGGCGTGCGTGAGTTAATAGAGTAACTGCGCCTTCATCTTCTGCACAGACGATCAATGTGCCGTCAGGCGGAAGCAGGTCTACGAAACTTTGAAAAGCCGCATACATATCCTCAAATTTGGGATAGATATCCGGGTGGTCGTGCTCAAGGTTAGTGACCACTTCAATTTGAGGCTTGAGGCCAAGGAACATACGGTCGTATTCATCAGCTTCGATCACAAAAAGGTCACCCTTGCCCGCATGGGCATTGACCTTCAAATTGTTCAAGGTGCCCCCCACTATAAAAGAGGGGTCGCGATTCATGGCATATAAGGCCCAGGCGATCATGGCGGTGGTGGTGGTCTTGCCATGCGTTCCCGCAACTGCAATCCCTGTTTTCTCAGCCATTAATTGACCAAGGAAGTCTGAGCGTTTGTAAACAGGAATGCCCGCCCGCTTCGCAGCATCTACTTCGGGGTTGTTGTCCGCTATCGCAGAAGAGCGGATGACCAAATCTGCGCCGCCTACGTTGCGGGGATGATGCCCAACGTACACAGAAATGCCTTCATTCTGTAAATCTGCTGCGAATGGAGAGAGGGCGCGGTCTGAACCGGTCACTTCATAGCCGCTCTCTTTGAGCAGACGCGCGATGGCAGAAAGCCCTGAACCACCGATGCCAATGAAGTGAACTCTTTTCATAATTAGCTCCCAGCTGTTAGCTGTTAGCGATTAGCATGTAGCGATTGGCTTTTAGCTAACCACCAAATGCTAACTGCTAATAGCTATTCGCTAGATGTACACCACGATGATGAAGATAAGGATGATGATGACGGCAAAGTAAATGCCCGGCTCGCCTAAAAAGCGCGGGGGCATGTAGTTCATCATTCTTTCAATGACTTCCACAATAGCCGGGTCTGTTGCACGGCTGATGATGTTGCTATAAGGATAGTTTGCCACATGGTTGTAGTACAAGACAGTACCTGCAATGAAATAGCCATTCAAGCCGCCGAGCACTGCACCGAATAATGCATCCTGTAAACGCTCGCGTGCCGCCTTGGAAGCCAGCCGTGGAAGAGATACAGTTTGGTACCCGAAGTACACCAACGCTGTCAGAATGAGCGTGCGGATCCAAAACACGGAACTGCTGGCTTTATCCAGATCGCGGACGAGGGGAATGTACTTTTCCAAAAGCAAGTTGACAGCGAGCGAAGTGATAACGCTGAACGCCACGAGCAATTCCTTTGCCCAGCCGCGCATGGCGCCGATCACAGCAAAGAGCAGTACATACATCCAAAAGAGATAGACGATGCTCATCATAGGGGTTGTTCTCCTGCCAATTTAACCAACTGGCTGGCGATCATGCGGGCAGCATTTGGATTCGATAATTTTTTCATGGCTTCACGCATGGCTTCACGTTTATTTTTATTCATTAAGACATCTTTGACAACAGGTACGAGTTTATCGTCCAACAGTTCATCCTGCAAGATGAGCGCCGCGTTTTGTTCGGCAAGATAATCTGCATTTACTTTTTGATAGCGCCATGCATATGGATATGGCACAAGCACAGCGGGCAGCCCAAAGAATGGATATTCACCCAACGATGATGCGCCCGCCCGGGAGAGAACCAAATCTGCTGCTGCGAGTGCGGCGCCCATTTCATGGGAGTAAGGCATGGCATGGTATTGAGATTGCAACTCGGCAGGCAATTTTTGTGCGGCCATCTCAACCATGGGCCAATCTAAAGTTCCGGTGATGTGAATGACCTGTGCAATATCCAAAAGCTCTTTGAGGTGCTTCACAATAGAGGTGTTGATCGAGCGCGCGCCTTTGCTTCCGCCAGTGATAAGCAAGGTGGGCTTGGCGGCATCCAGCCCAAAGTGTTGAGTCGCTTTTTCGCGGGACCAGCTTGAAAGGTCAGCACGAAGCGGGTAGCCTGTGACGGTGATCCTTTCAAGGCGTGAAAAATATTTCTTCGAGTCGGGTGCTGTCACAGTGACGACATCCGAAAAATTGGAAAGGAATTTGAGCGCAAGGCCTGGCTCAATATCGGGCACATACAATACGGTTGGAATATTTCGGCCAGCCACAGCCATGGGAGCAGCCACAAAACCGCCGGTGAAGAAAAGCACATCGGGGTTGAAGTCGCGCAAAATGCGGCGCGATTCGACAACTCCGCGTGTGAGTTTGGCGATATTGCCAGGCAGAGCGCGCAGGCCAACGCCATGCACACCAGCCGCAGGAACGGAACGAAACGCGATGCCTTCGCGCTTCACAAGTTCCTCTTCCATGCCGCCTTCACCGCCAACCCAAAGGGTTTGCAGGTTAGCAGGTTGGAAGGTTGAAGGTTGAAGATGTTCAACCTTTGAACCTTCAACCTGTAAGCCTTCAACTGGCAGTTTTCTCAACGCTTCGAGAACGGCGAGCGCGGGATAAACCCCGCCGCCCGTTCCACCAGCGCAAATTAGTAACCGCACTGTAAGACCTCCATTCTTCATCAGATATCGTGCCATCACCTGCCTGGCGCGAAATGTTGAAAATAATTCCCAACGCCGCAAGGGTCGTCACAAGATTAGAACCGCCCGCGCTGACAAAAGGTAAAGCATTTCCTGCAAACGGCATAAGGCCAACCATCACCGCCATGTTGATGAGCGCTTCCATTGCGATCCAAATCACCAAGCCAGAAGCGAGTAGCGTGCCGAGCATATCTGGAGCGCGGCGGGCAATCACCAATCCGCGCCAGACGAGAAAACCATACAAAGCGATCAACGCCACAGAACCGAACCAGCCCAGTTCTTCGGCGACCACTGCAAAAATACTATCAGTTGGCGGAACGGGCAAACCAGTAAGTTTGGATTGTGACTGCCCCAAGCCCACACCGAACCAGCCGCCATTCACGATTGCCTCGAAGGAGCGACGCACATGATACGAAGCCTGCAACGGGTCTTTGATACCGGCAACAAAGTCACTCACACGCTGCTGACCTGTGAGGCTGACGGAGGAAACCACCCACGCAGCAATGGATGCAATGATGAGCAAGCCGCCAATTTGTTTCAAGTCACCGCCTGCCAAAAAGAAGAGCAACCCACCCAAAACCAACACAGTGGCAGCGGCGCTCAGGTCAGGCTGTTGATAGATCAACCCGCCCACCACACCGAGGATCACACCCAGCGGAATTAAGCCGAAAGAAATATCGTGCAGCTGTGCGCGCTTTGCATACAACCAAACCGCAAGATATAAAATTGAAATTAACTTCGCAAGCTCAGAAGGCTGCACAGAACCGGCAATGAAAGAGCGTTTCGCACCGAAACGAATTTCATTCATCAACAACACGCCCATCAACAGAACGATGGTAAATGCCATGATGGGAACAACCAGTTTACGCCAATTGTGATAATCAAAAAATGCGAAGGCAGTTGCAACAACCACGCCCAACCCAAGCCATGTCAATTGGCGGTTGAACATATACATCGGGTCGTTATATGCGCCGAGAGAAAAATCCCACGAAGCGGAATACAACATCAACAACCCGAACACCACCAATGCCACCACCGAGACAAGCAACGGCATATCGAACCCGCGTAAAAATCCAGCAGGGCTGTGAGACGAATAAGAAGTTCTTTCCTTTACGAAAGTTCCAGTACCCATTTTCTAAAAAGTTCTCCTCTCTCCACAAAATCCTTGAACTCATCAAAACTCGTACCGCCCGGCGATAATAAAACGACATCTCCAGCGCTGGCGACATTGGCCGCAAGTGTGACAGCTTCTTTCAGAGTCTCAGCGCGATGAATGTCCACGCCTCTTTCTCCGCCGATACTTGTTATTGTTTTCTGGATCATCTCCCCTGCCTCGCCAAAGACCACAACATGATCTACGCGTTCATGAATGAGTTTGGCAAGATCACCCCAGGGAAGGTTCTTATCGCGCCCGCCCAGCATGAGCACAATTGGCTCATCAAAAGCGTGGATCACTGCAATCGTCCGTTCGGGGGCAGAAGCGATTGAATTGTTATACCAACGCGCTCCATTCAACTCCCGAACAAACTCAAGGCGGTGCGGCACGCCACGGAATTCTTCAACTGTTTCGAGCATATCATCAAGCTTAAAGCCAGCCGCATGACCAATGGTAAACGCAGCCAGCACATTTGATACGTTATAGTCGCCGCGCAATTGAATTTTTTCGCGCGCCATCAAAGGCACATATGCCTTGTCTTCGCGCAGGCTCAACAATCCATCGTGGAAATATGCGCCGTTCAAGTTCTGCTCCAGATCGTGCAGGCTGAAGGTCAGCAAATTGCCTTTCACTTTATCGCGCAAATTCCACGCGCCTTTATCGTCTCTGCCAAGAATGGCTGTATCTTCTTTTGTTTGAAAGTCCAGAATCCGAGCCTTGGCATTGGTATAAGCATCCATCGTACCGTGACGATCCAAATGATTTGGCGTGATGTTCAAAATGGCTGCGATATTCGGCGAGATGGTCATCTGTTCCAACTGGAAAGATGACAACTCTAGAATAGCGATGTCATCCGAGGTCATCTCATCCACATAGTTGATGAGCGGGTCGCCGATGTTGCCGCCAACAAATGATGAAGGATGAATGATGAAGGATGAATTTTCTGTATTCTGCGCACTTCGCGTGCTTTCCGCATCTTTTTTCGCCATTTGGCCGACCAATGTCGTCGTAGTAGTCTTGCCAGCCGAGCCGGTGATACCGATGGTTTTACATGGAGCAACTTCCATGAATATTTGTGAATCGTTGGAAAGCGGAATGCCGCGCCTGACAGCTTCCTCTACGATAGGCAAAGTCAACGGGACGCCGCCGGAAAGGCAGAGAACATCGGTCTTGTCCAACAATTCCAATGGATGCCCACCCACTGCCCACTGCACATTTGTATTCGCAAGCGATGCCAAAGCAAAGGAAAGCTCATTCCTGGAACGTGAATCACTCAAGGTCACGTTTGAACCGTGACGGGAGAGCCAGCGGGCAAGGGCAATCCCTTGGCGGGCGGCTCCGAGAATGAGGGTACGAGTTCCGTTCCAGTTGGTCATAGTTTCTCATTGTCATTGCGAGGAGGGTGATTTTCCCGACGAAGCAATCTCCACTATTGTGCATGAGATTGCTTCGGGCGAAAAAGCATCGCCCTCGCAATGACAGAATTTCTATACCTGTGATAATCCTATTCCGATCAACGCAGCCATCAAGCCGATGAGCCAGAAGCGCTGCACGACCTGTGTTTCACTCCAGCCGAGCAATTCAAAATGTAAGTGAATGGGCGCCATTTTGAAGAAGCGCTTGCCTTTGGTCATTTTGAAATAACCGATCTGGATCACCACGCTGAGCATTTCCGCAAGCGGGATGATACCGATGACCAGCAGCATGGGCCATTGACCTAACATCAATGCGATGATTGCCAGCACAGAGCCCAGGGCCATGGAGCCTGTATCACCCATGATGAGTTCTGCAGGATGAACGTTAAACCATAAAAAGCCAAAGAGCGCGCCAACCAAAATAAAGCAAAAGCGCGCGAGATAGACCCGTTCCTGCACCAGTGCAATACCGCCGAAAGCCGCAATGGCGGTGGCAGCGATCAAACCTGCGAGGCCATCGAGGCCGTCGGTAAAATTTACCGCGTTTGATTCAGCTACAATGATGAAAGCGGCAATCGGCACATAGATCCAGCCGAGTTCAACTTCAAAGAACAGGCCGGGCAAATACATATCCGGCACGTCAACAAAATATTTCAAAACATAGGCAGTACCAATTGCCAAAATAACCTGGAACATGAACTTGGTGCGGGCACGCATGCCGTCACCTTTGCGTTTTCCGTGAATACCTTCCCAATCGTCCACTGCGCCGAGGATGGCAAAACCAACCAT
>CAZHOX010000014.1:26806-30741 GCA_964534345.1 uncultured Anaerolinea sp.
ACAACCTGTGCAGAGCGCATACCGACCATTTCATGTCCCTGCTTTTCGTAGGGACCAAGTTCAAGCATATCACCAAGAACGGCGATTTTACGTCCTTCCATCTCGTCGAGCAAATTTAGCGCAGCGAGCATAGACTCAGGCGAGGCGTTGTAGGTATCGTCAAGGATCAAGGCGCCGCTGCTGCTGCGGACGGCTACGAGGCGCAATTGGGCATGTCCGTGGGAGAGGCCTTCAAAGATCTCCTGCCAGTTCAGGCCGTCGTTCAAGCCAACGGATGCGGCACGCAATGCGGTATGGACGGAGTGGCGTCCGATCATTGGAATTCGGGAATACAGAGTTTCGCCTTTGTAATGCAAGCGGAAGCGAATTCCATCCAAGCCGAGTCCTTCGATCTCATCTGCCCATAGATCGGCTTCGGGAGAAAGCCCGTAGAAAAAGACTCGCGCTTTGGATTTTTCTTCCATCCTGCGAACCCAGGGATCGTCAAAGTTGAGGATGGCAACGCCATCTGCTGGAAGAGCTTGCACCAATTCGCTTTTTCCTTTTGCAATGGCTTCCTGTGACCCTGCACGCTCGGCATGGACGGTGCCAACATTCGTCACTACTCCGATGTGAGGCTGGGCAATATCGCAGAGGAATTGAATTTCGCCGGGGACGTAAAATCCCATTTCCAGAACGGCGCGTTCGTACCCAACACCAAGTTTTAGGATGGTGAGCGGCAGGCCGATCTCGTTGTTCAGGTTGCCGAGATTTTTCAGAGTGCGATAGCGAGTGCCTAGCACTTCGCCAATCATTTCCTTGGTGGTGGATTTGCCAACGCTGCCAGTGATGCCGACCACTCGCAAATCCAATTTGCGGCGCCAGAAACGGGCGATCTGTTGAAGTGCGGAGACAGTATTGTCTACACGCAGACATAGAACAGAATCAAGTTGCAGCGGAGAATCTGCTGATAAGCCGCCGCGCAGGTCCAGGGTCGGAAAGGAGGCGGATACATCATTTTGAATTAAAGCAAAAGATGCCCCCCTCTTGAATGCATCAGCAATGAAGTTGTGTCCATCCACGTTTTCGCCGGGGATCGCCACAAAGAGCGAGCCAGGGATTACCTGACGCGAGTCAATGGCGGCTTCAGTGATGACCGCATTGGCGTTCGGGATGCGAACAGATGTGAGGGCTTCAAGGGCGTCGGCAAGTGTGAGCATTTTATTTGGCTACGAGTTGCTGGCGAATATAGTCTGGGGGAATATCCAAAAGAATGACGGTTTTCTCTGCCATTTCGGCGAAGACGGGGGCGGCTGTTTCTGCGCCCCAAATCGATTCGGATGGCCGTTCGAGCCACACGTAGATCATGAACTGAGGATCATCTACAGGCCCCCAGCCAATGAAGGAAGTATTGGTTTGGGTGGTGTCGTAGAAACCATCTACTGGAATTTGAGCAGTGCCAGTTTTGCCAGCCACACGATAACCAGGGACAAGGGCTAGTGATGCTTCGGCTTCGAGAGAAATGGCAAGCATTTCAGAAAGAGTATCTGCCGTTGCTTCTTTGATGGGTGAACCTGCAAATTGGGCGGGGACATTGTATTGGCGTCCGTCGCGCACCATTGCATACAAAGTGTGCGGAACGACCATGCGTCCATTGTTTGCAACAGATGAGACCGCCATCATGACTTGCATGGGTGTGGCAGTGACGCCCTGACCGAATGAGTTTGTGCCGAGGTCAACGGGATACCAATCCGAATCGCCCGGGACCTTGAGCCTGCCTGACACTTCCCCATCCAGGTCTATGCCTGTGAGATGACCAAAGCCAAAGGCATCCATGTAATCATAAAAAATGCCGGCGCCCATTTGGTCTGTGATGGTGACCATACAAACGTTGAGCGAGTGCTGCAAGCAGCCAACCATGCTCTGCAAGCCCCAGGGCTGGCGGTCCCAGTTTTGGATGGTGACTCCGCCAATAAGCACTGAGCCGGTATCTAAATAGGTGGTGTTGGGTGTGACTGTGTTGCTATCCAATGCGGCTGCCATGGTGAGGATCTTTGTCACGGAGCCGGGTTCGTAAGGGGTGGAGATGGCTGGGTTGAACTGATTGTCTTTGTCGTAAATGGAGGTGTAGTCCCAGAATTTATTCAAATCCATGCGGCGGGATCCAGCCATTGCGAGGATCTCTCCGTTGCGCGGGTCCATCACCACAATCGTGCCATTTTGTGCGCCGTACGTTGACAGAGATTTATCTAATATTTGTTCTGCTGCGGCTTGCAGATCACGATTGATAGTGAGGATGAGGGTGGTGCCATTTGATACGTGGGGAATCTCAAAGGCTTTGTTGGGGTCTGTGGGGACAAGTACCTGCACGGAATTGCCAGCAAGCAATGTGTCATATTTTCCTTCAACGCCAAAATAACCGCGTCCTTCACGAGTGACGAAGCCAATAAGATTTGATGCCAGTGATTCTTCGGGGTAGCTGCGGTATGGATGGGATTTGAATTGCAAACCAGTCAACCCACCCAAGGTGCCTTCAGCAGCCTGCTCTTGCAGCGCCTTCTTCAATTCCTGAAGGTTGAGCGCTTGCTGCGCTTCCACGAAGTCTGCGATGACAATGTAGGAAAGGCCTTCTGGTGGATTTTGAATGGCATCCATCACCAGATCGTAATTCATGCCAAGCTCTGAGCTGACAGCAAAAGCAATGGCATGAGCATCGCGCACGGTGTTCAAGTCCACGCCGATTTCGTAAACAGTTTTATTGCCTGCCAATAAACGCCCGTTGCGGTCGTAGATCTCACCGCGATCCGGATAAAAGGTTTTCAATTCGTAGGCATAGTTTTCAGCCTGCTGGCTAAAAACAGCGGCTTCGGCGCTGTTTTGAATGCGAGTGATCTGAATGATGATGGCAAGTGCAATCAAACCCATTACGCTGGCCAACACCTGAGTACGGCGCGCATATTGCTGTCTCATTGCATGCCTCGCGATGACAGGAGCTTTTCATCCATCCAATCCAGCAGGGATTGGTTATATTCCGGCGCAATGGTCAACGCACTTAATTGCAAGTGCTGCGTAGTACTTAAAATGAATGGTTCGGGTTCGGAATAGCCTGCCACCACGAGATATTCAACTTCATCTGGTTCCACAGGGCGAAAACCAAGTTCAAGAGCACGGCGTTCCATAGCGCTCGCAGATGTTAAGGAAGCGAGCTGGGTTTGCAAGTCACCGCTCAATTGCTGGCTGGCAGTAATGGAAAAGTTCAAGTCTTGAATTTCACGGCCAGCAATAGCAGCACGGGATGTTACGATAAGATAGAGAGCGGCAACCATGGCAAGCGCAACCACGGCAAGCAAGGCAGAGCCGATCCATTGGCGTTGAACGCGCCATGGGGCGACTTTGTAAGCATGAATATAGTGGGTTACGTTTGGTATGTTCACTGCTCTTCTCTCTCTTCTTTTTATATCTTTTCAACAACTCTAAGTTTTGCGCTTCGTGCTCTTGGGTTATCCTTTATCTCTTCATCCGTTGGTAAGATAGGTTTCTTGTTTACCAACTGCACAACAGCCTTACGCTCTTTTTCATAAATTCTTTCGTAAGGCGGATTAATGATGTCTTTGCTCTGCTCTCGAAAATATTCTTTGACGATACGATCTTCCAGTGAATGGAAGGAAATGACCGCGCATCTTCCACCGGACCTGAGAGCTGCTACTGCTTGCGGAAGCGTGATCTCCACTGCGGCCAATTCTTCGTTGACGACGATGCGCAAGGCTTGGAAGGTCTGCGTGGCCGGGTGGACTCGGTCACCGCGGCGGGGAGATGCTTTTTCGATGACAGCAACCAGCTCGCGGGTAGTGCGAAGCGGTCTGTTCATCACAATGGCTTTGGCGATCTTGCGCGAGTCTCTATCTTCTCCGTAGCGGAAGATGATGTCGGCAAGTTCTTTTTCATCGTAGGTATTG
>CAZHOX010000015.1:0-16529 GCA_964534345.1 uncultured Anaerolinea sp.
CCGACCATATCCGAAACTTCTGTATCATCGCCCATGTTGACCATGGCAAATCCACCCTCGCAGACCGCCTGCTTCAATTAACAGGCGCCATCTCTGAGCGCGACATGACCGAACAAGCCCTCGACTCGATGGATCTCGAACGTGAAAAAGGCGTCACCATCAAGGCTTCGGCGGTTCGCATGTTTTACAATGCCAAAGACAACCAGCGCTATGAACTTAACCTCATCGACACTCCCGGCCATGTGGATTTCGGCTACGAAGTCAGCCGCGCGCTCAAAGCCTGTGAAGGTGCTATTTTAGTGGTGGATGCGACTCAGGGGATCGAAGCCCAAACATTAGCCAACCTGTATCAGGCGCTCGATGCCGACCTGACAATTGTTCCTGTTATCAACAAAATTGACCTACCCTCAGCCCGTCCCGATGAAGTGGCTGAAGATGTCGGCTCCCTGCTCGGGGTCGACCCTGATGCGGTTCTTCGCGTCTCTGCCAAAGAAGGCATCAATGTAGATCAAATCCTTGAAGCGGTCGTTCAGCGTATCCCTCCTCCCAAAGATGTAGATGACAAACCTGTCCGAGCCTTGATCTTTGACGCGCATTATGATTCTTATAAGGGCGTTATTGCCTATGTCCGTATAGTGGAAGGCAGCATCAAATCCACAGACTTGTTGCGCATGATTGTCACAAAGACAGACTTGCGCCCCGTGGAAATTGGCATCTTTGTCCCGAGCATGAAACCTGTAGATAAACTTGGCTCTGGCGAGGTCGGTTATATTGCCACGGGATTTAAGACTGTGCATGAGTGCCGCGTTGGTGACACTATTACCCTCGCTTCTGCACCTGCTGAAGAACCTCTGCCTGGTTATCGCTCACCCAAGCCAATGGTCTTTGCAGGTATTTATCCCGTTGAAGCGGACGATTACAGCAACCTGCGCGAATCTCTTGATAAATTACAGCTCAATGATGCTTCATTGACGTTCCAACCTGAAACTTCGCAAGCTCTTGGTTTTGGTTTCCGCGCCGGCTTCCTTGGCTTATTCCACATGGAAATCATTCAGGAACGCATTGAACGTGAATACGACCTCGATGTGCTCTTCACTGCGCCCTCGGTGGAATACGAAGTCTTGATGATCAAGGATGAAGTCATAAAAGTTGACTCTCCTGCTGAACTTCCAGACCCAAGTAAGATCGTCGAAGTCCGCGAACCGTGGATGAACATTGAGATTATCACTCCCACCGATTACTACGGTCCCATCATGGACTTGGTCACAAAGCGTCGCGGTATCTTCAAACAGCAGGAATACCCTGCACCTCACCGCGTGCAGCTTGATTTTGAGATTCCGCTTTCCGAGATCATTATCGACTTCTTCGATCAGTTGAAGTCTCGTACCAAAGGCTATGCCTCGCTCGATTATCAATTCCTTGAATATCGCGCCGACAAATTGCAGAAGTTGGAGATCCTCGTCAACGGTGACCCATTGGATGCGCTCGCGGCCATTGTCCATGAGAAGGATGCCTTCCATAAAGGGCAGCGCCTCATCACTAAACTCAAGGATCTGATTCCGCGTCAGTTATATGATGTAGCTATTCAAGCAGCTTCCGGCGGACGCATTATCTCGCGCGCCAATGTCAAAGCCACCCGCAAAGATGTTCTTGCAAAGTGTTACGGCGGCGATATCACCCGTAAAAAGAAGTTGCTTGAGAAACAAAAGAAAGGCAAGAAACGTCTCAAGATGGTCGGCAACGTGGAGATCCCGCAGGACGCATTCATGGCCGTGTTGAAATTGGATGACGAATAATTTTGTAGGGGCGGGCTCCACAGTGTCCGCCCCTATTTTCTTTATATAAGGTGAAATATGAAAGACATCAAACGCTGGCTCCCAGGTGCGCTGATCAGCATTGCGATCATTGCAGCCATTCTATATTTTGTCGATTTCCAAACCATGTGGAACTCCATTCGCGCAGCAGATTATCGCATCCTGGCTGGTTCTGCGGTTTTATCCTTTGTGTGGATGGCGAATCGCGCCAAAGTCTGGCAGACCTTATTACGCGACAAGCCCAAATATGTAGACACCTTATTCGCTGCAAGCGAGGGATACCTGCTCAACGCATTTCTCCCGTTTCGTCTGGGAGAACTGGGCCGCGCATTTCTTCTCAGCCGCAAATCAGGAATGGCATTCAGCGAGATCTTGCCCACCATCGTCATTGAGCGTGTTGTGGATCTGGTATTCTCCGCCGCATTCTTGATCATTGGCCTAACGTATGTGTCAGACGCACAAGGTTCTGAAAAGATCGGGTACATTGTGGGCGGCATCATGCTCTTTGGAATTGTCATGTTGTATGTGCTGGCCCGCAACCGCCAATGGGCGCTGGATGTATTTCACAAATTCAGCCATCGTTGGCCCGCTGTTCAGAAACTTGGCGGCAGCTTCCTTGAATCATTTCTGGATGGTTTAGGCGTTCTCACCGATGGCTGGCTCTTCCTGCGCTTCATGTTCTGGATGACCCTCAACTGGTTCGTGGCTCTTTTCGCTTATTACTTCATCACCCTCGCGTTCTTTCCGCAGGCACAGCTTTATTGGATATTCTTCGTTCTCGGCGCAGCCGCATTTGGCGGAGCCATCCCTGCCCTGCCTGGCGGGGTGGGAACATTTGAAGGTGCCGTCAGCGGCGCGCTCTTCATTTTTACAAAAGACCAATCTACATCTCTGGCGGTTGCGCTAACGGCCCGCATCTATAATTATCTCAATAGCGGCGTGCTTGGCGGCATCGGCCTCATGCGCGAAGGCCAAACCCTTTCAGGCATCTATCAACAACTAATGAGTTTAAGAAACAAACAGCAAGCAGAAGAAAACGAGTAAATGATCCCGCTGTATGACACCCTGCGTTCACGCAGATTCCCGATCATCAATTGGATGTTGATCATCCTGAATGGGGTGGTGTTTTACTACGAATTAAAACTGGGCGAAGAAGGACTCTTTCGCTTCATTCATACCTGGGGGCTGGTTCCGTCTCAATTGGCATCTACCCCCGCTGAGACATGGCTCACGATTTTCACCAGTATGTTCCTGCATGGCGGCTGGTTCCATATTTTGAGCAATATGTGGGTACTGTTCATCTTCGGCGATAATGTGGAAAGCCGTTTGGGCAGCGGACGTTACCTGCTCTTTTACCTGTCATGCGGAATTGCTGCGGCATTGATGCAGGCATACCTGTCCATTACAAGCACTACCCCCATGATCGGAGCCAGCGGTGCCATTGCAGGTGTGCTCGGTGCGTATCTCGTTCTGTTTCCCCGCTCGCGCATCGCAAGCCTGGTGCCGATCTTTTTTATTTTCACGATCGTGGAAATTCCAGCGGTTATATTTCTTGGCTTCTGGTTTGTTTCCCAATTGTTCTCAGGCTGGCAATCTTTGCATGGCGCGGATATGAATGCTGTTGCCTGGTGGGCGCATATTGGCGGTTTTATTTTTGGAATGATCACAGTTCATTTGTTTGCACAAAGACGTTATTAAAGAATAGTTACACATATCAATGAGGTTAAAAAATCCATGACGAAACAATACCTTGTAACTGGCGGCGCAGGCTTTATCGGTTCAAATTATGTCCACCGTTTGGTCAAGCGCGGCGAGAAAGTGACCATCTACGATAATCTGTCCCGCGGGGGCGCGCCGCGCAACCTGGAATGGCTCAAACAGGAATTTGGCGATAAGGCTTTCGACGTTATTGTTGGGGATGTACGCGAAGCTGACAGAATAACAGAAGCAGCCAAAGGCGCGGATGTGATCGTGCATCTGGCTGGTCAGGTTGCAGTGACCACATCGGTCATCAATCCGCGTGATGATTTTGAGTCCAACGCGTTGGGCACATTCAACGTATTGGAAGCGGCGCGGCTTTCAGGCAAACAGCCGATCGTGATCTATGCTTCCACAAATAAAGTCTACGGCGGCATGGACGATGTGGAACTGTTCGAGGAACCAACCCGCTGGCGCTACAAGGATTTGGTGAACGGCTGCCCCGAAACCCAGCCTTTGGATTTTCACTCTCCGTATGGCTGCTCGAAAGGCACCGGCGACCAATACGTCCGTGACTATGCCCGCATGTATGATCTTCCCACCGTTGTTTTCCGTCAGTCCTGCATTTATGGCCCGCGTCAATTTGGCATTGAAGATCAAGGCTGGGTGGCGTGGTTCATCATCGCCGCGGTGATGGGACGCCCGATCACGATTTATGGCGATGGTAAACAAGTCCGCGATATTTTGCATGTCGAAGACCTGATGAATGCGTACGACCTTGCAGTTTCAAAAAATGACATTGCCCGTGGACAGGTGTACAACGTGGGCGGCGGGCCAAAGAATGTGATGTCCATCTGGTCGGAGTTCCGCCCCAAACTTGAGAAATATATTGGCCGCACGCTAGAAGTTGCTCGCGGCGATTGGCGCCCCGGTGACCAGCGCGTGTTCTATGCCGATATTACGAAGGCCGAAAAAGAACTGGGTTGGAAGCCAAAGATCAATGTGGAAGAAGGCGTGCAAAAATTGTTCGAGTGGGTTCAGGAAAATAAGAATCTGTTTTAATTTTGCTGAAGTGATTCTACAGACGGCTGACCATGGACCACGGTCAGCCGTCTGTCGTCGTTTCTCCGCGTTATAATTTGCCAACTTAACTGGAGAGAATCATGCAGGAATATTTTTCCAAATTAGCTGAACAAGTCGTTTATTCCATCCCAAGTATCCTTATTTCGCTGCTTATTTTCCTTGCCAGCTTGTATGTTGCAAAATGGCTGAGCAATTTGGTGAAGCGGGTGCTGCTGAGCCGCAACACGGCATCTGGCGTTACCCACCTTCTCGCGGATATTTTGCGCTGGACGATCATCATCTTTGGCATCATCACCGCTTTGCAAAGATTCTTCAACGTCACCGCATTTCTTGCAGGGTTGGGAATCCTTGGTTTTACCATCGGCTTCGCGCTTCAAAGCATCACCCAAAATTTTGTTTCGGGCATTATCCTGCTGGTTCAGCAGCCTTTTACAGTGGGGGACGAGATCAGTGTGATCGGGTTTGAAGGCATTGTGTTGCAGATCAACCTGCGAACCACCGAACTTCAAACACTGGACGGGCGAATTGTCATCCTTCCCAATGCGGAGGTGCTTTCTCATGCCATAGTCAATTACACCCGTGCTCATCGCCGCCGTGTGGACCTGCCCATGGCAGTTTCAAGTACGAAGAATCCTGAGAATATTCGCGCCGCGCTTTTGGATGCAATGAAGGATGTCCCCGGGTATGTGGTAGCCCCTGCGCCTGTAGTGACTTTCACCAACTTTGGTGTCTCCAAAATTGAGTTACTCGCCTCGTTCTGGGTGGATACGTCCTTGACCACTGTTCACCTTGCAAAAGATGCCGCCTTGCTCGGTGTGAAGAAAACTTTCACCGCTAAAAAGCTTTCTATCCCATCGCCGATTGCAAAGGTAAAAGAATAGCCTCTTGTATAAGTGACGCACAAAAACGAGAATCACGAAAATTAAATCAAAAATCTCCCTCCGAAATTTCGAGGGAGATTTTTGATTGCGCTCTGTTTACTTGTTCAAAATATATTTCTTTACAAAATACACAACGGCCATGACCAAAACGATAGGCCCCAAATAGAACGAAAAGCCAAGGAAAAACGCAGTGGCGTAAGCAACGAATTCCGATTCGCCGGGCAGCGAACGGGCAGCAGCGCTGAAGATCATAAAACGCAGACCGACATTGATGAGGTCATCTGAATTGAAATAGAAAAGACCAACGATCACACCGATCCCAACCGAAACCCAGATCAAAAAGCTGGGGATGGTGAAATCTGGGTTGATGGCAAGCGCATTCACAACGCCCGTGGCAATGCCGCCAATCACGAAAAGCCACTTAAACAAGAACTTCCAGTTATCTGCCGCAATGGCAGCCGGAGTTTCCTCAACTTGAACATTCTTTTTTGTTGCCATATTTTTTCCTTTTACCAAAATGAATTTTTCTGCAAAATATTTCGCCCAATTAAACCACAAAGTTATCTCAAATTGCCTGCGGTATATAATGCCCGTGACGGGTATAATTTTCTCCGCTCATGAAAATACTTACCGTATTAACCTACTATCGTCCGCACACCAGCGGACTCACCATCTATGCCGAGCGCCTTGCGCGTGCATTCGTCAAACGCGGCCACGAAGTGACCGTGATGACCAATCAATACGACCCTTCCCTTCCACTGGAAGAGATGATGGATGGGGTCAAAGTGATCCGTGTGCCGGTCATTGCGCGGGTCAGCAAAGGCGTGCTTGCCCCAACCTTTGGCTGGGTTGCCACCAAACTTGCCTGGCAGCACGATGTCGTTCAATTGCATCTTCCCCAATTTGATGCGCCCGGTGTTGCATTCCGCGCTCGTCTTTTTGGCAAGCCTGCCGTACTCACTTATCATTGTGATGTGCAGCTCCCGCAGGGATGGTTTAACCGCTTTGTCAATTTCGTGCTCGATTTTCAAAACAACATGGCGGGGATGCTTGCCAGCCACATCGTCACCTACACGAGAGACTATGCCGACCATTCGCCCTACCTCTCCCGCTTCGCCTCAAAACTGACCCCGATCCTGCCTCCCGTCGAAATGCCTGTTCCTACGCCGGAAGCTGTCTCTGCCTTCGCTGAAAAACATCGCACCAAAGAACGCAATCCCGTCATCGGCATGGTCACCCGCTTTGCCTCCGAAAAAGGTGTGGAAATTTTGCTCGAAGCCTTGCCAACGATTTTGAAAAAATATCCCAATGCGCAAGTCTTGTACGCAGGCCAGCATGAAAACGTAATGGGCGAACAAGCCTACTTTGCCCGCCTCGCTCCCAAAATTCGTGAATACGAAAGCTCAGGCCATTGGACATTCCTTGGCAATCTGGACCCCATGCAATTGGCAACGGTCTATCCCAACCTCGATGTGATCACGGTACCCTCGCTCAACTCTACCGAAGCCTTTGGCCTCGTTCAAATTGAAGCGATGAAGAATGGCGTGCCGTCTGTCCCATCCGCATTGCCTGGAGTGCGCCAGCCTGTCAAAATGCACGGCATGGGTGAAGTCTCCGAGATCGGAAACGCTGAAAGCCTCGCTGCCGCCATCTTGAAGGTATTGGACAACCCCGAAAAATACAAAGGCGATGTTCCTGCCATTCACACTGCCTACAATCCCGACTCCATCGCGCAGGAATATGAAAAGCTATTCGCACGTTTGATGAAAAGGGAAAAATAAAACATGGAAGCACTTGGAATTAATAGCGGTTTGTTGTTTGTGCAGATGATTTTCCTGCTGGTCATATTTGGTCTTCCTGTCGTCTCGCTATTTGATCTCCGCAAGAAGAAACTGGGCGGTATAGAGCTTGGAATTTGGGTGCTTGTAGTTTGCGTTGTCCCAGTCATCGGGTCACTGGCATATTGGATCATCAAGCCATCCGCAGAGACAAAATAAATGAACTCAAAAAAAGATTTTCTCTTTTTACAGCTACAAGACCTTCCCTACTTCCGCGCATTTTTACGCGCCATTGAGTCATCCTACTATCAAGACCTGCCCATGCCTGGCCCGATCTACGATGTGGGCTGCGGTGACGGGCATTTCGCTTCGTTGACATTCGATAATAAGCTGGACGTTGGCCTCGACCCCTGGCGATTTTCCATGCGCGAGGCGACAAAATACAATGCCTACAAATCTCTTGTAGAAGCGGATGGCGCCCGTTCTCCTTTTCCATCCAATCACTTTGCCAGCGGGTTGAGTAATTCGGTGTTGGAGCACATCCCGCACATCGACGCGGTCCTGGCGGAAACGGCTCGTGTGCTCAAGCCGGGTGCACCTTTCTATTTTTGCGTGCCGAATACGAGATATTTCAGCGAGCTTTCCATTTCCAAAGTTCTTGGCAAACCGTATGAAAATTGGTTTCGCAAAATTTCGCGCGTCCATCATGCGGATGAGCCGGATGTGTGGGAAGAGCGCCTTGAACGAGCGGGTTTCAAGCTCGAACGCTGGTGGCATTACTTTTCGCCCTCTGCAATGCGCGTGTTAGAATGGGGACATTATTTTGGGCTCCCATCTGTGGTTGCGCGGGTATTAACAGGCAAATGGATCATCTCACGCACGAAGTGGAATTTATCCCTCACGGAAAGTTATGTGAAGAAGTATGCCTCTCCCGACCCAATTGCGAATGGGACTTTCACTTTTTATATCGCTAGAAAAAAATAATCCACATGGCCTTCGACGAAAAATATTTTTCCACACACACGTACGCAAATATTACTTTCGCCAAATACAGCATGTATTGGTGGTCCAACCGATTCTTTGGAATGTTGGCAAAACGCTATGGCAAACGCGGAGCGCGTCTGCTTGAGGTTGGATCAGGCATGGGGCATTTGGTGGGACAACTGTCGGCGGAGTTTGAAGCGTACGGCATGGATTTGAATCACTGGGCGGTTAACAAATCCAAAGAGTTTGCTGAAGCGGCATCCCTGCAAACTGCATCTGCACAGGAATTGCCGTATCAAACGGGCGCGTTCAATGTGGTCATCATCAAACATATTGTGGAGCATTTGCCCGACCCTGCCAAAGCGATCAATGAGATTGGGCGTGTGGTTGAAAAGGATGGCATTCTTATCCTTGCCACGCCGAACCTCGGTTCTTTGCTCAAGCCGTGGAAGGGCAAGGCATGGATCGGTTACCAGGACCCGACCCACATTTCATTGAAAGAGCCGCAGGAATGGCTGCGCTTGATTAATGAGGCAGGCTTTGAGTTTGTGCGCGTATTTTCAGATGGCTTTTGGGATGTGCCATATATCCGTTTTGTGCCGAAGCAGATTCAAAAATTGTTCTTCGGTTCGCTTGGCGGTTTGCAGGCAATTACGGGAATTGTCTTTTTGCCGAGGACATGGGGCGAAAGTATCATCGTGATTGCAAGGAAGAAATAAGAAAAATCGTATAGAATCTCCGTTACGGATTACGATTGCGTAATCCGTAATTCGTAAAATATACAGCCGAGACATTAATGGAACAAGACAAGCAAACTTCTCCTGAACAAGAGCCCACCGTACTTGACCTTTATAAGTCTGTAACAAAGGACTGGTCCTCCTTCTTTAATTTTGCCCGCTCGCTGTGGGATGCTCAAAGACGTGAAGAGATCAACAATGCGCTCATGGCAGAGGCGGCACAGCCTGTTGTGGAAGAGAAAGTTGTAGAGCCGAAGCGCACAGGAGACTTTCCGTGGCGTTCCATGGTGGCTTTGCTGCTTGCGCTTGCCGCACAGGGACTTGTGGAGCCTCCCAACCGTCAGAGTACGTTGACGGTGATCTTGTATTTTATGGCGGCTGTCATGGTGGTCTGGGCATATTTTCAGAATGAGCTGCATTTGCCTGTTCTGCCGGCTGCAAGGCAAAGCCCTGAACCTCTTTCCACTCGCTCGCTGCCTTTGATCATTGCTTCTGTGATTGCCTTGATCGCCTTTTTTGATTTTGGCGGCGGCAAATTTACGGTGATCAA
The DNA here is from genome assembly GCA_964534345.1 of uncultured Anaerolinea sp. GTDB lineage: Bacteria > Chloroflexota > Anaerolineae > Anaerolineales > Villigracilaceae > Villigracilis. The sequence goes on from CAZHOX010000015.1 coordinate 9,526, forward strand.
CACCACACTATGGATATTGTCCATTAGTTTGTTGGCGTATGGTTTGTGGCTCCCCATGCCAAAAGTGCTCGAAGCTCCCGAACCAGATGCACGCCGCAAGGCATGGATTCGGAATGGGCTGATCCTTGTTGTGATGGCGATCTCCATTTTCTTCCGTTTTTATAAAACGGCTACTGTGCCTGTTGAACCGTTCAGTGACCACGCTGAAAAAATATTGGATGTGTACGAGATCACTCTGGGAAATACATTCATATTTTTTGAGCGCAATACAGGCCGCGAAGCCATTCAAATGTATTGGACGTTGCTGGTTGCCTATGTTTTCAACACCGGTTTCTCTTTCTTAAGCCTCAAACTTGGCACGGCGCTGCTGGGCTTTTTCACGATTCCCTATGTCTATTTGTTGGGCAAGGAGTATGGGAATGAGCGCACCGGCCTCCTGGCTCTTTTCCTTTTTGGGGTTGCCGCATGGCCGAATATCATTTCCAGAATCGGGCTGCGCTTCCCGTTGTATCCACTGTTTCTTGCGCCGACATTCTATTATTTGCTCCGCGGTATGCGTACCCGTAACCGGAATGACTTTATCATCTCTGGCATTTTCCTCGGATTTGGGTTGCACGGATATAGCCCCTTCCGCATTGTGCCCATCTTTGTTGTCGTGGCGTTTCTCATTTACTTCCTGCATCTAAAGTCCAAAGAGACTCGCGTACAGGCGTTCTGGTGGCTGCTTATTATTGTAGTGGCTTCTGTTTTTGTGTTCTCTCCGCTCATGCGGTATTGGATCTCCAGACCAGATTTGTTTGGGTATCGCGCCTTTTCTCGATTGGGGGATGTGGAAACGACCTTGCCTGGGCCGGCATGGCAGATTTTCCTTTCTAACTTGAAGAACGGGCTGTTGATGTTCAATTGGGATGATGGTGAGATCTGGGTGCATTCGGTGACACACCGCCCCGCACTGGACCTGATTACTGCTGCCCTCTTTGTGCTTGGTCTTATTCTGTTGGTGATTCGCTACATTCGCCAGCGAGATTGGCGAGACCTGCTCTTATTGACGGCCATCCCCGTTTTGATTCTGCCGTCTGTGCTTTCGTTGGCATTTCCTGGAGAGAACCCGGCCTTGAATCGCGCCGGCGGCGGGGCAATTCCAGCGATCCTTGTCAGCGCGCTGGCGCTTGATGGTTTGATATCAAGCTTCGGCGTGGAAAAGAGGCGGCAGTTCATCGCGTATGGCATCACGGGTGTTTTACTCGCTGCTTCCGCTTATTCCAATTTTGACCTTGTCTTTCATCAATTTGCAGATTCGTTTGCCTCAGGATCATGGAATACTTCAGAGATGGGGCAGGTGATCAGCGATTTCAGAGACAAGTATGGACAGACAGACTCGGTCTGGGTTGTGCCGTTCCCATATTGGGTGGACACGCGTCTGCCGGGTGTGTGGGCTGGAATTCCCGACCGCGATTTTGCACTCTTTCAGGATCATTTATCTGAGTCATTGGCTGTACCTGCTCCGAAGATGTTCATTTATTGGAATGCTGATGTTGAAACTGAGAGAATTCTTAAGGAACTCTACCCGAACGGTAAAATTAGCCGATATACTTCGGCGATTAAAGACAAAGACTTCTTTATTTTTATGGTTGAAAAATGATCGTCATTGCAAGGGTGTTTTTATTCTATTGAGAACAGCGCCCTTTTTAACAATGACGTGAGGTGATATGAACGAAAAACGCGCATGGGTGTATGACCTGCTTTTTATTCTTGTCCTGCTGATGGCGGGATATTTACGTTTGGCTGGGTTTAATTGGGGCGAAGGCTATCACCAGCATCCAGATGAATTGTTCCTGACGGGCGTGCTGGATAATTTACGTGCTCATGTATGCAAAGACCCGCTTGTTCCTGTGGATGCCTGCCCGCCGGATCAACAACGCTGGATGACCATCAGTGAATATTTTGATTCCAGCACTTCTACACTGAGTCCGTATAACCGTGGAAATGCATTCTTTGTGTATGGCAACCTGCCAATGACCTTGGTTCGGGTCGGCATGGAAATGGCTGCAAAGGACGATATCAGCAATTCCAAATTCTTTGCACGGCAAATGTCTGCTCTGGCAGACCTGTTCACAATATTCCTGTTATATCTGCTCGTCTCCAGTTTGTATGGCCGCAAGGTGGGCTTGCTTTCGGCTGCGTTCTCTTCGCTGGCGGTGATGCAAATTCAGCAGTCGCACTTCTTCACATCTGACCTGTTCGTGAATATGTTCATGTTCCTCGCGCTGGCTTTTGCAGTGAAGATCGTGGGGCACCAGGAACCGGAAATTGAGAAGGCGGAATCAAATGATCTGGAAGCGGTCGAAGCCCAGTCCTCGAATCTCAATTCCAAAATTACGAATATTTTCAGTAACCCGCTTTTTCTGTTGAGCATCGGTTTCGGGTTTGCCTTGGGCATGGCAATGGCTTCCAAGATCAATGCGGCAGCCTTGGCAATTGCATTACCCGCCGCATTCGGTGTTCGCTACCTGATGTATGACCGTAAGAAAACTGGATCTGCTGATTACTGGACTCTGCTCACCATCTTCCTTGTTGTAGGCGGACTCGCCACCATTATTTCCTTCCGCATTTTCCAGCCATACGCCTTCGATGGCATTGGCTTGAACGAACAATGGGTAAAGAATATTTCTGAACAGCGTGTGCAAGCTACCGGCGATGCCGACCTGCCGTGGAACTTGCAATGGGCGCGCCGCACGCATTTATATTCCTTCACGAATTTAACCGTTTGGGGGCTGGGCCTTCCGCTTGGCATTCTTGCATGGGTGGGATTCCTGTTCATGGGTTGGCGCATTCTCAAAGGGGAATATAAACATCTCTTGCTATGGGGTTGGACGGCCTTTTACTTCCTCTGGCAATCGATGCAATTTAACCCCACCATGCGCTATCAACTTCCCATCTATCCGCTGCTGGCAATGATGGCGGCTTGGTTTGTGTTTGAGTTGCCTAAGATCAAGAAGACCATAGACGATAGACCACAGACCATCATCAATCGTCCATTGGCCATCGTTGCTGCATTTGTGGGCATCACCACCCTTGCCCTCACCGCTGTTTGGGCCTTCGCTTTCCAAAGCATTTACATGCGCCCTGAGACCCGCATGGCTGCTTCACGTTGGATATTCCAGAATGTGAAAGGGCCGATCAACCTCAATATTGAAACTTCGGAAGATGGCCCGTACAATCAACCGCTGCCCATTCCAGCAGATACGATCATACCGGCAGGGACCCCGTACACCATCTCATTCGTCCCCAACGTGAGCGGACAGTTATCCACTGTGGTGTTTGGATTTGCAAATGACCCGACACCCGGCCCAGTCGTGTTGACGATTTCTTCCGCTTCAGAACCGGACCTGGTACTTGCTCGGGCTTCCGATCTGCTTGATTCTTCGCTGTCAAATGATCCGCGCGGACTTCCGCTCACGCTCACGCTTGACCGTACCGTGCCAGTTGTTACAGGCCAACTTTATAACTTGAAAATAGAAACTCTTGGCAGCGCTCTCACACTCACAGGAGAAAGCTTCGCCAACGAGACAGATTACGACTGGGGCCTGCCCTTCCGCATTGATACATTCGACCCCTTTGGCGGCACCTACCGCGGTGACTTGAATCTACAAGTCTATTGGGCAGATGATGCTGCCAAGCTTACTCGCTTTATCGATACTCTATCTGTATCCGATTACATCATCATCCCCACCAATCACCAGTACGCGCAGATCACCCGCCTGCCGGAACGCTATCCGCTCACGACATTGTATTATCGTGAACTGATCGGCTGCCCTGTAAATGAAAATATCATCAAATGTTATCGTGAGGCAAAGCCCGGTCAATATGAAGGCGGGTTGGGCTATGAATTGGTGGCGGTTTTTGAATCGTACCCAACGCTTGGTTCTTTGGTCATCAACGATCAGGCTGCGGAAGAAGCATTTACATTTTATGATCACCCCAAAGTTTTGATCTTCAAAAAGACGGATGCATTCCGTTCTGCCGATGTGTTTGGAAAATTAAGCTCAGTTGACCTGACCAAAGTGGTCGCGCTCACGCCGAAGCAGGCAGGCGATTTCAAAGACTTGATGCTGCCCGATACGCAGGTTGCCAGCCAACGTGCTGGCGGCACCTGGTCAGACTTATTCAACTACGACTGGGTTCAGAATAAATATCCACTCGTTGGTGTGTTGGTCTGGTACCTGTTCATCTTCGTGCTTGGCTTGTTTGCGTACCCCATTGCTCGTTTGGCGCTGCCGGGGCTAAAGCAATACGCCTATCCATTGGGCAGAATTGTCGGGCTGGTTCTGCTCGCGTGGATGGCGTGGATGGGTGGTTCGGTAGGCGTTCCGTACACGCGAACCTCCATCAGCGTGGCATTTGTCATTATTGCAGTGGCAGGCGTCAGCTTGTGGATGAAGCGCCGCGAAGAATTCAAGGAGGATTGGAATGCCAATCGCCGTTTCTTCGTCATCGCCGAGATCGTCTTCCTCACCTTTTTCCTGATCGATCTGTTAATTCGGTTGGGCAACTCGGATATGTGGCACCCGTCCAAGGGCGGCGAGCGGCCAATGGATTTTTCGTATTTCAATGCAGTTTTGAAGAGCACGAGCTTCCCGCCGTATGACCCGTGGTTTGCGGGCGGCTACATCAATTATTACTATTACGGTTTTGTGCTGGCGGGTACGCCGGTGAAACTGTTGGGCATTGTGCCTTCGATCGCATACAACTTTATTCTGCCAACATGGTTTGCGTTGATCGCGGTAAGCGCGTTTGTGGTTGGGTATTCTTTGGTGGAAGGCCACAAGTCAAAGGTCGAAATTCAGACAGGCGATGAAAAACCCGTGCTTTTCGATCTTCGACTCGTCTCTGGTCTTTCCGCTGCTTTCATGACCATTCTGCTTGGCAACCTGGGAACCATTCAGGCGGTCTTCAATGCATTGCAGCGGATTGCCGTCCCTGGCGGAACTGTGCCGGTGGATGCGAACCTTGTGCAGCGATGGGGTTGGGCGTTTCAGGGAATTTGGAAGATGTTTGCAGAGCAGGCTCTTCTGCCGCTTGGGCGCGGCGACTGGTATTGGTTCCCAAGCCGTGTCATCCCTGCCGGACCGGGAAATGAGATTACCGAATTCCCGCTCTTCACTTTCTTATACAGCGACTTGCACGCGCACATGCTGGTGATGCCGCTTGTTTTATTCATCATTGCCTGGTCGCTTTCCTTTGTTCGTTCACGCGCGCAGTTGACCCGCGGCGAGTGGATTGCCGCCATTGGCATTGGTGCATTGACCATTGGTGCGTTAAAGCCCACGAACACCTGGGACCTTTACACCTACTTCCTGCTTGCCGCAATTTCGATGGCGTACACATTGTTCCGCTATTTCGAGTGGAAGGATTATTTCAACCTGCCCGCGTGGATCGGGAAAACCGCCACGGTCATTTCTGCGGTTGTGTTGTTGTATGTGCTTGGTTCGCTTTTCTATCAGCCCTTCTCTCAATGGTTCGGGCAGGCCTATAACTCTGTGGATTGGTGGAAGGCTTCGCGCACTTCCTTCTCATCCTATTTCACACATTGGGGAACCTTCCTCTTCATCATTACAGCCTGGTTGATCTGGGAAACCCGCGAGTGGATGGCGGTAACTCCCATCTCTCACCTTAGTAAACTGAAAAAACACGTTTTATGGATCGAGATCGCACTGGCTGTCTTTATTGCCTTGCTGGCTTTCTTTGCCGTGGAAGGTGTAAAGATCGGTTTCCTTGCATTGCCATTGGCTTTCCTTGCTGCGATCCTCATTCTGCGGCCAGACCTGCCGGATACAAAACGCTTTGTCCTCTTCTTGATCGGCACGGCGCTTGTCATCACCATTGCTGTGGAACTTGTTTCACTGGTTGGCGATATTGGCCGCATGAACACCATCTTCAAACTGTATTTACAGGCGTGGATGATGTTGGCTGTCAGTGCGGCGGCTGCCCTTGGCTGGTTGTTGAACGTATTCCCCTTCTGGCGTTTCCGCTGGAGCGCCATCTTCCAGACTGGGTTGTATGCGTTGTTGGCAGGCGCATTTATGTTCACGCTCACCGCCACGAGTGACAAGATCGCCGACCGCATGACGCCCGAGGCGCCCCTTACCCTCGATGGCATGACCTACATGAATTACTCCCAGCATTGGGATGGGCAGACCATGGACTTGAGCCAGGATTATCGCGCCATCCGCTGGATGCAGGATCATGTGAAAGGCTCACCGGTCATTGTGGAAGCCAACTGCACAGAATACCGCTGGTGTACGCGTATGACCATTTACACCGGCCTCCCTGGTGTGGTCGGCTGGAACTGGCATCAACGCCAGCAGCGCGGCATCTTCTCCATTCAGGTTCAGGATCGTGTCAATGAAGTTGGCGCGTTTTACACCACCCTCGATATTCAAGCCGCGCTTGCCTTCCTCAAAAAATATGATGTGCGATACATTGTCGTTGGGCAGTTGGAACGGAATGTGTACCCGCTCATTGATGGCGTGCCAGACGGCTTGTCAAAATTTGAACAGTTCGATGGAACTCATTGGCGCGAGGTTTATCACGACGCCGATACCACCATTTACGAAGTCATTCAATAATTTAATTGTCAATTACGAAGGAGACTCCTTGATTCTGCACATCACTTCAAAACAGGAATGGCTTGAAGCGCAAACACGCGGTGAGTACGTTGCGCCAAGCCTGGCAACTGAAGGCTTCATCCATTGCTCTACAGAAAAACAAGTGTTGCATGTTGCCAACGCGTTCTATCGCGGGAAAAATGATCTGGTGTTGTTGGTGCTGGACGAAGCAGCACTCAAGCCCGAGCTTAAGTGGGAGCCGCCTGCGGGACTTCCCGCCCCGGGCATTTCCGAATCCGATTCATTTCCGCACATCTTTGGTCCCATCAACTTAACCGCAGTCGCCTCTGTTCTGGACTTTGTGCCTGATCCTGTTTCTGGAACATTCACCCTCCC
>CAZHOX010000015.1:16629-30440 GCA_964534345.1 uncultured Anaerolinea sp.
CTTGGTATATCATCCTCACCCTGCTTGGCTGGCTTACTTTCCCGCTGACGTATGCCCTTCTCCCTGCGCTGAAAGATCGCGGCTACACCCTTGCACGCGCCGCCGGTTTGTTGATCTGGGGATATGTCTTCTGGCTGCTGGCATCTCTTGGCGCTGCTCAAAATGACAAAGGCGGCATCCTCTTTGCCCTTGCCCTCCTTGCTGGCTTAAGCATTTGGGCCATTGTCCGCAGTCAATCGTCCATTGTTGATTTTATAAAATCCAATAAATCTCTCATCCTCACTACCGAAATTTTATTTTTCGCGGCGTTTGCCTTCCTTGCCTTCGTGCGCTCTGCCAACCCAGACCTGACCGGCACCGAACGCCCCATGGAACTTGCTTTCATCAACGGCATTTTGCGCTCGCCAACATTTCCTCCGCAGGACCCGTGGCTTTCGGGCTATGCCATTTCTTATTATTACTTCGGCTATGTGATGACCGCCATGCTTGCGCGCATTTCAGGCATCAATGGCAGCACGGCGCACAACCTGATGACCTCGCTCGTTTTTGCGCTTGGCGCGGTGGGGTCGTACGGCATTTTGTTCAACTTGCTTTCAAAAGCAGACAATGGACAACAGACCGCAGACCGTGATGAACCGTCCACTGCCCATCGTCCACTATCCACAGTTTTTTCTGCTCTCCTCGCGCCTCTTTTTCTTCTGCTCATCTCCAACTTTGAAACCGTATTTGAAGTGATGCATCGCCTCGGACTGTTCTGGAAAAAAGACCCGATCACCGGTGAATTCACCAGCGCCTTTTGGAAATGGCTCGACATGAAGGAACTTTCCCTTCCGCCTGTGGAACCGTTCAGTTGGATGCCCGACCGTTATCTCTGGTGGTGGCGTGCTTCCCGCGTGATTCAAGATTACGACATGCTGGGCAGCCATCGTGAAGTCATCGATGAATTTCCTTTCTTCTCTTTCCTGCTTGGAGATTTGCATCCGCATGTGCTGGCGATTCCCTTTAGCTTGCTCGCCATTGCTGTGGCGTTGAACCTTTTCCTTGGCGGTTCACGCGGCGAGATAAATTTTCCGTTTGGCATACGCCTTTCTGTTAATTACACTGGTTTTGCTTTTGCAGCGCTTGTCCTCGGTGGACTCGCCTTCCTCAACACATGGGATATTCTTGTTGCGGCGGCATTGATCGTCTCTGCTTATGTGCTTTGGCGTTCCCGTGAAGATGGGTGGAGTTGGGGCCGCCTTGAAGATTTGTTTGTCCTCGCCATTCCGCTGGGTATTTTTTCATTGTTGTTATATTTTCCGTTCTATCTGGGTTTTTCTTCTCAGGCAGGCGGCCTTTTGCCAAACTTCATGTATCCCTCTCGGGGAGCGCATCTCTGGATGATGTGGGGTACGTTACTCATCCCCATTTTTGCGTGGATTCTTTATGTGTGGCGCGGTGAAAAGATTCAATCGAATTGGAAACTCGGCTTTTTACTCGGGCTTGGCTTCACTTTTATTCTTTTGTTGCTTGCTTTCTTTCTTGGCTGGCTCGGCACCATTGTAGAAAAAGACTTTGTGATCTATTTCCTCGATTCGCAGCAGATGAACGCAGCGCAATATATCAGCGCCACCTTCCAGCGTAGATTAATGTACATCGGCAGCCTCATCACCCTGCTTGCCGTTCTTATCCCATCTCTATCCTTCCTCTTCGCCAATCACCAATCACCAATTACCAATTACCAATCAGTCAAGCCCCTCGCAGACTCAGCCTCTCCCTCTGCCTTTCGACTGTCCACTGCCTTTGTTCTCCTCATCATCACCATTGGCACTGTCCTTGTCCTTGCTCCTGAATTTGTCTATTTGCGCGATCAGTTCGGGTATCGTATCAACACTGTTTTCAAGTTCTACTATCAGGCATGGATGTTGTGGAGTCTTGCTGCTGCATTTGGCGCAGCATATCTGTTGCAAAATTTGCGCGGGGTTACGAACATTGCCTTCCGCGTTGTCATTGGCCTTGTTGTTTTTTCAGGCCTGCTATACCCAACCTTTGGGTTAATGACCAAGACCAATAATTTCAAACCCATTTTTGGCTTCACCCTCAATGATTTTGAGCGCGTCCAACGAGAAGACCCCGACGAAGCAGCCGCTGTTGAGTTCCTGCTCACCGCGCCAGATGGGGTGATCGCCGAAGCCGTGGGAGATGGCTACAGCGCCTATGCCCGCATCTCCATGCTCACCGGCTTGCAGACTGTTCTCGGCTGGCCCGGCCACGAATCTCAATGGCGTGGAACATCTGAACCGCAAGGCTCGCGCCGTACTGATATGGAACGTCTGTATGCCACCACCCGTTGGGATGAAGCACAAGCCATTATCGAGCAATACAACATCCGCTACATTTACATCGGCACTCTCGAACGCATTTCCATGCCGGTGAAAGAAGAGAAATTTCAAATGTATCTCACGCCTGTTTTCCAGCAAGGCGGAGTTGTTATTTACGAAGTACCATAATTACTCATTGGCCCAATTTAAACCGATTACAATTACCCCATGACCAACCGACATTTCAAATACGCAGGCTGGCTGTACGCGCTGGCCTTCCTCCTTGCCCTCGCGTTGCGCTTCATCCAACTCGGTGCCATGCCTCTCACCGATGCTGAAGCCGCGCCTGCTTTGCAAGCCCTGCGCATCACTCAGGGCGCAAGCCCCGCTCTCGCGCCGCATCCCTTTTACATCCTATCCACGGCGATTCTATTTTTCCTTTATGGCAGCGGGACAGATTTCCTCGCCCGCTTCTTCCCCGCCCTTGTTGGAAGCCTCCTCGTTTTAGCTCCTCTCTTGTTCGATGAAAAACGCCTCAGACCCCGCCCTGGCTTGATCCTCGCCTTTTTCATTGCCCTCGACCCCGGCTTGACAGCGCTATCAAGACAAGCCGCCAGTTCCATCTTTGCGATCACATTCTTTATTTTCTTCCTTGCATATTTCGATAAAAATAAATATGGTCTTGCCGGTTTCTTTGCTGCTCTTTTTCTACTCAGCGGCCCTTCCATTTGGCCTGGCTTGCTTGGCTTGGGAATCACATGGGCGATCTTCCAGTTATTTCGCTCTCGCAGCAATTCACTCCCCGCTGACGAACTTCAAGAAGACGCTCATCCTGCTGCCCCAGCATTCTCCATTCCGTCTTCCGCCTTCGTCCCATTTATAGTTACTTTCCTCGCCGCAGGTACCCTCTTCTTCATCGCCCCAAAAGGGCTCAGCGCCGCGTTTAATTCCATTCCGGCATATATCAACTCCTGGCTTGTTCCGTCAAATGTGCCGGCAACGAGAGTGTTTGTTTCTCTGCTTATCTACCAGCCTCTTGCGTTTTTACTCGCATTTATTGCAATCATTCGCGGCTGGGTCAGAGGCGGGCGGCGCATCATCTTTCTAAGTATCTGGCTTCTTGTTTCACTTCTTCTTGTCGTCTTTTTGCCTTCCCGCCAAATTACAGACCTCGCCTGGACCCTCATTCCGCTTCTCACGCTTGCTTCCATGGAACTGGCGCGCAATGTTAATATTTATCCTGAAGAACGCAGCGAAGTTGGCGGCGTGGTCTTTTTGACTGTGTTTATCTGGGTCTTCGCCTGGCTCGATTTTTCGAGCATGGTCTGGTTTCCAACGAATTCAAGAGAATATGTGATTCGTTTCTGGCTTCTGATCGGCTCATTATTCCTGCTGGTACTCAGCCTGATTTTGGTTGCGGCTGGCTGGTCCATCCGCACCGCTCGGTTTGGGGGAGTCTGGGGACTTGTGCTTGCTCTTGGCATACTGGGTCTGGGCGGCACACTTGGCACAGCCGGATTAAGAGGCATGGCATACCCCGAATTATGGTGGCCTTCCTCTATTTCTATGCAAGCCCATCTTTTGGAAACCACTGTCAGTGAAATTTCAAACCTCGGTGTTGGAAATGATACAGTGGCTCCAGTGATGATCGTGGGCGTGAACTCTCCTGCGCTGGAATGGACTCTCCGTGATCATCAGGTGCAAGTTGTAGATTCTCTGGATTCTGCCAGTTCGCCCTATTTTGTAGTGACACCTCTTGAAATTAATCCCACCCTTGTTTCCGCCTACCGTGGACAGGACTTCTCCTGGCGGCTTACTCCTGCGTGGGATACAACCCTCCCTGCCGATTGGATTCGCTGGGTCACCCTGCGTGAAATGCCGCAAACTGGTGAAACCATCATCCTCTGGGTGCGTGACGATCTCTTCCTCGATAACTAAACAAAATGACAAAACAATCCCCCCCTTCCATCATCGCCCTCGACGGCCCAGCCGCATCGGGCAAATCCACGCTGGGCAATAAACTTGCCCTTTCGCTTGGGTACCTTTTCTTTGATACCGGTATTATGTACCGCGCCATCACATGGATCGCCTTGCAGCATGATATGAATCTAAAAGACGAGGCTGCCATTACGGAGCTGGCTCAAAAAGCCCAAATCGACATTCGTCCGCCATCAAAAGATGATGGCCGTGCCTGTGATGTGGTCATTGAAGAGAAAGATGTCACCTGGGATATGCGCGGCGGCAATGTGGATGCAAATGTCTCTGTCGTTTCGGCATATGCGGGGGTTCGCAAGGCTTTGTCTGAACAGCAGCGCCGTATTGGAATGCGCGGCAAAGTGGTGATGGTCGGCAGGGATATTGGCACAGTGGTATTGCCAGAAGCAGATTTGAAGATTTATCTGGATGCAAGTGCCGAAGAACGCGCCAAACGCCGCTATGATGAACTGATTGCACGCGGAGAAGCAGCCGATTACGATGAAATTCTGCGAAAGGTCATTGAGCGCGACCGCATCGACTCCACTCGCGCTGTTGCCCCGCTGCGCCCAGCAGATGATGCCATCATCATCGACTCAGATAAAATGGACGTGGAACAAGTCTTTACTCACGTAATGGAATTGTGCAAATAAATATCGCCAAGTAGGTGACAGTCACTTTCAAAAGACTGTCACTTTTTATATCCAACCATGCCTGCTTATCCCATTCCTTTTCACATTCAACTCAACCGATTCGTATTGCGGCCAGTCATTCGCTCCATCTTTCATATTTTGGGAAGGGTGAAGGTATCTGGATTGGAAAATGTCCCGCTGGGCAAACCGTATGTGATCGCGATCAACCATATCTCGATCTTTGACCCGCCGCTGTCTGTTTGCTTTTGGCCGGAAGCGCCGGAAGTGATTGGGGCGTCAGATGTGTTTGCCAAAAAAGGGCAAGGCCAACTGCTGAGGATGTATGGCGTTATCCCAGTCCACCGCGGCGATTATGACCGTGCTTTACTTGAAAAGATCATTGTCATTTTGAAAGCAGGCCGCCCGCTATTGCTTGCCCCCGAAGGCGGGCGTTCTCATGAAAAAGCCATGCGCCACGCCATGCCCGGGGTTGGCTATATCATTGAACATGCTCAGGTTCCAGTGCTGCCGGTGGGTTTGGTTGGCACTACAGATGATTTCTGGCAGCGTGCCAAATTGTATTGGCAGGGTCGCGGCGAAAAGCCGGAGCTTGAAATGCGCATTGGCAAGCCAATTATCTTTCCTCCGATCACCCAAAAGGGTGCGGAGCGCAGAGAAGCGCGAAAAAACAATGCAGATCTGGTGATGAGACATATCGCAGGACTTTTACCTGAGGAATACCACGGTGTTTATGCAGGGCAAGCCATCGCTTCCACCTAAACCTGTCACGGATGTGTGGCGCCCCGAACTGGTGCGCCTGCCAAAGTTGACTGCCGCCCGCCGTGCATTTCGCACGTTTGGGCATGGCTTGGCGAAACTCATCGTTAAAATTTGCTTGAAGGTCACAGTGGAAGGGTTGGAAAATTTTCCCAAAGCCGGACCGTTGTTGGTGGTGATCAACCATATTGGCGATTCGGATGTGCCCGTTTTGATCTCGGTTCTGCCATCTCCGCCCGATGCACTTGGCAAGATCGAGCTGTTTGACCTCCCTGTTCTCGGAAAAATGATCGACTGGTATGGCGTTATCTGGCTGCACCGCGGACGTTCCGACATCCGCGCTTTGCGTGCAGCTTTGGATGGTTTTGCGGAAGGCCGCATTATTGTCATTGCACCGGAAGGCAGATATTCGGTCACAGGGGCGTTGGAGGAAGGCAGCGGCGGTGCGGCATTTTTGGCGTACAAATCCGGCGCGCCGATCTTGCCGATTGCAATTATTGGCACGGAAAATGAGAACGTGTATGGACACCTCAAACAGTTTCGGCGGGCGCAGGTGCATGTGAAGGTGGGGAAAATGTTCAGGTTGACTGGGCAGGCCTCAGGGCGGCAGGAGGCGGTGGCCCAGGGGACGCATCAGATCATGGCGGCGCTGGCGGCTCTCCTTCCGGAGAAATATCGTGGGGCGTATTCCTAATATGCCTTTAACTACAATCTTGTAAATACGCAGGAAAAAATTTAAGGGCTATAATTCAGACGAATGGAATTTTTTTTCACTCTTCTTGCAGGCATCCCGTTTCCCGCCCCGCCCACCCTTGCAGGTTGGTTTGTGTGGGTGTCTTTGTTAGGGACCACGGCTTATGCCTTGTATCGCTGGCGGGGGTATCAGCCTGAGTGGAAAAAACGTGAGTGGGGGCTTTTTGTTGCTTTTTTGATTTTGATCCCAATTACAACTTTGTTTATCGGGTTGCGACTTTCCTCCGCTTCTTCCCGACCGATGCCAAATGTGCCCTCCGATGCGCCTGGTTCTGCGCTGATGATTTTTTCGGCCATCCCCTGGCTGTTGGGTGGCGGGCTTTTGGGACCAATGGGTTCTGCGGTGCTCGGGGCCGTTGCCGGTATATTACGCGGCGCATGGGATACGTACTCTCTTTTTTCGATCGTTGAACTGGCGTTTATGGGCACCTGGTTTGCCGTTAATATGCGCCAGAGATATCGTACATCGGCATATAAGTTGCTGCGTCAGCCGCTTGTGGGTGCGTTACTTTTAATTCCCTTCCATCTTTTGTTTTATGTCTTTAGTGCTTTGTTCACCCAATGGGGTGTTGATGTTTCATCGCCGGTTACAGCCCGGCTTGATTTCGCGTTGAGCAATGCGCTGATCGTGACGCTTGCTTTTGGCGGCGAGATGCTGGTTGGTGGCGTTGTAGCGCAAATCATTTCGATGGCATTTCCAACCCGCTGGGGCGGCAAGCAGATGTTGCAGCCTTCGCCAGGGGAGCGCAGCCTTGAGTCTCGGTTTATTTTTGCGGTTGGCACGTTTATTTCACTTTTGCTTTTGACCCTGCTCGTTGGGGATTGGGTGGTGGCTGGCCGCGCCGCCCGCGATATGCTGGAAGACCGTCTTTCCAGTTCTGGAGAATCCGCCGCGCAAAGTGTGCCGTTCTTCCTTGAGACAGGGCAAAACCTGGCTGTGCAATTGGCTTCTGACCCGCGCCTATTGGATACGACCGGGGATGAGTTGAAATCGATCATTGGGCTGCGAATTAAATCGGTTCCGTACTTTGACCAGATATATGTTTTGGATGTGGATAGTGGGCAATTGCTGGCAGGATACCCTGAAAGTGCAGTGGCTGACTATAAGCTTTTTCCAGATGAAGAAACCGGTATCTTGCTGGCCTCCAACGGGGTATTAACGCAGATTTATTCCATCCCGCCTTCAACGGTGGGTGATACTTCGCGTATTTCTTTTTTAGTTGCCATTGTCGAATCTTCGGGCAGAGTGGAACGTATTTTGATCGGACGTACCACGCTGGAAACAAACCCATTAACCCTGCCATTGATCGAGAGCATCGATCACATGGTTGGCCTTGGGGGTACGGGTTTTCTGCTGAACGAGAACAATCGAATTATTTATCATTCTGATCCCACTCAGGTATTGTCAACCTATACCGGCCAAAGCGGCAGCGAGGCGTTTTTCTATGATGATACTGCTGCAAATGGAACGCGTGAATTAGTCTTCTATCAACCTGTCCTTGGGCGTCCGTGGGCGATCGTGTTGAAGGTCCCAGCCCAACAGGTGCAGCAATTTGCATTGGATATTGCTCTTCCGCTTTCCTTGATGATCATCTTTTTGGCAGTTGTTGCCATGATCTCTTTGCGGTTCGGTTTGCGTGTGGTAACCGGTTCTTTGCAGAGTTTGGCAACAGAAGCCAACCGTATTGCACAGGGGAATCTCGATAATCCATTGCAGGTGGATGGCGTGGATGAGGTTGGTCAATTACGTGGCGCATTTGAGCAAATGCGTTCCAGTTTGCAGGCACGGTTGGAGGAATTAAATCGTCTCTTGCAGGTGAGTCAGGGGGTGGCATCCAGCCTGGAGATGCAGGATGCAGTCAAACCGGTGTTGGAGGCGATCCTTTCCACTGGTGCGAGTTCGGTGAGCGTGGTGCTTTCGCCGAGCGTTCTCCCTGATACATTTGTTGAACTGCCTTCCCGCTTTGCGCTGGGCACAGCAAAAGATACTTACACCCATCTCGATGACCAGATCCTTGACCTTGCACAAAGCCAGGAAAAGATCGTATTACCCAATTTGGGGCGCACACGCGAACTCAGCCTTGATCCTTCCATGTCTCAACCTATGGCGTTATTGGCAGTGGCATTGCGGCATGAAAATCGTTATTACGGCGTGGTCTGGGCTGGTTTTGAACAACCGCGCAAGTTTTCTGATTCGGATGTCCGCTTTGTAACGACGTTGGCTGGGCAGGCGGCTCTGGCTGTGGCGAATGTCCATCTTTATTTGAATGTAGAAGCATCTCGCAGACAGTTGGAGGCGATCATTAATTCCACGCCAGACCCGGTCCTGGTGACGGATCATCGTAACCGGTTGTTGCTTGCCAATCGAGCGGCATCCACTGCGCTGGGGCAGAGTGAAGATGATGTTAGCAGCGGCATGGAAACAGAAAAAGCGATCAAACTTAAACCTCTGTTGGCCTTGTTGCAAACAGCTACAACTGAAGTGCAATCTACCGAGTTGGTGCTGGCGAATAAACGTACTTACCTTGCAACCGCTTCTCCTGTTACTGTGGATGGTCGTCAGATCGGCCGTGTGTGCATTATGCGCGATGTTACCCATTTCAAGGAATTGGATACGATGAAATCAGAGTTTGTGGCTACGGTAAGCCATGACTTGCGTTCCCCTCTAACTTTGATGCGCGGGTATGCCACCATGCTTGAAATGGTTGGAGAATTGAACGAACAGCAGCAGGGCTATGTTAAGAAAATTATTTCAGGTGTGGAGAATATGTCCCGCCTTGTCAATAACCTGTTGGATTTGGGCCGTATTGAGATCGGTGTTGGGTTACAGGTGGAACATGTGACCGTGCTGGATATTATTGAACGTGTCACCGGCGCGCTGCAACTGCAGGCATCCCAAAAGAATATTTCTCTGAGTGTTGAACTACCAAAGGATATGCCTCATGCTGTAGAGGCAGATCAGGCGCTTTTGCATCAAGCAGTATATAACCTGACTGAAAATGCGATCAAATATACGCCAGATGGTGGGCGTGTGATCATTCGAACGATTTCACAGCCCGGTTACTTGATCTTTTCCATCGAAGATTCAGGTTTTGGAATTGCCGCAGAGGACCTCCCGCGTTTGTTTGAGAAATTCTATCGCGGCAAGCAGCGTGAAACCCGTGCCCAACCCGGTTCTGGGTTGGGACTTGCCATTGTTAGTTCCATTGCATCCAATCATGGTGGGCGTGTATGGGTGGATAGCATTGTGGGCAAAGGCAGTACCTTTTATTTGCAAATTCCCCTTGCTCAACCCAAATAAGGGAGTGTCTGCTTTTGTAGACATCCAAGACACGAAGCGGCAATGCTGCAAAAATCCTTTGTATATTCTATTCTTAGCCCTTTGCAGATAACGAAAACCCATTCTTTTGAACACTCCCTCAAATAAGTTCAGTTCCGCGCAAAACAGATTTGTACTATAATCCGCATTTGTGCTTTTTCAAAAATGACATATTTTTTTTATCCTTAAGTTGGTGACCATGATAAAACAGGAAGATAATTCACAGACATCTATTATTGAAAGAACAGCAGAGTACAAACCGCCACACACATGGCGTTCCTGGCTCATTGGCCGTCCCCTTTCAACAGCAGATGCAGGACATCAAACCATTGGAAAGGTAGTTGGGCTTGCTGTTTTCGCATCTGACGCACTTTCCTCAACTGCGTATGCAACACAGGAAATTCTTGTGATTCTTGCGGCAGCGGGAACAATGGCCTTTGGAGCGGTGGTGCCGATCTCCATGGCGATCGTTGCATTGCTTGCGATCGTTACTATTTCGTATGAACAGACTATCCATGCGTACTCAGATGGCGGCGGCGCGTACATTGTTGCCAGAGATAACCTTGGCTCGTTGCCTGCTCTTATTGCCGGTGCCTCTCTTTTGATCGATTACATTCTTACTGTTTCTGTATCGATTGCATCTGGTGTTGCACAGATCACATCTGCCTTTCCTGAAATGTATGCATATCGGGTTCCTATTGCTGTCATGTTCATCATGTTTATCATGTTGATGAATTTGCGCGGCGTAAAGGAATCAGGTGTGGCATTTGCCATTCCAACATACTTCTTTGTGGTTATGATGTTGGTCACTGTAGGAATGGGGTTGTTCCGCTTTTTGACAGGTACCCTGGGGACCGTGATTGACCCGCCTGAACTTACATTTCACGGGGCGGTATCTGCCATTACTCCATTTTTGATTCTGCACGCATTTGCAAGTGGTACTACTGCCCTTACAGGCGTTGAGGCGATCTCGAATGGCATTACAGCATTTAAGGAGCCACGCAGCAAGAATGCCGGCATTACATTGATTTGGATGTCTCTTATTCTGGGCTCTCTCTTTTTAGGTATTTCCTTCCTCGCAAAACAGATCAATGCAATACCTTCTGAAAGTGAAACTGTTATTTCCCAGTTTGCTCGCACAGTTTATGGAGATCGAGGTTTTCTTTACCTCATGTTGATCGCAGCAACCACAGTGATTCTCATCATGGCTGCGAACACAGCATTTGCCGATTTCCCCCGTCTGGGCGCCCTGGTTGCAAAAGATGGATTTTTACCCCGCCAATTGACCTATCGAGGCAGCCGCTTGGTATATTCCCGCGGCATTGCAACTCTTGCGATCATTGCTTCTCTTCTGCTTGTTATTTTTAATGCCAGTGTGACCCGCTTGATCCCACTATATGCAATTGGTGTGTTTTTATCCTTCACCTTATCTCAGAGTGGTATGACCCTGCGGTGGTGGAAGATCGGTAAACTGAAGCCTGGCGAAACAAAAGAGGAAAAAGGCTCCACCCTGCATTATGAAAAAAGCTGGCGTTTAAAAATGATCATCAACGGATTTGGCGCTGTGTGTACCTTTGTAGTGATGATGGTCTTCGCCGTTACAAAGTTTAAAGATGGCGCGTATGTCGTATTATTCCTGATTCCGCTTCTGGTAAGCGCGTTCTGGTTAATTCACCGCCACTATAACAACCTTGCCAAAAAACTTTCCCTTGATAATTTTGGAGTTATTCCGCCGCACACCATTCGACATCGCGTCATCATGCCGGTTAGCGGTGTACATCAAGGCACATTGGCGGCTCTTCGTTATGCCCGTATGTTGTCAGATGATGTAACAGCAGTTCATGTGGTCATCGAACCGGCAGATGCAGAGAAGGTTCGCGGCAAATGGGAAACCTGGGGCGGAGGGGTACGCATGGTGATGTTGGATTCGCCCTATCGCCTCTTCGTTGAACCAATTCTCGGTTATATTTCGGACATTGCAGAGCAGCGCCAACCCGGCGAAACCATTACCATTGTGGTTCCTGAATTCGTTTCAGATAACCGCGTGACCGCCACCCTGCACACCAATACCGCAGAAATATTGCGCGGGCAGTTGAAACACCAGCACGATATTGTCATCACAAATGTGCCCTATCATGTCCACGAAGACAGCGGGCTATAAGGAGTAATAAAATGATTTTCATTGTCGTAGGTTGCGGCAGAGTAGGTGCGGAATTATCCTTCCGCCTGTTTAAGAATGGACATCAAGTCGTGATCGTAGATAGCGACCAAAAGGCTTTTAATCGCCTCCACCCTGATTTTAGAGGGCGCGTCGTCGAAGGGGAAGCTCTCTCCTCTGACGCATTGTCCCGTGCAGGCATTGATAAGGCAGATGGCGTTGCGGTAGTCACCAATTCTGACACCATGAACGCGGTCATTGGACATACCATACGCACACACTATCCCAATGTGAAGCAGGTCATTGTTCGCAATTATGACCCAACCATGCGCGAGATGCTCGAAGCCTTTGGCTTGCAGATCGTCAGTTCCACAGCCTGGGGAGCTGAACGCGTGCAGGAATTGTTGATCGACCCATCCTTCCGCGCGGTATTTTCCGCAGGAAATGGTGAAGTGGAAATGTATGAGATGTACGTTACCCCCAAATGGGATGGAATGACAATTTCCACCCTGCTGGATGGATGCAATGAGATCGTTTGTGCCGCTCTTACCCGAGCAGGCCGTGCAGAATTGCCGGTCCCCACTGCGTCCCTTAAGAATGGTGATGTGATAACTGTAAGTGCGACCCTCGAAGGGGTCAAAGCCCTGCGTGCAAAATTGCAGGAAGCGAAGGAGGCATAACATGTATGTATTTATTGCTGGCGGCGGGCGCACAGGTGCTCAGCTTGCTTCACAATTATTGGAACAAAACTATCAAGTGCGGTTGATCGAACATCGCCGTGACCTGCTTGCTCGTCTTCATCACGAACTTCCCACTGAAGTCATTTATGAAGGACTGGCAACTGACCCAACCGTATTGAAGCAGGCCGGACTCGAAAAGGCAAATGTGCTTGTGGCTTGCTCCAATGATGATGCTGCCAACCTCGTGTTGTGCTATCTGGCTCGCACATTGTTCAAAACCCGCCGTACCGTGGCCCGCATCAACAACCCGCGTAATGCCTGGTTGTTCGACCAAAATTTCCACGTGGATGAAACCATCAATCACGCAGATGTGATGGCTCATCTCATTCAGGAAGAAATGTCCCTTGGCGATATGATGACCCTGCTCAAATTACGCCGTGGACGATTTGCTCTGGTGGAAGAGAAGGTTCCACCGGGAGCAAGGGCGATCGGCAAAGAGCTCAAGGAATTGGGACTGCCCGATCAATGTGTGATCGCCGCCATCATCCGTCATGGACAGATCACCCTTCCACGAGGCGGTACCAAGCTCGAAGAAGGGGATGAGGTGTTGGCTGTGACAGATAATGATGGAGCAAGAGAACTGGCAAAATTGCTTGAGCCGCCTTCAAGAAATAATTTGTAAAATAAAAATGCCCGATGAAATTTTCATCGGGCATTTTTTGTTAATACTTTCTACTTGCTCACCATTTCCTTCACCTGCTCCACGTATGCAAGGGATTGATGCCGGAAGTACGTGTTATACAACTCGGCATAATGTCCTTGTTGAGTTAGCAACCCTTCGTGACTGCCTTCTTCAATGATGGTGCCTTTTCGCATGACGACGATGCGGTCTGCGGCTTTCACGGTGGACAGGCGATGCGCGATGAGAATACTTGTCGAATTTTTCAGGATGAGGTTGAGCGCCTGCTGGATCTGCCATTCGGTGAACGGGTCTACACTGGCGGTGGCTTCGTCCAAAATGAAGATGGCCGGGTTTTGCACCAGTACACGCATCAACGCCACCAGTTGACGCTGCCCCATGGAAAGACGTCCGCCGCGCTCCCCGACTTTGGTGCTCAACCCTTCGGGTAGAGTCTCCAACCATTCGCCATCGCCAATCTTTCGTGCGAGGCGTAGTATCTCCTGTTCGGGGACGCCCGGCGCAGCGTAGCGGATATT